>JAFGAY010000337.1 GCA_016933425.1 Pirellulales bacterium
CGCCACCTCACCACCCGCCTGGGCCACCCCTTCGCCCGCCGAACCACCCTCACCACCGCAACATAAGCTGAACTGGTCCCGAAGCCCTGGCCGCGTGGGTGCGCGCGCGCCGCAAGGCTCCACGCGAGGGAATAAGAGAATATACGTCCGGCCAACCCTCGGGCAACAGCCGATTTGGGGGGAACGTTGGAAGAAGTTCCCTCATGCGACGGCCGACTATTTCGGGTCTGCCGCGTTCAGACGATCGATCAACTGCCGCAGCCGGCCCTGATCGTAGCGGTTGAAATGGAAAACCAGCCGCGGCAGGTGGGCCAGTTCCGGCTCGTCGCGTTCCTCGGCCAGCGGGCCGCTGCGGACGATGCCGCCCCGCACGACGATGTCGGAAAACTCGCGGTTGATCGCGTCGAGCTGCTCGTCGTCGATCGGCCGAGACAGCCGCAGCACGAGCCGCTCGTGGACGTACCTCATGCTGTGATAGACGCGGAAAAACCCGAGAATCTCGCCGACCGCTTCCTCGACGTTGTCGGTCAAGCGAAACAATGACATGTCGGCCGGGGCGATCATGCCCCGGTCGAGCAGCCGCCGGCGAATGAATTGCTCGAAGTCGCGCCAAAAACTCCCGCCCGGTTCGTCGAGAAACACGACGGGAATCATGTCGCGCTTGCCCGTCTGAATGAGCGTGAGCACCTCCATGCCTTCGTCGAGCGTGCCGAATCCGCCGGGCAACAGGCAAATGGCGTGGCATTCCTTGACGAACATTAATTTGCGTGTGAAGAAATACTTCATGTGGACCAGCTTGGGATCGTCGGCGATCACCCGATTGGCCTCTTGCTCGAAGGGGAGCATGATGTTCAGGCCCATCGAGTTTTCGCGGCCCGCCCCGATGTGGCCCGCCTCCATGATGCCGCTGGCGGCGCCGGTCACGACGAGCCATCCGGCTTCGGCCATAAGCCGGCCGAGCGCGACCGCTTGCTGGTAGCACGGATCGCCGGGCGTGGTCCGCGCCGAGCCAAAAACGGTTGCCTTGCGCTTCGATCGATAGGGAGCGAAAACCTTGAAAGCGTATCGCAACTCGAGCATCGTTCGGGCGAGTATTTTCAGATCGCCGCGGCTCGAATCGTCCTGGGCCAACTTGTCGGCCGACTGGTGAATCTGCTCGATCAGATCGTCGATGCGGCGCCGCGTCGGGCCGTGCCGGTTGGACGTCGCGGCCGGTGGTCCCGACGACGCGCCGGTTTGCAGGTTGGCCGCCGCGTGCGCCGCCGAAACGGGCTCCGCGTGGCCCGAGCCGTCGTGGGAGACCACCGGGCGGGGTGTCTCCGGCTTTCGATTCGTTCTCCGCCGCGGTCCCCGACTCATGGATGCTCCTTTTCAGAAAAAACAACAACTTCCATTATAATCGCCCGGCCATTTTCTCCGGCCACCGATTTATTTCGACGCGCGGTTCGCCCGATTACCGAGGACCTCGAGTCGGCTTTTAACGGTTCTCGGGCATGAAATGGCGAAAAAAGTATTATCGAGACCACGGGGCCAGTTCTCTTTTCCAAATCGAAGCTCCACAACCGCCTCGACGCGGGGGGTTGATTCAATCCGGAAAGAAGCGGTAGGATGGGGTGTCGCGACAACACTTCACGCATACGGACCATCATGCCGTGGGGGAATCTCAGGAAAAGCTCGTCCAGATTGCCTGTCCGGGGTGCGGTTCACTGGTGAAGGCGCCGGCCTCGCGCGTCGGCCGGCATCTGCCTTGTCCCAAGTGTGGGCAGCGGATTGAGATCAGGACCGATGCATCCCCTTCTCCATTGCGCGAATCACAGGTCTACGTCGCCCCGCCGTCGAGCGACGATGAATACGCCGTGCAAGAGGTGCCCCACGACATTCGGGAACCGGCGCCCGGCGAACACTCGGGACCGGTCATTCCCGTATGGGACCATTCCCACGAGTTCACCGACGACGAGCTTCCGCCGGATCAACGGCCCTCGAGCCGCGAGCCGTGGCGCGATAAGCTCCCGCTGTCCGAGCGCCCGAAACCGCCGCGCCACCCGATGATCAACGGCGTGTTGACGTTCTTCTTCTCGCTGGGAGGCGTCGTTTGTTGGGCCGGATTTACGGCAACGGCCGTCCTCGTGCTCATTCTGGCCGACATGGCCGTGGGCGCCATGAACACGAGCCAATTCGGCCCGGTGGCCACGTTCCTGATGGGCATGATCGCCCTGTTGATCGCCTTGATCGGACTGCTTTCGGCCAGCGGGTTTTTAATGGCCATTCTTCAAGACTCGGCGGCGGGCAACAAGGTGATCGTCGAGTGGCCCGAGCCCATTTTCGTCGATTGGATCGGCGCGGCGATTTATTTTCTGGTCAGTGCGGTGGTTCCCCTCGGCGCGCTGCACTTACTGGCGCTACCTTTCGGCGGGATTCTTTCCGTCTGGTGGCTCGCGCCGGTCGTTCTCTGGCTGCTGTTTCCCGTCGTGCTTCTCTCGACGCTCGAAAAGCAGTCGCCGCTGGCGGTCGTTTCGCCGATCGTGCTGGAAAGCCTGGTGAAACGCGGCTGGACCTGGGCTGTTTTTTTCCTCGAATCGGGCCTCATGATCGTGGGGCTAGCGCTGCTGGCGGCCGGCGTTCTTTCGCTGGTCTTTATGGGATTTAAGAACGTTGCCCTGCTCAAAATGGTTGGTTTGGGCGCGCTGGCCGGCGTCATGGTGGCCGCCGCCATGCTCTACTTCCGTCTGTTGGGCCGTCTGACTTGGATCTGCGACGAGTACTTCCGCTTGGAAACGGTCGACGAGGAGGACGAGGACGATGAAGACCCGGCCGAGGAGGACGACGATTCTCCTCCGATCCGTCCCACGCCGATCCACGATTTTTGAACGTGGGTCAGTTTGGTTCCGGTCCGGCCAAGCGTTGGCTTTCTGCCCGCATGATCAGCTCAACTTCCCAACCCTCGCGCCGGATGCGCGTGTCGAGGTAGCTCAGGAATCGCACAACGCAGAAAAACCCGGCCACCAGCCACAGCGACGCCTGGAAATAGTGGGTAAACAGCGCGTTTTCGACTTCCCACGTGCTTAAAAACAATCCTCGCACGATCCAGATCGATCCCCAGAACGACGCGAGCAGCACGCCGCCCAGCCCCACCGTGCCCATCCACCGGACGAACAGATCGCCGCCAATCCGCGCGTGCAGCGTACGGCAGCGGCGCGCGGTCGACGGTCGGGCCGGCGATTTCTGACGCAGCGGATTGCGTTCCAACAGAATCACCTCGCTCAAGTAATAATACTGGTTGAGCAGCCAGATCCACGTCACGACGAACACTATCATCACGGCCCTTAGCAACACCTGGTAGAGAATCAACTGGGGCAGCGATTTCATCAGGTCGACAGCCACACGCGACGCCGAGGGGTGGTCCTCGAAAACGGCCTGCCCCAGGAAAAGCGTCGCCGGAGCCGTCGCCAGCGGAAGCTCCCACGCCACCAACAGCACCAGCAGCATCATGTAGCCCAGCGGAAAATGCAATTCCGGGTCGGACTCCTCCATGCCCGACAGCAGCAAGGCATTGATCAAGAACAAGGGGACAATGCCCACGGCCAACGCAACGGCCAGCGGTCCCGCCCACCGGCGAATCACCACCAGCGACAGATCGAGGATGTCGAGAAAGGACCGCTCACGAACGACGATCCGGGTTTTGTCCAACTGCACGGCGGTGCCCCCTGGGGTAGCCGAGAAACACGAAATAGAACACAAGCGTGACGATCGAAAACACGAAGACGCCGAATTTCACCTCGTAAGGCAACGACGAAGGCGAGATAAAAGCCTCGATCAGCGCGGCTAACGCAAACAAAACAACAAACGCCCCCATGATCGGCACGGACTGAATCGCCGCGCGGCGAAGCGAGGCGATTCGGGTCAGCCCGTGGGTCTCCAACAGGGCGAATCCCATCCGCATTCCGGCTCCCGCCGCCATGACGATGGCCGTCAGTTCATAAGGCCCATGGGCCGTGACGAAATGGAAAAAATTACCGCTTTGGGCCGTGGTGGCCATGTGGCCGAAAATACCGCCAAGCAAGGCCGCGTTCTGAATCGTCGCCACCAGTCCGCCAACGCCGAACAGAAGGCCCATCGCAAAACACCGCAAGCCGATTCCCGCGTTGTGGGCAACGTAAAAACCCATCATCGCGCCGCGAAACGCCGGATTCTCCTTGTTGACCGGCTGGGAATACATCTCCTCGATCTGGGCTTGCGTCTCTTTGCCCACGACGTGCCGGGCGAAGTCGGGCCGGATGTAGCTGAGCACGCCCGAGAGGAGAAAAATACCCCAAAAGACGACGAACGCCAGCCGCACGGCCCGGTCGCCAAACAACCGCTGGGGAACGTCGACCAGAAGTTGTCGGGTCCACGTCGAAAGGTGGAACAGCCGGCTCCGGTAAAGCTGATTGTGGGCGCGGCCGACCAGTTGATGGAGATAGCGGATCGTTTCCTGGGGCAACTGATACGCGTCGGCCAACGCCAGATCGGCGCACGCCGACCGGTAAAGCGCGGCGAACCGGCTCACCGCCGATGCGTCGAGCCGGCGGCGGCCACGCGACTCAAGCTGCTTGCAAAGCTGCTCCAGGGCGCTCCAATTCTCCCGCCGGGCTTCCAACAAATCGGATACTTTCATGCGTCGCCTCGCTCGCCCAGGGCCAATGCGGCGACGGCCGCGAAAGGACTCGCGCCGCTGGCCGGTTCGCTCGCCGGGGGCGCGGCGGGCGGCCCGTTCGGTTCCGGAGTGTCCTCGGTCACGAATACCCGGTTATAAAGCGCGCACAACAAGTGATCCAAGTTGGTCGATTGCGGCAGTCCCAACTCCTCGCGCAAGGGAACGCCCACGTATCGGGCGATCTGGAGCCGCCGCGCCGGCGCGAAGTTGGCCCGACGACCCACGTAAAGGGCCAAGGCCCGGGCCAGCGAACGGTCGGGCTGAAACCGGGCCGGAATCGACGGCGTCAACCGAAGCACCTCGGGCTCGTTGATCCGGGCAACCCCCTTGAGCCAGTGAGGTTCCTCGCAAACGACCATCGTCCCGCAGGCCAGATCGCCCAGACGCTGAAACCGCTTGTTCATCGTGGCCGAGACCAGCCCGACCAGGTAGAAAAAAAACAAGGGATACAAAAACGGGAGCGCGTCGACCGTGCGCAGAATGTTACGCAGCACGGCCTGCGATGCGTTGATCGCCTGCCCCTCGACCGACAAGACGCGGATGCGCATGATTCGCTTGCCGGGCGTCTGGCCGTTCCAGAAAGTCTCGAACAAGCCGCCGTAGAACCAGGTCAACATGAAAAATAACAAGAGCCAAATGCCCAAACCCACGCTCCCCAGACCCGCGAATCCGAACGCGAGCGACAGCCCCAAGAGCGTTACCAAGCCCGCCGTCACGCGAATGGCCAGATCGATCAGATAGGCGGGCAGCCGACGAAACGGCCCAGCCACGTGATACTGGAACGCGATGTTCTCGGGCGTGACGACGCGGACCCGCGTATCGAGTTGTTGCGCATCAGTGTGCATATTCCCCCATTATCCCTCGGGGCGACCGATTTGCAACTCCCCGGGGGGTGAGCCGCCCCATGGGGCAGGGTAGACGCGGGCAAGGAAAAAGTGGAAGGCGAGACGGAAAACATGGGATACTTTTTGCGAGCCGCAATGAAAATTGGCCGCACTCGATCAACCCGCCGCGGCTCATTGAGGCTCCGCCTCAAAGTAATATTGATTGAAATCAACACTATCAGAGAGAGAAAGAGAAAGGAACACTGATTCTCGCTAATTCCCACTGATTTGCTTTGATTAGTGTGAATTAGTGTTCTTTGAAAAAGCACGTCTTTTGAATTCGTTTTGGCGACCATAATCCCCACCGGGCTTGTCCCGGTGGAGCAAGGTTTGGCAACTACCTGGCCGAACCGCCCCCAACCTTGTATCGGTTTGGCCGAAGCATCTCACGCATTTCAAAACACATTCCAAGGATTGTCCGACGGCGAGGCCGTTGACCGATGGACGCAAACGACCCATAATGCGGATCAGATTCCCCGGGTGGCATGGTCTTGCTGGCGTGGCCGTGCTTCATTGTGCAAACATCCTGTCGGCGCCGGCGAGATCATGCCGCCCCGCGATGGCCATGGAAGAACAGCACCCGCCCGCCGAGCATTTCGCCCTGGTCGCCACGTTGTTCGAGGCGTCGCTGGCCGTCGTGGCCGTGGGGCTTGGTTGGCTGGTGGGTTGCCGGCCCGCCGAGACGTTTCGCCTTGGGGCGGCCGACGCAGGCTGGGGTTTGCTGGCGACTCTGCCTCCGTTGGCCCTCTTTTGGCTAAGCCTTCGGTGTTCCTGGCGACCGTTGGCCCGACTGGCGCGATTGGTCGACGAGCGGTTGGTGCCCCTGTTTCGCCAGTGCCGCGTGGCCGAGTTGGCCGCCATTTCCCTCGTGGCGGGCATCGGCGAGGAAATGCTGTTTCGCGGTCTGATTCAAGGCGGAACGGCCCAATGGATCGGCGGCACGGCCGGCGTTTGGATTGGCCTGGCTGCGGGCAGCCTCGTGTTCGGATTGGCGCATCCCATTTCGCCCGCCTATTCGATACTGACTGCCCTCATCGGCCTTTATCTGGGTTGGCTTTGGATCGCGACGGGCAATCTGCTCGTGCCGATCGTCGCGCACGCGGTTTACGACTTCGCGGCCCTCGTCTATCTGGTCAATATGCGGCCGCATTATGACGATCGCGCCGATTCGCCGGGTGATTCCAATGAGGCAAGCGGGGAAGAGAATCCTAATTCCTGGTGAGTCTTAGGACGAAAGAAGAAATGGTGGCGAAGCACGGCGTGGATACGAAAACGCTTCGACCCCTTTCCCGACGTTCCGAGGAGACTTGCCCGTGGTCTATAGCGACAAAGCAAAACAGCCCTTGATTCTGGTCATCGACGACGAGGCGGACGTTCTGGGCGACGTGGCCACTGTGTTGGCCGGAGCGGGCTACGTCTGCCACTGTTGCGACAACTCGGAAAAGGCCCTCCGGTTCGCCGAAATCACGATGCCCGACTTGATCATCTCGGACATCAACCTCGACGGCGAAAGCGGCCTGGAACTGTGCGAATCGATTAAAAGCAAGAACTCCTTGAAAGACGTGCCCGTCATGTTCCTCTCCGGCGCACAGATTCCCGACATTATCCGGCGGAGCCATGCGGTGGGCGGGGCCTATTACCTTCGCAAACCGTTCGATCCCGAAGTGCTGCTCGAGCTGGTCGACAAGGCCCTTTGGATGCCCCACCTCGTCCATAGCCACGAACAGGCCGCCGGCAGCGCGAATTCCTGAAAACGTCTTCTGAAACCGGCGCCGCGGGCGTCAGGGAATTTGGGTGCCATGCTCACGCTTGTCGTGAGCATGTTTCTGACAGCCGCATGGCCACGGCAAGCGTGGCCATGGCACCTAAGCACCTAAGTCGTTTCTGTTGCGGAAAACCTTCTGTCGCCTTTCGCTCCGCGAAAGCAGCGACTATTCCACGCTACTTTCGCGGAGCGAAAGGCGACA
>JAFGAY010000338.1 GCA_016933425.1 Pirellulales bacterium
CCGTCTATCGATCGGCCAGCAAAAGGTCGACGGCCAAAGCGGTTTTGTCCTCGGTCTTATCGTCGCGGTCGCGATTTCGTCGCTGGGTCTGGGTAAACGACCAGGCCAGTTGTTGACGTTCGAGCGTGGTCAGGCCGACTTGCGGGCCGTATTGCTCTTCGGCCAGAACCGTGTCGTGGGCGGCGGGCGCCGATTCGAAGACGGCCGGCGGCCGGGCAGCGGCCGATGACGCGCGTCCCGCCGGCGGGGTGATCGGCCGCCGCGCCGCGCCCCTGGGGGCGGCCTGAACCGGTCCGACCAACGGTTTGGCGGGAACGGGATCGACCGGATCCACGGTCGGTTCGCTTTCCTCGGCGACGCTGGCGCCCCAGTTGGCTGCGAGAATCGCGGCATCAGCCGCCGTGACGGCGCCGTCGCTGGTGAAGTCGCCGTCGGTCCAGCCCATGTCGGACATGCCCCAGTGCTCAGCCAGAATGAGGGCGTCGTCGGCGTCGACCGCGTTGTCGCGGTTAGCGTCGCCGGGAATGGCCGCGACGGACAGGGCAGTGAGGAAGTGATCGGCCGGATCGTCGGCCAGCCGGTTCGCGTTTCCATCCAGCGCGTTGCCCGCGTCATCGACGACCGAGTCGAAGACCGTCAACAGATAGTTGCCCGGCAGCAGGGAGCCGGCAAAACTCACGGTTGCCGAGAGTCGATCGGGAGCCAGCAGAACTTGGCTGGGCGTCACCGTGCTTCCGCCGATTCGCGCGAGCGAAAGGTTGCCCGCGGCGAACGACGCGACCGGTTCGCTGAACTGGAACGTGAGCTGGTCGGTTCCGACCGGCAGCGGCTCGTATCCGTCGAGTCCGACGACGCCGACCCTTGGTCCTTCGGTATCCATGATCCAATCGATGGTGTCGCCGACCAGCAGCGGATTGCCCGCCAGATCGCGGATCTGGGAATTCGCCGGAATCAACTGGAGCACGTAGTGGCCGTCCTCGCTCGTGAGGTCCTCGAGGTTGGGAATGGTCCAGGTAACGCCATCGCCGAAGGGAATGATCTGCTCGCCGGTGAGCAGATTGGGCCCGCCGTCGCGCGTCAATCGGAGATCGGCCAGCCCCAACTCGCGGACTTCCTCGTCGAACACGATCGAAATTTGGGTGACGGGCGTGTTGCGAGGATTGGTCGCAACGGCCACGACGTCGACCGTGGGATTGGTGAAATCGATGGTGAACTGGCGGACATAATCGTTGACGGGAATTCCGTCGGCGGCCAGCGAGTTTCCACCCAGGTCGGTAATCGTGTTGTAGGCCGTGAGTTGATAGAGGTCCTCGACGGTCAGGCCCGGGGCGCCGAGGTTCAGCACGACGGTCGACGGCGCGCCGTCGTGCGGACCCGGCAGGTACGCGGGAGTTATCGGAACGAGGAGGTCGTCGCCGGTGAAGAAAATTCCGTCGGGCCCATCGCCGCGCAGATCGTAGTTGACGGGATTCGACGCGGCCGTCGCGTTCATGGCCTCGCTGAAGGTGAGGACGATTTGCGGCAGCGCGACGTTGATATATTGCTGGGTCTCGACGATGCGCGGCAGGGCGTCGAGCACGGTGGGCGCGACGCTGTCCAGGGGACTCACGGCCAGTTGCAGGCGGCTCTCGCCGACCGAGCCGTCGTCGTCGCGCCGGACGACCACGACGTAATCCGACGCCGTCGTGATGATGCCGGAGGGCACGGTCCAGGTGTACGTGCCCGTGTTGATCGCTCCCGACTTGATCGTGTATTCCCGGTAACCGGTGCTCACCGAGCCGTGCAAAAGTTCGATCGTGACGGAATTGGCGTAGTTTTGCGAGCGCCACTGGATGTCGTAGGTGTTGCCCTCGACCAGTTCTTCCAGGCCGATCGGATAGACTATGTGGACGAATTGCGGTTGGGTGGCCGAGGCCTGCTGCGTGTTGCCGTAGCAGCCGGCGTTGATAAAATCGCCGTTCTCGACCGGCATGAGCGTGAACGTGGGTTCCTGGATGAAGGCATACGCCGGATCGCCCAGGTCGACCGCCGGCGACAGGTCGTTCGGATTGGGCACGGCATCAAACTGCCAGACCACGGGCAGCATCACGGGCAGGCCCGTGCCGCCGATGTCCTCGACGGGGGCCAGGGCGCCCTGGGCCACTTCGCTGTAAGGGCTTCGCAGGTGGAGGTTGTCGTCGCGGCCGTCGCCGGCGCCGATGCCTTGGTAGCCGAGGAAGTTGTCCAGTCCGTCGGGATCGACCCAGACGGTTTGCCAAAGTGGATCGATGGCAAAGGCGTCGTCGCCGGAGAGCAATTGCCACGGGACCAGCGAGGGCGCTTCGGTGCCGGCCCACTGGCCGGTGTGGCCGCCGGTGGCGACCCAGGCGTTGAAATCGCTGTCCCACTTCGTCGTGCTGTCGGCGGTGACGATGATTTCGTGGCTGTATTGACCGGGCGGCATCAAGCCGCATCCCTCGACGTAGACGACATTGTTTCGCAACAGGACGTAGGAACTCTGGTTTTGCACGATGATGCCGATCTCGGCGCAGCGCGTGCCGGGATGTTGCGGTTCCTCGCCCGGCGTGGGCATGGCGCTGAAGAGTTGCCAATGGCCCCAGGGCATTTCGTCCATGGACAGCGCGACCATTTCCATCACATTGAATGGGCCAAGGGGCACGGCGGTCTGGAGCACGTCGAATGCGCCGTATCCTTCGCTCACGCCAAACTCGCGTGTCACGGAAATGGGATCGCTGATGAGCGTGATTTCCTCGTCGGGGAAGTAAAATTCGACGCACAGTTCGAGCGAGGCCGAGCCCACGAGGATGCCGCCGACGTTTTGCACGACGATCTGGCCCTGTGCCGTGGCGAAGTGGATCTCCATGTTGACCAACGGCGTCGATTCAATCGCGAATAGTCCGTCGGTCGTCACCTCGTAGGGAATAAGCCACTGTTCATCGAGGGGTTCGAGGGGGACGGGATCGGTCGTCTGAGCGCCGAGTCCGCCGCCGGGCCCCAGGTCGAACGTGCCGCTGTAGAGCGATCCGACGGGCTCGCCGAACACGACGCTCGTGTCGCCGGAAGCCATTGCGGCAAACATGGTCATGCCGTCGAGCGATTCCATGAACAGGTCCCACTCCCAGATGAATTCGACGACCGTTTCCTCCTCCTCTTCATAAGGGCACGGTTCGTAGACCGTGTTGTTGATCAGCTTGGCGTCGATGCCCGGTCCTTCGACGTTGATCGAGTTGTAGCCCGTCTCGTAGACCAGGTTGTGCTCGATGATGCCGGAGAAATTGGTCACGTGGATGCCGAACACGTCGTTCGAGTAGGTCACGTTGCGCTCGACGAAACTATCGAACGAGGCGATGATGCCTGTGTCGCTGTTGTTGAAGCTCCGGTTTTCGGCGATGTGCGAGGTGGATCCCTCGGCCGAGATGCCGGTGACGTGGGTTCGGCAGACGTTCAACACGGCGTCGGCCCCGTCGTCCAAACGGATGCCGATGTTGCCGTTTTCATAAACGCTGTTGCCGGCCACCAGCACGTAGCCCGACGCCGTGATGCCGTTGTTCGCGTTGTTGTGGACAAGGTTGCCCAGCGACAGAGCCAGGTCGGGATTGCCCACCAGGGCCATGTTCGGATCGGGATTGGTGATCTCGATCCCCGTGCCGTTGTTGTGGACGTCGCACGTGTCGACCACCGCCGGGCCCGAACCGCGCAGGGCAATGCCGATTTCGGTGTTTTGGTATACGTGGGCATTGGTGAGGCTCACCAAAAGTCCGTCGATGAATATCCCATGGCGCCCGTTGGTGAACACGGTCATTTCGTCGAGCAGGACCGTGTCGGAATTGTTGGCAACGGCCAGGCCGTCGAGCGAATGGTTCGAGATGGTCAGCTCACGGCCGGTGAAGTTCGGGCTGCCGTCGCGGGCGTGAACGCCTATCTGGGCGTTGATGACGGTCAGGTATTCGAGCGTCATGCCGGGCGAGCCGATCATGTCGATCGCCTTGGAGCCGTCGTACTGGTTGGCCCGGTCGATCGTGGCGATCGTGCCCGCGGTGGTCGGGCCGGTGATGAGCGTCTGGTCGACCTGATTCATCCGGGGATCGAAAGCCAGCGGCGCGCCCGACAGGTTCAAGTTGACCGCATGGACATAGCCTCCGTTGTCGACGTAAACCACGTCGCCGGCGCCCATCGGATAGGAAAGAACCAGCGAGCGGATAACGACCTTCGGCTCGGACGGCGTCAGGCCCGTGTTGCGGTTGTCGCCGACGGCCGTGGGCGTGTACTGATCGTTCGTGTTGCTCGAGTCGTCGACGTAGAACGTATTGGCGTCGTCGGGCGAGAAACTGGGTATGGCAAACGCCTCGCGCGACTGAACCACCAGGGGTGAATCCGGCACGACGGGCCCCGGCGGCGTCGGCGCGACGGTGGTCAACTGGAGTCGATACCGTTTGGCGTTGTCGCCGGCGACGAAAAGGCCGGGCGTCCAGGTTGTGCCGCCGGAGGCCGCGGAAACGACGGCCACGTCGGCCACCTTGCCCACGCCGACTTCGTACAAATCGATGTCGACGTCGGTGCCGGCGGCCAGGTTGTAGCTTTCCCAGGTGATCGGATAGGTCCAATTGGGAATCAGGTCGACGTAGAAGCGGGGATACGTCAGCCGCAGCCAGGAGTCGTCCGATTCGGCGGCCAGCGGCGTGTTGCCGTAGGCGCCTAGGTTGACCCGATCGCCGTTGGGTCCCGGTTCGCGAGCGTAGCTGTCGGCCGGGTCGCCGGCGTCGATGCTGGTCGAGCCGTCCTGAAGCCGGTAGTCGTCGAGGCCGAGATTCTCGAACCTTGGATTGTCGAGCGTCGTGTCGACCGCGGTATAGCCGATCGAGTGCAGGTCGGACTCGGCCTCGACCTGCCAATCGTAGATATCCAGGAAGTCCTTGCCCTGGAAAGCGACTTTGCCCGAGCCGCCGGTGTAGTAGTTGTTGTAATCGCTCGTGTAGCCATATTGCGAGTCGGGAGCGACATAAAGGCCGTAGCCCGAGGTCGTGTGGACGATGTTGTTTCGCACGTCGACGTTGATTACGCCGCCGGTCAATTGGATGCCGTCGCCGGCGTCGGCGTAGATCGTGTTATTGACTATGTCGACGTTGTAGGCCGCGTCCAACAGCAGGCCCTTCTGCGTGTTGCGGTAGATGAGGTTGTGGTGGACCTGGCTATTGCCTTCGACCTGGATGCCGGTCTGGTTGGCGTAAACCCGATTGTAGCGGACCTCGGCGCCGGGCAGGGCGTAAATGCCGACCTCGTTGCCGTGGACCAGGTTGTAAAGTTCGCCGTTCCAGTCGGCCGGGCCGACCTGGTACGCGCCGCGGATGCCGATGGGATTGTTCTCGACGTCGTTGGCGATGATTCGGGAATTATAAGCGAGCGACTCGATGCCGACCTCGGTGTTGTCGTGGACGTAGTTGAATCGGACAACGGCGTCGATCGCCCCCTCGGGCACGAGCACGCCCGTCTCGTTGCCCCACACGCGGTTGGGCTCGCGCAACGTCGGGCTGCCGATGGGCGCCGGATTGTTGGGCCCGAGCACGCCGACCAGCGTCGACATGCCGACCGTGTTGCCATGGAAATCGTTGTCGTAGACGTCGGCCGCGCGGCTGTCGCAATAGAAGCCCGTCGCGTATCCGGAGACGTCGTTTTGCCGCAGGACCGAGGTGACCCCCTCGTCGAAATAGACGCCGGTCGTGCCGTCGCCCTCGAACGTGTTGTTTTCGATCAGGTTGGGACGCGTGCTTTCGACGCGCAGGCCCGTGGCCGAATCGCTGAACGTGCAGTTGCGGATCGTATTGCCCTCGGCGTCGTTGGCGCCGTCGCCGAGAATGGTCACGCCCGTGGCGCCGCCGGTGAACGTGAGATTATAGATTAAGCTGTCGTCCGAGTCGTTGATGTTGAGGCTCGTCATCGACGCGCCGGCGATCGAACCGACGTAGGTGGCGCCGCCGTCGCCCGAGGTGATCGTGGCGCCGCCGACATGCTCGCCCGTGTCGAAAACGATCAGGTCGTTGGGACCCAGGTCGTAGGTGGCCAGCACGCTGGTCAGCGTGGCCTTGGGCTTGCGATAGACGAGTCCCGTATTGTCGTCGTTGCCCGGCTCGTAGGTGTAATAGTTCCAGTAGCGGTTGCTCAAATTGGCCGGATCGAACACCGGTTCATCGCTGGCCGGGGCGACGTAGATGACGCGCGTGTCGCTGGTTTCGCCGGGCTCAATGGCCAGGTCGTAGTTGTTCATGGCGTTGCCGGTGACGTGGATGTAATACGTTCCGGCGGGCACGTCGACCAGCGAAACCACGTCGCGGTCGCGGTCGGTTTTGCTTTCGCCGAGCAGGTTGACGCCGGTCGAGTCGTAGACTTCCAGGTCGATGTTTCCGAGCGCGTAGCTGTAGCGAATGTCGACGTCGACGCTGTCGGTTCGCAGAAGTTCGAACATATACCAATCTTCGTCGCCGGCCGACTCGATTCCCAGGCCGTCGAGATGCTGGCCCGGCCCCACGCCCAGGTTGCTCGAAACGTCGCGCGTGTTGTTCGAAGTCATTCTATCCTGGTAGATCTGGTCCGGCGTGAGTTCGAAGGTGGTGATCGTGTATTCGGCGATCGTGTAGTCCCAACGTTTGAAGAGCAATTCGACGTAGACTTCGAGCTTGGCTTTAAGTTCGCCCGAGATGTCGAACGCCACGAGCAGCCCTTTTTCGAGGTTGGCCAGCAATTCGTCCATGTGGACCTTGCCGTCGTTGTCCGGGTCGTTCAAGTCGGCGTAGAGATCGAGTTCCAATCCGCCGGAGATGCCGGCCGCGATGATCCAGAGGCCGAGTTCGATTCCCGCGTAAACCTCCCCCTTGAGATAGGCCTCGGGCACGTCGGCGCCGGTGCCGTTGGCATTGGCGCGATCGCTCACGAAGAAGCCGGAAAAGATGTCCCAGTAGTCGCCCGTCTCGCGGAACTCGTTCAGCCCGTGGGTATCATAGCCGAATTTCACGTCGAGCCCCGCCTCGATCGAACCGCCAAACGCGGCGAAGATCGGGATCGGCGGCCATAGCGGGCCGATCTTGATCGGCGGGAACGGGAAATTGACCGCCAGCTTGGGCATGTCGAACAGGAACAGGTCAACGTCCTGGCCCAGCAGGAGCTTGAAGACGTTGCCGGGCGATTCGATGATCGGGAATGAAATGCCGGCCAGAATCGAATCGTTGACGAACTCCGACGTTTCGCCCGAAATACCCGGCAAGAGAGCGATCGGGTCGGTCATCGTGCCGTTGGGATCGACCTCGGTGAGGTCCTCCTCGGCGCGGGGATCGACCGTGCCCAAATCGAAGTTGCCCAGCGGCACGTAGACCTGGCCGTCGATGATGGGAATGCTGTTGATCAGGGCGATCACGTCGGCGGCCGCCTGGATGTATCCGACCTCGGAGGGACCGAAAATGGCCGCCAGTTGCAACGGAGTCACGTCGATGCCGAAATCCTCCAACAGCGGCGTCGGCGAATTCAGAAAATCGATGATCGGATCGAGCGGCGCGGTGTACTGGCGAATCTGCGAAAGCGCCGGCTCGGCAAAGTCGGAAAGGAACGAACCAATGTTCAACCGTATGTTGTTGAAAGCGACCGTGGGAACCTGGCCGGTGAGATCCGGGTCGGTGACGCTAAATGCCCAATCCAACTCGAAATCGGCCTCGATCGACGGAAAACGCGCGTCGCCGTCGAAACTCACCACGAAGTCCAGATTGACGTCGGCTCCCCCGTCGATCGACGCATCCAGCAGATCGGCCAGATTGAATTCCGAATTCGTGAAATCGGCGAAACGAAGCTTGTCGTCGTCGTTCGGGTCGCCGGGATCGTCGATCGGGTCGAGCACGTCGATCGTTAAAGCCGCGGCAAAAATGCTCGGCATCTTGCCGTCCTCGTCCACGTCGATGTTCTGATTGTTCGGATTGTTGTCGGCGTCCTCGTCGCGGACGTCGAGCTGGAGAAACGCCAGATCGCCCCGGGCCGAAAGGTCGGGCGTCGTCGCGCTGAGGCTCAGCGCCAGCTCGTCGGCGGCCGACGTGTCGATATAAAAACCGTAGTCGCGGCTGATGCCGAAGGCCAATTGCCAATCGAAACCGAGCATCAACTTGATGTCGCCCTCGACGTCCAGACCCAGGGCCGGGATGCCGATGTCGAAGTCGATCGGCACATCGACCAAGGCCAGGTCCTGGCCCAGCAGAACCTGCACGTCGACCTGGTCGTCGTCCTGCAAGTCGCCGTCGGTGTCGCTCGCGGTGACGATAACGTCGTCGATCGTCACCGTGCCGCTGGAATTCTGGTCCTTGAGCCAGTCGAGCCCGCCGGGGCCAAGGGCGTCGAAGATGGCTTCTTGGAGCATGAGGACGGTGTCGTTGCCCATCGCGCCGAATTCAGCGCGAAGGTCGGCGAGCGTGCCGGTGCGGATGTCCTCGATGAACGTGGCGGCCTCGCCCAGACTGTCGCCGACCAGGGGGAGCTTGGTGTTGAACACGTCGCTACCCAACACGTCGCGGACGCTGGCCAGCAGGAAGTCGATCCCATCGAGCACCGCGCCGAGATTGTTCAAGAGATCAAAGCTGTCGAACGTCGTTTGCAGATCGGGCGCGTCGAACGTGGTCGTGTTTTCGGCGTCGCCCAGGTCAGTGATGCTCAATTCGATGTCGCCGAGATAGCTCGACTGGGTCGGGAAATAGATCGGCAGGGCCGTGTTGAGCTGGCCGGTCAGTTCGATGCCCGTGTGGGTAGCGACGTCCAGGTCGCTCAGGTAGATCTTGCCGTCAGTAGTGCCGGAATTATTGTCGGTGAGTCCCACGGACAGCGCGGCGGCGTCCGTCGTGGTGGCCGGGTTGCCGTCGCCGTCGACCAAGAAGCTGCCCTGGGTAATGAAAACTCCCAAGGGACCAATGGCCGCGGTGAACTCGATGTCGTCGCCGAGGACCAGGGCCGTCAGGTCGAGGCCGGTCGTTTCGTAGATGAACGGCCGGGGATCCATCGGATCGGTCAGGTCGATGCCGAAATCGAGGCTGAAAGCAACGCCCAGATCAGCCGCCAACTGACCGGTCGTGCCCAGCTCGATGAGGTTGCCCACGTCGAGCCCGAGGTCTTCCAGATCGAAGTTCAAGGGATATTGCTCGCTGATCGACTCGCCGAGACCGAAGTCGATTCGCAGCACGTCGCCACCCTCGACGAGTTCCAGATCGAGCAGCGAGGGATTGAGTCCAAAGGCCGTTTCCAACGCGCTTTCGAGTTCGTTGAGTCCCGCGGCCGCGTATTCCTCATAATTCTCGACATAGTCAAGAAACGTGGCGGCATAGTTGGCAATCTCGCCGAGCGACTTGTCCAGCCCCGGAATCTTCTGCTGCATGAACTCATAGTCTTCAAGACCGACCAGGTAGTCCGCCAGGTCCGACAGCGCGCCGATAACGTCGTCGCTGTCGAAATGCTCGAACCGAAGCAGTTCGTCGGCGCCGTTGAACGTCAAATCGGGCGAGCCGGTCGTGATGTCGGCCCACGCAATGACCAACTCCGGACTGCCCGACACGGGCGTGCCCAAAATGGTCGCCGTCAGCGGCAGCGTGGCGTTGAGCGAACCGTCGATGGTCGGGTCGGCCACGATCGTCGTAATGCCGGCCGACAAACCGGAAAACAGCTCGGGCAAGGTGAGACGTCCACCGGGCGTGCCCGCGCCCGGTTCCTTAAGTTCGAGCGTGACGGACGCGGTGGCCGTGCCTGTCCCGTCGACCACGTCGACGTCGATGAACCCGAGCGTGGCCGATGCGTTGATGGGGGAATCGGGGGTCGACGCCGTCGCGGTCGCGCTTCCTTCGATCGTCGCGTTTTCGATAAAGGCGTGGGCGGCGATGCTGTCGGCGGCGAACTGGCCGTCCTCGAAACCGACCTCGTCGATAATCGCGTTTTCCGAATCGGCATCGAGCTGCAACAACGCGGGCGTATCGATTCCCTGGGTCGAGAGTCGGATGCGGTTCCCGTTGCGCGAAGCCGCGACTCGCGAGCCAAGCCCCGCGGCCGCCAGCGCGGTGTTGAAGTCGTCGGCCAAGTCGTCCAGATCGACGTTGTCGTCGGTCGAGGTTTTCGTGACCGTCACACCGACGGCCGCCGCGCCGCCGACCTTCAGGTCGAAGACGGCATCCTCGGTGAGCCGGCCGTTGGTCGGACCGTCGGAAGTGGCCTCTAGAACGGCGACCAGGCCCGACAGGTCGACGCCGAACGTAAACTCGAGCGTGGCGTCGGCTGATACGTCGACCGTCGACGTGCTTTCGATCGCGGCGACGGGGCTCAGGTCCAGGTCGATTCCAAACGCAAGCTCCGTGTCGACAAACGTCTCGTCGAGGATCAAGTGGTAGGTCAGCTCGTTCGTCACGTCGTCGTACGAGGCATTAATCGTTCCGGACGGAAGTCCCAGCACGGTTTCCAGTTGGGTGGCCAGGGTTTGGGCGCTGCCGAAGGTGGGAACCTCGCTGCTGTCCAGCAGATCGCCGACCAGGCCGAAGTCGTGATCGGCCACGGCGCCGCCCAGGTTCAAAACGTCGCCCAGATCGGTGCCGGCCGCGAGCCAGAGTCCCGTGTCGAGCACCGACGTGCCGCGCAACTGGTTGAGCCAGGTGCCCAACTGCTCAAACACGCTCAAGAGCGAATAAGAACTCAAATTGGTGAAGTTTAGCAACTCGTCCATGCCGGTGTAGGACAGCGACGGCGCATCGAACGGATTGGACGAGGTGAAACTGACGCTCGACGAACTCGGCGGCGTGAATCCTCCCCAGCTCGACGCCGCCAGCGTAACGTTGCCGCCGGCCGAGCCCGAGGGCGTGTACGTGACCAGGTCGTCCAGTTCGGTGGTCTCGAGGTCTTCGAGTGTAATCGTGCCGCCGGGCAGGCCGACGTCCAGATCGGCGGAGAGGCTCATCGAACCGCCGGTCAACTGGGCGTCGAAGAAACCGACGTGCATGTCGCCCGAGGAAGGCAACGTTGCGCTGGAATCCACCCCCACGTCCAAATCGTTCACGCGAATAAAAAACGCCTGCTCATCCGTCAATCCGCCCGTCAGATCCATACCGAAGCAAAAATCGAACGCCAGATCGCTCGTGCCGGAGATCGAGATCGTCGGGTCGAACGACAGCCCGAGATAATCGCCGTTGGGTCCCAGGCTCACGCCGGTCGAGAGCGACCGCTGGGCCTGGAAAACCAGATTGAAAACAAATTCATTCGCGCCGGCGTCGAGCCCCCCGCTTACGCTTGCCGGATTGACCGTGATCGTCAGATCGCCGATCGTCTGGCTCAAGCCGGAAAGCGCCGCCACCAATTCGTCGGTCGTGGGGTCTGGGTCACTTGCGAAATAGGCGACGACCGGCGCAAGCAATCCTTGGTCGAGCACGTCGTTGGTGTCGAGCGAGTAACCGGCGGGCAACCCGGTCACGGGCAGGACTTGGGCCATGAGCCCGTGGTCGTCGAGCCCCTCGGCCCAATCGACCAGGCCGATCAGGCCATCTTCGAGAACCTGCTGCTGAGTGGAATCGATGGCCGAATTGACCAGGCTCAACAAGAGCCGTTGTTCGAGCGGCTCAAGGAGCAGTTTTCGGCGGTCGAAAGCCCGGCGAAACAGTGCGACGCGTGACGACATGATCGGCCTCCCCAGGATATAAGGACGAGAGCTGCACAGCACCGTCGCCCAGTATACCCCTAACCCCGCCGAGGTCCTAGCGTTTACCCCCAAAAAATTGACAAAAACGGTATATCTTATGGTTTTCCAATCTTCCTATTTTGGTAATCTTCTCGCGGCACGGCGACCCGGTTGATGGCGATGGCGTGGGAAACTGCCCATTTTGTGACGGAACGCCACAAATCGAAAATAGAGAAAGAGGATAGCCCGCCGCTTCCGGTCAAAGCCGGAGCGTTCACTGGTGGCTGACTAACCCACCGGGGGGCAGCTCGCGGCGATATGCGGTCGGGGTTTTGCCAACCAGCCGGGTGAAAACCAGGCGAAAACGCTGGGTGTTGGGAAAACCGCAGCGTCGCGTGACCTCGGCCATGCTGAATTTTTCCGGTCCGGCCAGAAGCTCCTTGGCTCGATTCACTCGAACGTGGCAGAGAAATTCATACGGCGTCCGGCCGAGGGATTCCTTGAAGAGGTTTTCGAGGCGGCGCCGCGAGACGGGAAGCAATTGGAGCAGTTTTTCGACGCCAAAGGGTTCGGCCAGATGCTCTTGAATGTAGCGCACGGCGGCCGATACGTGGGGATCGTGCACGGCGACCAGATCGGTCGATTTTCGTTTGACCACGCCGTCGGGCGGGATGAGCAGGTCTTCCTGGGGCGCGGGTTCGCCCGCCATAAGACGGTCGAGCAAGGCCGCGCACTCGTAGCCGACTTGGTATCCGCTGCGAGAGACGCTCGACAGCGGCGGCTGGCAAAATTCACACACGACGTCGTCGTTGTCCACGCCGATCACGGCGACGTCGTTGGGTACGGTCAGTCCGAGCCTTGCGCATTCGTCGACCAGCAGCCTCGCCCGATAATCGTGTACGGCCAGCACGCCGGTCGGCGGCACGATTCCCTCGAGGCAGCGATCGATTTCCTGAATTCCCGATTGCCACGACCGGCAGGGATCGGTTCGGCACGAGGTTTCATAGACGCTCAAGCGTCCGCCCGCCTCGGCGATGCGTTCGGCGAATCCATCGCGTCGGAGCTCGGAATACCAGACGTCCTTGAGTCCCAGGTACACAAAGCGCCGCAACCCGCAATCGAGAAGATGATCGGCGGCCAGCCGGCCGATCGCGCGATGGTCGACCATCGTGCGCGGCAAGTCGCAGTGGCGAAGCGTGCCCGCCATGTTCACGACGGGAATGCCCAATTGCTTGGCTTCGCGGACCTCCTCCTGGGTCGTAATGGCGCCGATGACGCCGTCGCCCGGCCAATCGCGAAGGCTGCGCATCGGCATGGCCAGCGTTTCGGGAAAAGGGCCTTCGACCGCGGGGCTCGAGCTAATGGTCCAATCGCCGTGCTCGCGCGCGTAGTTGACCACGCCGCGCGTGAATAACGCGAGGTAAGGAACCGCCGAGGGAACGGCCAGGGCAACATGCTTTCGGGTTTGCGGAGACGGCATGTGGACACTTGGTTTTACAGGCACGGAATCGAAAAACGACGGATAACGCACCCTAGGATATCTTCTTGCGATGCGGCGAAAAGCGATTGCCGGCCGGTGAACGCAATTCGGCGCAATGTTTACGCAAAACGATACTTGATCGTATTTTCGCCCTGTAATTATAGTACATATGGCGAGGGCGCACTCCCTTCGCTAACTAGAAAAAAGGCGCCGCACCACACCGCCGTGAGCGGCGGCGACAGACGCCTGAGGTGGTTTAGTAACGACCGGTGGTGTTCGGTCGTTCATCCTTTTTCGCCGTTTAGGCACGTCCGGGATTCTTAGCGAAAAGACGGCGTTGGCCCATTGCTTTGTCGTTGAGCGTATTCGCTCGTCGACACGGCCGCGCGGTCTCGTGAAATGGCTCGCGATGCACACTTACGGGGGTTTGCGCTGATTCCGCGCGCAAACGCCGGAATGGCGCACTATCGCCGGAGTGCGACGCCATTTCACGTTAAAAAACAAGCCCGCTTATGCAGCGGCTAAACACACTGAGTCACGGGGTTTCCGGGAGTTATCGGTCCCGGTCGCCGGCTTTCTGTTTTTGATGCACTTCCTTTTCGGAAAAAAAGAGACAGCGGCATGGGCGGACGCGCGGCTTAAACGGTTGCCGCGTGTTGCCTCGGGAGAAGACGCAGCGTATCCATGCAACCGTGATACCGATCACTCAAGGAGACCCGTCATGAACAAACGATTCGCGTTGACACTTCTGGCCGTTGTCGGACTGGCGGCGTTCGTCGCGTCCGCCCAGGCCGAACTGATCTGGGACATAACACCCGGCGATGGGGGCACCATCACCGAAGGGGCCGGGACGTGGGCGAATGGGGGCGGAAACTGGAACACGGGCAGCGGCGACACGACCTGGGACAACGCGGCGCCCGACTCCGCCAGGTTCGGCAACACCGTGGGGACATCGACCTATCAGATCAATGTCGATGGGACGGTGAAGGCGACCGGGTTGACTATCAATCGGAAGTTCAATTACGTTCCGGTCGTGACCGAAGGCGTGGCCGACGGGACGATCGAAATGAACGGCGCCACGTTTACGATTCCCGTTTACACGACTACCAAGTTTTACACCCCGCTGACCACGGCCGCCGGGCTGGAGAAGATCGTCATCCGCGGAAACAGCGGAGAGACGGCTCGAACCGACGAGTTCGTCTATTTGTACAACGCCGACGACTTCGACGCGCCGATCGAAATCGGCGAGGCGGAAGCTTGCGCCGTGTTCGTGTATTCCGGGACCGCGTCCACCGTTGGGAGTTTTTCCTTTGCCGGCTCGACCGCCGGCCTGGGCGGCGATTCGACCAAGTCAATCACCGTCTTCAACGGCTCCACGCTCGGCATTCGATCCGACACGATTACCGATAAAAACATCATTCTCAAGGGAGGAGCCGGCTACGGCAATCGCGGCAACCTTGAATTCTATGGGAGTTCCTATGGTTCCGAATTGCAGGGGAACGTCACCCTGGAAGGTGATACCGTCATCGAAACCCGAGCAACGGGAAAGATCAGCGGATCGCTCACCGGCGACTACAACCTATCCATTACGAATGCCGCGTCGAATCGGCCCGGAGCGGTTACGCTGACGAACGCCGGCAACTCATCGAACAGCTTGTCGCTATCTAGCGACGGCGGCACCGATGCCGTGACCCACTTGATCCTGGCCGGGAACTACACGGCCGACGAGCTGGTCACGCTTGGCTTGGACAGCGAAGCGACGCTTCGCGCGGGCGCCATGCTCACTTCGCCTTCAGTGGCCGTCAACAACCGAGGCGTGCTGCGGGGCCTGGGCACGGTTGTCGGCGACGTGGCCGTCGCCGCCGGCGGAACGATCGAAGGGGGCGAGGTCGACATCTATAACCCGGCCGATTCCGTTTCCTATTTGGACGTCGAAAACACAATCGGCACGCTTGCCGTCACCGGCGACGTAAGTCTGGCCGGAACGCTCAACGTCGAATTCAACAGCGACACGCACGCCGTCGACCTGTTGACCGTCTCGGGCGAGTTGGACCTCGCGGCCGGAACCATCAATCTGACGAACCTGGGCTCCGCGGCCTCTTCCGGCGAACCGTACGTGCTGGCCACCTATGGCACGCTCGTCGGCCAGAGTTCGGTCACGGTAACCGGCGTCGTGCCGGACGGCTACGTCCTCAACTTCGCCTACGCGGGCAACCAGATCGCCTTGGTGCCCGAGCCGGCCATGTTCGCGCTTTTGGCGGGCCTCGCGCTGGCGATGGCCGCCCGGCGAAATCGCTAAACGCGGCCTTGGGGGTCGGGTGAGCGCGGCGAGGGTCGGACGGAGAAGACGATCAATCGTCAAAATGGAAACTATCACCGATCAAGGGAGTTTTGTCATGCACAAACGATTTTTGTTATGGGCCGTGGTCGCGGGAAGCCTGATGTTGGTTTCCTCGCCCGCCAACGCGGTTCTCATCTGGGACACCGTCCCCGGCGACGGGACCGCGATCACCGACGGCGGGGCGGAATTTTCTGAACCGACGTGGGATTTGTATACACCGTTTTGGAATGACGGAGTCACCCCCAACGTCGCATGGAACAACAGTGCGCCGGACGTAGCCCAATTCGGCGAGGTTTTCGGCACCGATTCTTACTTTCTCAGCGTCGACAGCAGTATTAATGTGCTGGGACTCGTGGCCAACAAGAAATACACGATTAAGTCCATGGACATCGGCGGCGAGGAACTCGTCTTCCAGGGAACCACGCCGTCCATCACGGTCAATCAGCAACTCAAGCTCTATCCGGCCCTCATCACGGACACGGGCGTGGAATCCATTCATTTCCGCGCGGGGGACACCACCGCCACGAGCACCAAATACCTCTATTTCTATGGCGCGAACACGTTCAACGCGCCGATTGTGATCGGCTCGCCGGCCGAGGAGGCCACGGGCATCTTGTTCATGCCGTCGGACATCGACACGACCAACGGCGATCCGGCGGGTGCGGGCGCCCTGGGGGGCTCCAGCTCGGCCGGGATCACCGTGATGGCTGGCTCGACCTTGAGCTTTCGCGAGGCTTTTTTCACACTTGCCAAGCCGCTGACCATCGAAGGTTATGGATTTGGCGGGCGCAGCGCGATTCAGTTTTACACTATCGGCGACGTGGTCTGCTCGCGGGAGTTGACGGGCAGCGTGACCCTGACCGGCGATACCCGGATCGAAATGCGCGAAAAAACAGGGTATGATCCCCACAGCAACATCATCAGCGGCGCCATTTCGGGCGCGGGCCATATTCTCGAGTTTCGGAACAGCGCCAGCAACGCGCCGGGCCGCATCCTGCTGAACAACGCGGCCAATACGACGAAGACCCTCAAAATCTATGGCGATGGCGGCACCGACGCCGTCTGCTACGTGACCCTGGGAGCGACCTACACCGCGACCGAAAGCACTTCGATCGGCCAGGACAGCGTCTTGATCGTCAATGGGGCCAACTATCTGGCCACGCCCCTGGTCAATCTGGTTGCGTCTCGTGCGGTCCTCGACGTCTCGGCAGCCGGACTCACGTTGGCCGGCGGAACGACCCTCTCGGGCGTCGGCACCGTGAACGGCAACGTCGCGGCCGGCGCGGGCGCCAACGTCGCCCCGGGCGTCACGGTCATCACCACCGAGGAGGAAGTCACCACCATCACCAACAACGTCGGCGCGCTGACGGTGACCGGCAACCTGGACATGTCGGGCGGGGGGAACATGACCTGGCAGCTTGGCGCCTTGGTCGACGACGCGCTTCTCGGCGTCGCGGGAACCGACTTCGATTTCGCGACCGTCACCGGCGATTTGACGTTGGGAGGAACCTCGCAACTGACGCTCGATCTCTCGCTGGTCGGCAATCCGGCGACCAGCGAAACGTTCTGGACGACCGGTCACAGTTGGAAGATCATCGACGGCGGCGTCACGACGGGTGATTTTGCGTCGCTCGTCAACGGAACGTTTTCTGCCGGGTATTTCGAGACCTCGGTCGTGGACAATGACGTTTTTCTGAGCTTCACGGCCGATCCGCAGCCGATGGTTCCCGGCGACACCAACGGCGACGGCTACGTCGACGCGACGGACGCCGCCGTGCTGGCGGGCAACTGGGGCGCCACGGTCGCGCAGGGGGACGCGACCGCCGGCGATTTCAACGACGACGGCGTGGTCAACGCGGCCGACGCGGCTATCCTCGCCGCCAACTGGAATCCCGCCCCGCCGCCCAGCGAAGCGGCCGGCGTGCCCGAACCGAGCGCCATCGTCGCTTTGTTGAGCGCCCTTGTGGGCACGCTGTTCATGCGGCGGCGCAAGTAGGTGTCACCGAAGGAAGAGGCACATTGACCCGCGCCTCACACCACCGCGGTCAAGGGCCGGTTCTTGTGGGAACAGCGAGAACCGGCCCGGCGCGCCGGGGCAGCGATATTTCTAGGAAGCCACCCCGTAAAAGGAACCGCTCCATGACTGGCAATGACGCCCGAAATCCTCGTCGTGTTTCGGGAATAACGCGGCGAATGCCACCCGTTCACGGTTTTACCCTGGTCGAATTACTAGTGGTCATTGCGATCATCGGCGTGCTGGTCGCGTTGCTCCTGCCGGCCGTTCAAGCGGCCCGCGAGGCGGCCCGACGCATCCAGTGCTCCAACCACCTCAAACAAATCGGCCTGGCGTTGAATTCGTATCATGACGGCCATGGGGTGCTTCCGTTTGCTTGCGGTTATTCGATTGCCCAGACCGGCACGTGGGTCTCGTTCATTCTTCCAAATTTGGAACAGCAGGCAATCTACGATCTCCTTGATTTTAATCTGCCGCTGAGCCATCCGAACAACGTGGTGCCGGTGACCCAAATGCCCATTTCCTGGATCGTTTGTCCGAGCGACCGTTCGGCAGGCGAAACGACCATGCCTTGCTCGTGTCTGCGATCCGAGTTCAATCCCGACCCGTCCATGAAACTCTGGTATCCGACGTGCATGGGCCCGACGGAACCCGACCGATGCCCGTTCTGCCCACCCGAGGTGATTCGATCGTCGGACCCGTGGTGCTGTGAGTCGTCAAGCTACGGTTCGGTTTATCCGAACAATTTGACCGTCGGCATGTTCGGTCGCTATCCCTTGGGCATCAAGTACGGCGACGTTACCGATGGATTGGCCTATACCATCGCCGCCGGAGAGACGCTGCCCGACCAGTGCATCTACAACGGCGCCTATGCGAACAACTTCCCGATTGCCGGAACCAGCATTCCAATCAATACGTTTGAAGTCTGCGACGTGGCCGGCGGGCCCCATTACCGGGCGTGCGGCTACAAGAGCATGCACCCCGGCGGCGCTAATTTCATGATGGGCGACGGAAGCGTCCACTTCTTTGAAGAATTCATCGACTACAAACTCTATAACGATCTGGGCACCCGAGACGGTGGCGAAGTCGTCTCGCTGCCGTGATGCCCATCTCACAGAATCAGAAACGACGGATGGAACGAAAAATTAGTCCCTGGTTTAATCGGCCGTATTGCCTGATGACGGCTTTTTTCGTCGTTAGTGGCCTCATCCTATGCGGTTGTAGCCCATCGGGACCCGATCGGGTTCGCGTCAACGGCAAAATCACGTTCGCCGGCGGGCCGCCGCCCGAGGACGGCTACATCACCTTCACCCCGTCGCAATCGGCCGAAATGGGTTCGCGTCGGCCGGGCGGCGCCCGATTCGAGAAGGGAGACGGCTCCTTCAGCGCGACGACCGTCCAGCCCGACGACGGGCTGCTGCCGGGCACGTACGACGTGCGGGTCGAGTGCTGGCGCACTTTGCCCGGCGACGACGGCACACCCGGCGTGAGCCATGTTCCGGCGGATTTCGCGCCGCCCCCGCTGACCGTCGCGCTCGACGGCCCCAATCCCGTGGAATACAACCTCGACGTGCCGACGGCCCGATAGCGCGTCGCCCGAGGGCACCTTTTCGTCGGCCAGAATCGAGGCCTTGTGGGCGTGGCCAACTCCAAAAAGGGCTTTCTCCACCGTGCATTTTTGGAATGAACCCGACCACGTTATATGCATGGGCAGGACGCCAACGGATATCTTGTGCAGATAACGCCACCAATTCTAGGGGTAGGGCATAGACCCGCGGGGTTGTTCTTTTTCAAGGATCGCCTTATTCCGCGCGAAAATGTCAGAAATATGGCTTGGGCGGCATTAGGCTTCTAGGGAGAGGCATTTCCGTCTCTCCCTATGTAGTTTCTGTTGCGGAAAACCTTCTGTCGCCTTTCGCTCCGCGAAAGCAGCGACTATTCCACGCTACTTTCGCGGAGCGAAAGGCGA
>JAFGAY010000339.1 GCA_016933425.1 Pirellulales bacterium
CTCGACGCCCTCCGTTTCCAAAAGCGCCCGATACTGCTTGGTCAGCGCTCCCTTGGGCTCGGTCAAAATGCGAACAAAGTCTTCCTTGGTCAGATCCTTCAACTCGACCCGAATGGGAAACCGCCCCTGTAGCTCCGGCATCAAGTCGCTCGGCTTGTTGCGATGAAACGCGCCGGCCGCGATAAAGAGAATGTGGTCGGTTCGCACATAGCCGTATCGGGTCTGAACCGTCGTCCCCTCGACGATCGGCAGCAGGTCGCGCTGGACGCCCTGGCGCGAAACGTCGGCCCCGTGCGCGCTCTCGCTCGCCACGACCTTGTCCATTTCGTCGATGAAAATCAATCCCATGTTTTCGGCCAGCTCGATCGCCTGGGCATGGACCTTGTCCTGGTTGATCAGGGCCTCGCATTCCTGCTCAAAAAGGACTTTCCTCGCTTCGATGACCGTCATTTCCCGCCGCGAGGTGCTCTTGGGCAATATCTTTTCAAACATCCCTTGCAGATCGATGTCCATCTGCTCCATGCCGATCCCCGTCATCATCATCGGCACGGCCTTGCGCTCGGTCGTCAACTCGACCTTGCGCTGGTCCATCTCGCCCGCGGCCAGCATCGCGCGTATCTTCTCGCGGTTCCGCTCATAGCGATCCGATGAATCCGGGCTGTCCGGCGAAACATCGAACGCCGGTGGCGCCGGCAACAGCAAATCGACCAGCCGATCCTCAACCCGCCGCTTCGCCTCGTCCTCGACGTTTTCCAACTCTTGCTGGCGAACCAAGGCTATCGCGCTGTCGACCAACTCGCGGATCATGCTCTCGACGTCGCGCCCGTAATAACCCACCTCGGTGTATTTCGTCGCCTCGACCTTGATGAACGGCGCCCCGGTCAGCCGCGCTAACCGCCGGGCGATCTCCGTCTTACCCACGCCCGTGGGCCCAATCATCATGATGTTCTTCGGAGCAATTTCGCCCCGCATGTCCTCGGCCACGCGCTGACGCCGCCAACGATTGCGAATCGCCACCGCCACAGCACGTTTCGCATCATCCTGGCCGACAATGTGCCGATCCAACTCAGCCACAATCTCCCGCGGGGTCAACTCGCGCACGTAAAGTTCTCCATGCCAATGTTGCTAATGGGTGAGTCGTTTTTGAATCCGTGTGGGATCTCGCCGAGCATCAAGAACCGCGTCAACCAGAATCGTATCGCCCTCGATGCGGTAATAGATCATAAACGGGAATCGTCGGGCAAGCATCCGATAGTAGCCGTATTGCTTGGCGTGAATGCCCGCGTATAGATGCAACGATTCAAGGTCAACCGTCAGCGAATCGAGAAAGTAGCGTCCGACGACCTCCGATTGTCTCTCATAAAATCGAAATCCATCGAGGAGATCTTGCTCTGCCGCCTCAAGAATCTTGATCCTCATTGGATCTCCTTCTCGATATTCCGGCGGAATTCTTCCAACGATAGGTATTTGGCGCGACCCTCTTCGATCTGCCGCCGCCTTTCGTCCAGAACCTCCTCATGCCAGGGGGGAGACTGAATCTGGTCTGGATTGCGCGCCAGGTCGTCCCAAAGAACCTCCATTACCCGAAGCTTATCGGCAACCGTCATCCGGTCAAGCGGCAATGCAAATTCCATATGAGAAATCCTCGCGAAAACATCGCTGTCAATGGGCCACGCCAGCCCTTTTTGATTATACCCTCGCAAGCCGTCGCGCAAAATGTCTCGGCAAAACACATGGCTCGCAAAACGGTTTCTCGTATGCCGTTGAATTTTCCGGCCATGTCGTCATTTCACACACGCCAAGGTCTCCACCACAATGTTCGTGTTCGTATAAATGTCGATATCAGCCGCGATGGCCAGGGCGCTGCGCACGATTTCCGCTGCCCCCAACGACGAATGGGCCACCAGCGCCCGGGCCGCCGCCACCGCGTAGTTGCCGCCCGAACCAATCCCCAAAATCCCGTCGGTCGGCTGAATCACGTCGCCATTGCCCGTCAACAGCAGCGTGGTGCCCGCGTCGACCACGGTCATCATCGCCTCGAGCCGCCGCAGCACCCGGTCCGTGCGCCACTCCTTGGCAAGCTCGATCGCCGCGCGGGGAACGTTTTCCGGGTAGTCCTTCAACTTGGCCTCGAACCGTTCGAGCAAGGCGAAGGCGTCGGCCGTCGCCCCGGCAAATCCAACCAGCACCCGATCGTCGGCCAACCGGCGCAGCTTCATCGCGTCGGCCTTCATCACCGCGCTGCCCACGGTCACCTGGCCGTCGCCCCCGATGGCCACCGTCCCCCCGTGGCGAACCGTCAATATGGTCGTCGAGCGTGTTTTCATAATCACACCTGCCAAAAAACCAAACCAGGGCTACCCGTGAGCAATCAATCCACCAATATGGCGAATTTCGCCCGCCCTTGCCACCGGGGCGCGGCAACGATTTTAATCCCACACGGTAAATAGTTTCTGTTGCGGAAAGCCTTCTGTCGCCTTTCGCTCCGCGAAAGTAGCGTGGATTGACCGCTACTTTCGCGGAGCGAAAGGCGA
>JAFGAY010000340.1 GCA_016933425.1 Pirellulales bacterium
AACCGAGCCGCGACCGTAAGGAGCGTATTATTCTTGGCGTTGCGTCGAGAGTCCGCTCCCTGACGGTCGCGGTTCGGTTTTTTGGGGGGCGTGTATTCTCGGCTGGCCAGGTGTCGCTCGACTCGTTAGACTGGACATAGAGGACGCGGAGTCCGGGGAGCGTAGGTCCATGCGAGGAGAGCCGCCATGGCTTCGAGCGAGAAGGTATGCCGCGGGGTGCGCGGCGCGACGACGGCCGATTCAAACACGAGCGAGGCCATACTCCAGGCCGCCCGGCAGTTGCTGGCGCTGATGATCCGCCAGAACGGCATCGAGCCGGAGGACGTGGCCAGCGCGATATTCACGGTCACGCGAGACCTCGACGCGGAGTTTCCGGCGTTGGCCGCGCGACAGTTGGGTTGGATGAACACGGCGCTGATGTGCAGCTACGAGGTCAGCGTGCCGGGTTCGCTGGAACGATGCATTCGCGTGCTGGTTCACTGGAACACGCACAAGCCGGCCGACGAAATTACCCATGTCTACATCAAGGACGCGGCCCGATTACGGCCCGACCTGTGCAGTCTGCCTCCCGTCGATTGGACCGAACTGGAACAGTGGATCGACGCGCACCTCGACCAATCGGCCCGACCTAGCCGAAGTTGAAAACGGTGTTTTCTGAAACCACAGATGGACACGGATGAACGCAGATGAGTCTGTAGGTCGGGTCGTGACCCGGCGATAACACCCTTGGCTGGGTTCATCTGTGTCCATCGGTGGTTGCACAAATCGGGAATCACTCATGGGCGAGGCGTTTGATCCCTATTATCGCTGGTTGGGCATTCCACCCGACGAACAACCGGCCGACTACTATCGGCTGCTGGGCATCAAGCGTTTCGAGGACGATCCGGTGGTGATCGAAACGGCGGCCGACCGTCAGACGGTTCACCTGCGCACGTTCCAGATCGGGCCCCAGGCCGCGATGTCCGAGCGGTTGCTGGGCGAGGTGGCGGCCGCCCGGGCGTGCCTGCTCGATCGGGCGAAAAAGGCGGCCTACGACGAGCGGCTTTGGAAGTCTTCGGCAGGAGAGGCCGCCGAGGAGAGCCAGCCGGTCAAGGCAAGCCCGCCGTTGATAGACGCCCATCTCGAAGCCCTGCTGGCCGGCGCCGAGTCGGCCGCTCCGAGCCGCCTGGCGCCGTTGCGGCGCCGCCGGAAGTTGCCCCGAGTGTGGCTGGTCGGGGGCATCGTCGCGCTGGTGCTGGCGCTGGTCGTGGCTGGCCTGGCGAGCGTTATTTCCTGGAGCGCCCGGCGCATCCAAACGGCGATGGAGGCATCGGAACAATCGGGTCGATCAGTTCCGACGCGGCCCGACGGTCTGTTGCCTCCGACTGAAACCACGTCCGATCGTCCGGCGTCCGTTTCGGGCACGACCCCCGCGCCGGAACCCGAGTTGACCGGCGAGGCGACGAAATCGTCGAAGCCGCCTTTGCGATGGACGTTGACCGGCCACGCGCGGCCGGTCGCGGCGCTGGCTTATTCGCCCGACGGCCGGTGGCTGGCGACCGGATCGAAGGACAAGACGGTTCGACTCTGGGATCTTGAGTCGGGCCGGATGCTTTGGGCGCGGAGGGATCACGCGGCGGAAGTCAATAGCGTGGTCTTTTCGCCCGAGGGTCGTCGGCTCGCGTCGACCGGCGACGACGGCGCGATCCGGCTCTGGGACGTGGACGACGGCGAGTCGTTCCGAACCATCGCGGCAAGCGACCGCGGCATTCGGGCGATTGTCTTCTCGCCCAACGGACGGCGGCTCGCGTCGGCCGGTCACGACGGAATCGTCCGGCTTTGGAATCCCGACACAGGCGAGACGGCCGGCCAATGGAACGCCCACGACGACGGCATCATGGCGTTGGCCTATTCGCCCGACGGACAGCGGTTGGCCACCGGCGGCTTGGACCGGTCGATCCGGCTTTGGGATCCGGCCTCGGGGCGGCTCGCGAGGACGTTGGAGGGCCACGAGGCGGCGGTCCGTTCGCTGAGCTATGCGGGCGACAGCGTCCGGTTGGTTTCGGGCAGCGAGGATGGAAGGTGGATTCTGTGGGACGCGGCCACCGGCAAGCCGATCCGCAATCAACACGGCCACGACGACCGCGTGCTGGCCGTGGCCGTGAGCCCCGACGGAACGAGGATCGCCACCGCCGGGCGCGGCGCGGCCGAGGGCATTCGCCTTTGGGACGCGGAGACCGGCGGCCTTCGCGCGACCCTGCCCGGCCACGCGGCGGCAATCGGCGTGCTGGCCTTCTCGCCCGACGGATGGACCCTCGCCAGCGGTGGGTACGACCGGGTGGTGAAGCTCTGGCAGGCGGACGCCGAGAAACGTTGACGCCCGAGGAAACGCATTCCGGCACATGCACAGCGCCCCGGCCAACCCCCAAGCATGGAGGGCCGCGCTCCGTCGTGGCCGAAGTGGCTCGTCATGCCGCTCGGAATAGCAATGGGTACTCATCAGTTTCTCACGATAGTCTGACCCTTCCGGTTTGACTTGGTTTGGCTGCTGGGATAGACTAACGGCCAGGCGAGGCTTCTCTTTTTTGCGCGGCCCTTCCTTGGGTCCATCGGCGATTCTCATGCGCGTTTCCACCGTGGTATTGGCTGCGCTGCATCCCTTTCCGTCGATCAAGGCCTGATGGCCGCGCTTATGGAGATTCTTATCATGATGCGTTCAAAGTGTTTCTCGTTTGGTGTTTTGATGGGCGTGATTGCCTGGGTTGCGGCCGATGAGATCGCAGCCGCGCCGATCATCATCGATCACGCGCGAACCGACCTGACGGCCCTTTCCCTGCCGGCGGTCGAAAAGGCCAAGGCCGAATTGCACGTGGCCTATGAGCATACGTCGCACGGCAGTCAGGTGACCGATGGCATGACCGCCCTGAATCCTTTCATCAATGGCGG
>JAFGAY010000341.1 GCA_016933425.1 Pirellulales bacterium
AAGTAGCGGCGCAGGGACTCGAACCCCGGACACGCGGATTATGATTCCGCTGCTCTAACCAACTGAGCTACGCCGCCGGATATGATTTGATTCGATTTAATTTTCCGTGAGCTTCCTCGGGGGACGTTGCCCTGCGGTCCGTTGCCGGGACTTGGTTTGGCCTCGGTTTTTTTAACAGGGCAGCTTGACAGCGTTCCCCGCTAAATAGTGGGGTGCCGTCATTTGTTTCGGCCCAGTCTGGGGTTTCGACACCTTGGCCAGCCGGGAATGAACAATCCTAGCCAAGAAAAGGGTCATTGGCAAGCCGGGGTTGGGCTACTCGCGTCGATCGTGGGGCGGTTGTGCTGGATCGGTAAGGACTTCCGGCAGTTTTTGAACGAATGTTCGGATCTGGTCGCGGACCCTCCGGTAGTGGTCCAGGGTTTCTTCCTCGGTTGTCTCGCCGGAGGCGAGTCGCGGCGGGTCGTTGAAGCCGGCGTGGATCACTCTGGTATTGCCGGGGAACGTCGGGCACGTTTCGGCCGCGTGGTCGCAGACGGTGACGACGACGTCGAAGACGAGGTGAGCCAGCTCGCGGACGTTTTTCGACCAATGGGCGGAAATGTCCACGCCCGCCTCGTTCATAACGCGGACGGCGCGCGGATCGAGCCCATGCGTGGTGGAATGAGCGTCCTTTCGCGCGTTCTTCGCGTTCTTGTAGCAGAAAAGAACCACTTCCCACTGCTGCCGCGCGTTGTTTATGGGCCGGGCCATTCGGGCAGCATGGCCAGATAGTCGGGATGGACGCCCTTGAGCTCAAGGCACGGCTGCTAAGCCTTGCCGGCTCTGGTTACGGCTTCGAGAGCCTCCGCGGTGGCTGCTCGTTTTTCTTCCATCTCGGCCAGCGAGTCGCGTTCTTTTTTTACTACTTCGGCAGGCGCTCGGTTGGTGAAGTTTTCGTTTTCCAGTTTTTTTCGTTTTGCCGCGATGAGTTGGTCGAGCTTGTCCAGCTCTTGCCGCTTCTTGGACTGCTCGGCCTCGACGTCGATCAGCTCGGCCAGGTCGACGAAAACCTCCATGCCCGATAGCGCGACGTTGGCGGCCAGGACCGGCCGGGCGACGTTCGGACCCCAGCCGATCGGCCGCGCGCCGGCCATCGACTCAAAATGGTCTTCCATGGGGCGGAGCAATTCGGCCGTCGGTTCGTCGCAGCGCACGGCAAATTCCAGTCGTTTTTTCGGCGGCACGTTCTGCCGCGAGCGGATGTCGCGCACCGCGGCGAGAACTTCCTGGAACAGCCGGAATTGCGACTCGATTCGCTCGTCGCGCGTTATGACGCTGGCCGCCTCCTGGTCGAAGTCCAGTTTCGACTCGGCCGACGCATGAATCACCCGCCCCGCTTTCTTGCCCGGCCACGGGGCTATCATGACGCTATCCGCGGCAGTTTCCGCCTTCGGAATGCCTCGCCGCGGGGCTGCCTGGGCCAACTGCTGCCAGACTTCCTCGGTCAAAAACGGAATCATCGGGTGCAGCAGTCGCAAGATGACGTCGAGCACGTGGGCCAGGACCCGTTGGGCTAGCGGCCGTGCGGCGTCGTCTTGCAGCCGGGTTTTGATCATCTCGAGGTAGAAGCTGCAAAACTCGTCCCACGTGAATCCATAAAGGGTCCGCGCCGCGTCGGCGTAGCGGAATTCGGCAAGCGCCGCGTCGACCTGTTCGGTTACCGTGGCCAGCCGGCTCAGAATCCAGCGGTCGCCCACCGTCAGTTCGTCCTCGGCCACCTCGCCGGGCGTGAATCCTTCGAGATTCATCAGCGCGAATCGCGACGCGTTCCACAGCTTATTGCAAAAGTTTCTCGCCAGCTCGAACCGGTCGCTCACGACGGACCCGCGGGCCAACTCGCGGTCCTCCGGCTTCTCGGCCCATTGGGTCGAAAACGCACGGCCGCAGGCCGGGCAATCGAGCCTCGGCCGGACGCGATTTTCCTTGGTTTGCTCGATCAACTTGCCGCAATGCGGACATTCGAATTCGACGGGCATTCGCACGTCTTGCGTTTCGGTCGTCAAATAGGCCAGCCCAAACCGCAGCGAATCGGCCCCGAATTTCTCCATGATGTCGATCGGATCGACGCCGTTTCCCTTGGTCTTCGACATGCCCTCGCCGTAGCCGTCGAGAATTTTTGGGTGGATGAAAACGTCGGAAAATGGCACCTTGCCGACGTTGTGCAATCCGGCCAGCACCATCCGCGCGACCCAAAGCGTGATGATGTCGCGGCTCGTGATCAGCAGATTGGTCGGATAGTAGTACTCGAGTTCTTTCGTTTTCTCGGGCCAGCCGAGCGTCGAGTGGGGCCAGAGGGCCGAGCTGAACCAGGTGTCGAGTACGTCGTCTTCGCGCACCAGCGTGTGGCCGGGCACGGCGTCGTCGGTCAGGTCGTCCTCCTGGGCGCAAATCAACCACTGGCCATACTCGTCGTCGCGGCGCCAGACGACGTCGTTGCGGCCGGCGAACGCGCGGCTCAGATCGGCCTCCGAGGCCGTCTTGCAGTACCAGATCGGAATCCGATGGCCCCACCACAACTGCCGGCTGATTGGCCAGTCGCGTTTTTCGGAGAGCCAGTCGAAATAGCCCTTCTCATAGCGCTGTGGCGTGATTTTCACGCGATGGTCTCGCACGGCGTCGATGGCCGTTTGGGCGAGATTTTCCATTTTGACGAACCACTGGTCGGTCAGCAGCGGTTCGATGGGCGTTTTGGACCGGTCGCTGTGGGCCAGGTCGATCTCGCGGTCCTCGACCCGAGCCAACAGGCCCAGCTTGTCGAGGTCGGCCACGACGTTTTCGCGGGCCGTGAGCACGTCCTGGCCTTGGTAGGCCGCCGCGTTTTCGTTCAATGTTCCGTCGAGGTTCAGAATGTTGATCATCGGCAGATTCTGACGCAGGCCGACTTCGTAGTCGTTTGGGTCGTGGGCCGGCGTGATTTTGACGCAGCCGGCGCCCATTTCGGGCTTGGCCCAAACGTCGGCCACCAGCGGAATCCGGCGATCGACCAACGGCAGCAGCAGCATTCGTCCGTCGGCGGCCATGTCGCGCAGCAGAATCAGTTCGTCGAGCATTGTCGCGCGGCGCTCGACGAGGGCGTCGAGCTCGGCTTGAATCTCCGGTTTGAATTTCGAGGGGGCCGCCGCCAGCCGGGCGCGCAGGTCCGCCTCGGCTCCGTCGAGCGCGGCCGCCGGATCGGGATGGACCGCCACGGCCGTGTCGCCCAGCATCGTCTCGGGCCGCGTCGTGGCGATAGTCACGTGGGTCGGCTCGCCGGGGCGCGGGTCGATGACCGGATAGCGAAAATACCAGAAATGACCCGCCACCGGTTCGTGAAATACTTCGTCGTCGCTCACGGCGGTGCGCAGCATTGTGTCCCAGTTGACCAGCCGCTTGCCGCGGTAGACAAGTCCCTCGCGGAACAAACTGAAGAACGTGTGGCGCACTGCCCGGGCACAAATCGGGTCGAGCGTGAATCGGGTACGCTGCCAGTCGCAGCTACAGCCCATTCGTTTTAACTGGCCGAGGATCCGCGTTTCGTACGATTCCTTCCATTGCCAGATTCGCGTCACGAGGCCCTTGGGGCCCAGTTCGTGGCGCGACAGTTTTTCTTCGGCCAGGAGCCGCCGTTCGACGACCGCCTGGGTCGCGATGCCGGCGTGGTCGGTGCCGGGGACCCAGAGGGTCTCGAAGCCCTGCATCCGTTTCTGGCGGATGATAATATCTTGGAGCGTGTTGTTTAGCGCGTGGCCCAGGTGCAGGGCTCCCGTCACGTTGGGCGGGGGGATGACGATCGTATATGGCTGGCGATTGTCGCGCGGCTCGCTGTGAAAGAAGCCCTTTTGTTCCCAGAAAGGATACCATTGGGCCTCGGCCGCCTTGTGGTCGTAGTGTTTGGGGAGTTCCGTCATGAACGTTCCTTCTCTTCGTCCTTGCACAGCTTGTATTCGAGGCTGTCGACCAGTGCGTTCCAACTGGCTTCGATGATGTTTTCGCTCACGCCGACGGTGCCCCACAGGTCAGTTTCGTCTTGGGTTTGAATGATGACGCGGACACCCGCCGCCGTGGCCGCCTCGGAATTGATGACCCGAACTTTGTAGTCGATCAGATGGGTGTTGTTCAGCGCGGGGAATCGGCCGTTGAGCGCTTTTCGCATGGCGGCGTCCAGCGCGTTGACCGGGCCGTCGCCCTCGGCCACTTCGTGCCGGATTTCGTCGCCGATGCGGATTTTGACCGTTGCCTCGGTCGTGGTTTTGCCGTCCTCGCGGGTTTCGACGTTGACGTGGTAGTTCAACCGCTCGAAATGCGGCCGGAACGTGCCCGCGCATCGTTTGACCAGCAAGTCGAACGAGCCCTCGGCCGCCTCGAACTGATAGCCCGCGCTCTCCATCGAGACGACGTGGGCCAGAATTTTGTCCATTAGCTTCCGGTCGTGCTGGATGTTGTGTTTGGTAGCCACTTCGACGATGTTGGACCGGCCGGAAAGCTCGCTCACCAGGATGCGGCGTTCGTTGCCGACCCGTTCGGGCTCGACGTGTTCGTAGCTGGCCACGTTTCGTGAGACGCCGCTGGCGTGGATTCCGCCTTTGTGGGCGAACGCGCTGCGGCCGACGAACGGCTGGTGCGGGTCCGAGTTGACGTTGACCATTTCGTAGACGTATCGCGACAGTTCGGTCAGATGCTCGGGTCCCCGGTTGCCCAGCACTTCATATTCGTCGTACTTGATCGCCAGGTTGGCAATGATGGAGATAAGATCGGCGTTGCCGCACCGCTCGCCGAACCCGTTGATCGTTCCTTGAACGTGCGAGGCTCCGGCGCGAACGGCCGCTAGCGAATTGGCCACGGCCAGGTCGCAGTCGTTGTGGCAGTGGATGCCCACCGGCACGTCGATCGTCTCGACGGTTTCGCGGGTAATCTGAAAAATTTCCTCGCACATGCTTCCGCCGTTCGTGTCGCACAGGACGATCCGCGAGGCGCCGGCCCGGGCGGCCGTTTCGATGGCCCGCCGCGTATAGGGAGCGTCGCATTTCCAGCCGTCGAAATAATGTTCGGCGTCGAAAATCACCTGTCGTCCGGCCTCGACGAAAAATCGAATGCTCTCGTCGATCATCGCCAGGTTTTCGGCCGGATCGACTTGCAGGACATCGGTGGCATGGAAGGCCGAGGTTTTGCCGACCAGCGTGATCACTTGCGCGCCCGAATCGAGCAAGCCCCGCAATCCGACGTCGCGGTCGGCCGGCGTTCCCTTGCGCCGCGTCATGCCGAAGGCGCATACCTTTACATGGCGCAGATTCATTTCCGCCACGCGCTGGAAATACTGGGCGTCCTTGTCGTTCGACACCGGGTATCCCCCCTCGACGAAATCGAAACCGAGTTCGTCGAGCCGGCCGGTCAACAGTTGTTTGTCGTAAAGCGAAAAGCTGATCCCCTCGGCTTGCGAGCCGTCGCGAAGGGTCGTGTCATAAATCTCGATGCGACGCATGGCGAACACGATTCTCGAATGGGCAAATGTCTGGTGTGCAAAAAGGAAACGATCACCGCGGGTGAAGGAACCGAATCGCCTGCTGTGGGCCGTAAAAAAACCGAACCGCGACCGTGAAGGAAGCGGCTCGACGCCCAACAGGCGCGCCAGGAAGGATCCCGAGTCGGTTTTCTTACACGCTCCCGGCCCCCGGCAAGCTCATTCCCGCGAGAGGAGCCCCCCCTCGACCAGACCCTCATGCAAACTATTCAAAATACGGTCGCGCCAAGCGACTGTCAATGATGAATAACCCTAATGGGTGGAGCGGCTTGTTATTCTTCCTGTCGTTCGAGAGCTTATCGCCGGCGTCGTGGAATGACTGGTTTGTCTTCGTCGACTTCGTCCTCCGCCTCTTCGTCC
>JAFGAY010000342.1 GCA_016933425.1 Pirellulales bacterium
ACGGCCGCGACGGAGCGCGGCCCTCCAGCAAATCGGTCCTTCTCATCGGTCGGAAAACGGGATAAGATAACGGTTTGCCCAAAGTCATCTCCTGAATCGCGTGACGATGATTACCCAAACACCCACCCAGCCCGTCAAATCGAATCTTATGCCGGCGAATCTTCACAGCGTCCAGCCCGGCGGAGGGGTATGTTATCGGATTGAGTTGGCCTGGGGACGCTGGCGGCGTTGGTATTTGAAGCATTTTCGGCCGAGTTACGTTGCGCGGATGGCCGCCTTACGCCAAGGATCCTTGGAGGGGGCGCCCCACGAGATTCTGGACCCCCGCGACCTGAAGTATTGCCGCAATCAATGCACGTGTCACTGGCGACCCGAGGACGACCCGTTTGTCTGGCGCGACCGGCTGCCGTTCGCCCGATGGGGGTTGGCCGAGCTACAATTGATGGGCTGGCCGCTTTTGGGCTTGACCGCGGCCTTGGCTTGGTTCGCGTGGTACGTGGCCTGGATTCCGGCGATTCCGCTGTGCCTGATCGTTTGGTTTTTCCGCGATCCGCCGCGGCGGATTCCGACCGCGCCGGGCCTGTTGGTCTCGCCGGCCGACGGCAAGGTCGTTTCGGTCGACCGGCTCGACCACGACGAGTTCGTCGGCGGGCCGGCCGTGCGCGTCGGCGTGTTTTTGTCGATTTTGAACGTCCACATGAATCGGGCGCCGTGCGACTGCCGGGTTGTCGGGCTCCGCTACTGCCCGGGCGAGTTCCTCAGCGCGCTCGATCCGGATAGCGCCATCCGCAACGAAAACCTGTGGATTGGAATCGAATCGACCGAGATGCCGGGCCGCCGGATGGTCGTCCGCCCGATCGCCGGCGCCGTGGCGCGGCGGATCGTAAGCCCCTTGCGCGTGGGCGACGAATTGAAACGAGGCGAAAGAATCGGCATGATCAAGCTGGGCTCGCGAACCGAACTGATCGTTCCCGAGACCGGCGATCTCCGCGTCGAGGTGGCGGTCGGCGATCGGGTTCGCGCGGGCCGGACGATCATGGCCCGATGGACCAACGCGCAAGAACGCTGATGTATCGCCGGGAGCGTCCTCGGTCTGAAAGGAAAGCGGCATGAAAAGATTGCGAACGATTGCGGCGCTGCCGACGATGTTTACGTTGGGGAACCTGGTGTGCGGGTTCTTCGCCATCGTCATCGCGGCGCGGCTGGATCGTCCCGACAAGACCATGACGCTGACCGAGGTGGATTCGATCGCGTTGATGTATAGCGGGTGGTTGATCTTCCTGGGCATGATTTTCGACGCGCTCGACGGGCAGCTTGCACGATTGTCGAATACGATGAGCGATTTTGGGGCCCAGTTGGACAGTCTTTGCGATCTGGTCACCTTCGGCGTGGCGCCGGCGTTTTTGATGGTGAAGATGTGTCCGAAATTCGAGTTTTTGCACAGGGAGGCGGTTTGGATCATCGCCGCGCTCTACGTGGCGTGCGCAGCGCTTCGGTTGGCGCGGTTCAACGTCGAGGTGGGCTCGGAAATCGAGGACCACATTTATTTTAGCGGCTTGCCGGTGCCGGCCGCCGCCTCCGCAATGGCCGGTTTCGCCATCATGTTCCATACGTTGCGCGATGTCGGTAATCCGCTGATCTACAAAGCGCAAATTGACGGCGTGTTGCAGACGACGTTGCCTATCTTCGGCGTGTTGGCCGCGCTGCTGATGGTTTCCCGGCTGCGATATCCCCACATTACCAACCAGGTGCTTCGCGGCCAGCGCAGTTTCGGACACGTGGTGGCGGTTGTTTTCGCGCTGTTGGCCGCGTTGTCCGTCTGGCGATATTCCGTGCCGATACTGTGCGTCGCTTTCGCGCTCTCGGCGCCGATCCGTTATGCGTGGGTCATGATCGTCCGCCGCCGGCAAAGAGAGCCGTTGTTTTAAGAATAAGTAGGATTTCAAGAGGAGCGCTATGTTTTCGGGAATCGTCGAAGCGCTGGGTACGTTGTCGGAGATACGCAGCGAGCCGCCGGGTGTGTGGCTCGTGGTTCGCGAACCCAAAATCGCCGCCGAGTCGTCGGTCGCCGACAGCATCGCCGTCAACGGCTGCTGCCTGACGGTCGTGGCCGTCGAAGGCGAGACGGTCGCCTTCCAGGCCGGCCCCGAGACCCTCGCCCGAACCAACCTCGGCAAGCTGGCGCCCGGCAGCCCGGTGAATCTCGAACGTTCGCTTGTTTTGGGCGAGCGATTGGGCGGCCATTTCGTCAGCGGCCACATCGACGGCACGGGCACGTTGGCCGAGCGCCGCGACGAAGGCGACTGGTCGACCTTCTGGTTTTCGCTCCCCCGCGAACTGAGCCGCCAGATGGCCCCCAAGGCCTCGATCGCGGTCGACGGCGTTAGCCTGACAATTGTAGAAAGCCTGCCCGACCGGTTCAGCGTCGCGCTGATTCCGTTTACGCTGTCGGTCACGACGCTCGGCTCGCTCAAGCCGGGCGACATGGTCAATCTTGAGACGGATTTGTTGGCCAAATACGTTCAACGACTCGACGAAGCCCGCTTGTGGAATTGAGCCAGGGGGTGGCGGCTGGGGTGATATTCGCGCCGGCTTCCGCCGGCGGCTATTAACGGTAAGTCATCACCTTTCTCGAAGTATCTAAATCCCTAATCCCCAATCCCCAATCCCTATCTTGTCCTCTTCCTTGCCAGAAAACCGAAGTCTTTCGTTCCTCATCCGGCGGTTCCGCGCCGCGGGCATCGAACCCCAGAGAAGGCTCGGTCAGAATTTTCTCATTGATCTGAATCTGCACGACCTGCTGATCCGCACGGCCGGCCTTACGCCCGACGACGTCGTTCTCGAGGTGGGTACGGGCACCGGCGCGCTCACCGTGGTCATGGCCCAGCAGGCGGCCGCCGTGGTCACCGTCGAACTCGATCCGGCCCTGTTCGCGCTCGCTTCGGAGCAGCTCCATGATGTGACTAATGTCCACCGGTTGCACACCGACGTGCTGGCCAACAAAAATCGGCTCAATCCGGCCGTGCTCGAAGCGATTCAACAACAGATCGACGCGGGAGCGGGACGGCGGCTGAAGCTCGTCGCCAATTTGCCTTATAACATCGCCACGCCGATCATCACGAACTTGTTGACGCTCGATCGCCCGCCGGTCGGCATGACCGTGACCATCCAAAAAGAGTTGGCCGATCGGATCGTGGCCGCTCCCGGCACCAAGGATTACAGCGCGCTGAGCATCTGGGTGCAGAGCCAATGCCGGGCCGAAATCATCCGCGTCATGCCTCCGTCCGTCTTTTGGCCGCGGCCAAAAGTCGACTCGGCCATTGTCCAAATCGAGCTGGACGAGTCGCTTCGCGGCCGGATCGCCGATCGGGCCTTTTTTCACTCGTTCGTCCGCGCAATGTTTTTCCATCGTCGCAAGTTTCTCCGCTCGGTGCTCGTCAGCGCCGTCAAGGACCGCCTGGACAAGCCGGCCGTTGATGAAATTCTGCAACGCCTCGGCCTTGACGGCACACTCCGGGCCGAACAGCTCGACGTGGCGACCATGCTAAGCCTGGCCGACGCGGTTCATGCCCAACTGGGTGGTTGACGCCCCGTCGGCCGGCCAGTTACGATGAAGAAGTGTCGCGGGCGATGCGCCTTGGCCTTCAGAACGCCGGTTTGAGCGGCCAAAATGCGATTCCCTATTCACGACCGCCGTACAATAACGACAGCCCAAGGCGAGTGGTCAGCAAAGGGCGCTTCATGAGCGGGAACACGGCCATGCAATTCATTGAAATGTCGGGAAAAACGCTCCTCGAAATGGCCCGGGACGAAGGCCCCAGTCCCGAGGAACTGGCCGCCGTGGGCGTCGAGGATCAAAGCGTGGTCCGCGTCAATCGCCAAGGCGACATCGAAATCCGACGCGCCCACGGCTGGGATCTGATCGGCGGGCTGCTGGGCGACTTTGAAACCCGCGTGCGAACCCAAACCGGCCTCGATTGGGCTTGAGGGAATCCAACGCGACGACGCGGCTTCTTCGCGCGCCCGTGATCTCGTTGCGGCATCACTTCTTTGGCGGGCATCGATAGCTCACCGGCCGTGCCGATTTGAGCCGCAACCACTATTTGCCAACGTCGATCTTGACGACGGTGTTTCCCTCTCCTCGATGCGCCATGATGGTGAGCGTCCGTTTTTGCTTGACCGCTCCCAGGACCGAGCCGCTTTCCGTCGCGGTCGACGCTTCAATGGTCCAGCCGCTTGCTTTCAAGGCCGATTGGTAATAAGCGATCACCTCAACGAGCGAATCGGTCGTTTCGAGCGTTACCGTCGTTAGTTTGTCCGTCTTATGGTTCGCCGTCGGCTCGGCGCCCGGCGGAATCGGCACGTCGAGCGGAAAATTCTCGGGCAACGATACTTTCTTGTCGGCTGGATTGGCCTGTCGATTGCCGGAAAGCGCGGCCGTCGACCCCGGTTCAGATCCATTCGGGGTTGGGGGAATCATGCCATCGCCTAATTCGGACTCGGACGGCCGACCGCACCCGACCGGAAGCGACAACATCGAAAGAACCAGAATCGAAAAGACAAGTTCCCATTTCATCTTGTCACCATCCTTCGTTTTTTTAGATTTGATAGGCATTCCTTACCGTGTGGCATGTGCGGCGTGGGTTGCGGGCGTGTTGTTTTTGCCGAACGATTCCTCGGGCAATCGCATGTCGAACACCTCGACCAAAAAAGCATACAGATCGGCCGTCAGTTCGATTTGCTTCGACGTTGGCGTGGCGCCGCCGTGGCCGGCCCGGCTCTCGATGCGGAGCAAGACGGGCGCCGCGTCGTCGGCTTGGGCGGCCTGCAACGCGGCCATGAACTTGAAGCTATGGCCCGGCACCACCCGATCGTCGGTGTCGGCCGTTGCGGCAAGGGTGGGCGGATATTTAGTTCCCTGCGTCACATTGTGATAGGGGGAATAGGCCAGCAGCGCCTCGAACTCTCGAGGATCGTCCGAGCTGCCGTAGTCGTCGACCCAGTAACGCCCGGCCGTGAACTTTTGAAACCGAAGCATGTCCATCACGCCGACCGCCGGCAGGCATGCGCCGAACAGATCGGGTCGCTGGGTCATGACGGCGCCGACCAGTAGTCCGCCGTTGCTGCCGCCGAGAACGGCCAGGCGCGAGGGTTTGGTGTATTTTTTGTCGACGAGCCATTCGGCGGCCGCGATGAAGTCGTCGAAAACATTCTGTTTTTTGAGTTTTTTGCCGGCTTCGTGCCAGGCCTCGCCGTATTCCCCGCCGCCGCGAAGGTTGGCCACGGCGAAAACCCCGCCCATCTCCATCCACAACAGCCGCGAAACCCGAAATTCCGGCTGCATTGAAACGCCGAACCCGCCGTAGCCGTACAAGAGCGTGGGATTGGTCCCGTCCAGCTTGACTCCCTTGCGATAGGCCAGGAACATGGGCACGCGCGTGCCGTCCTTGCTCCGATAAAAGACTTGCTCGACCGCGTAGTCGTCGGGATTGAATTTGACCTCGGCGCGGCGGAACAAGACGCTCGTGCCCGTGATCAAGTCGTACCGATAAACGGTGGGCGGCACGGTGAAGCTCGAAAACGAATAGAACGTTTCGTTGTCGGTCCGCCGGCCGGCGAAACCCGACGTCGCGCCGATGGCCGGCAGCTTTACCTCGCGCACGAACCGGCCGTCGGTCGTGAATACTCGGACCTGGCTCTTCACGTCCAACAGATACTGCGCCACGAACAGGTTGCCCACCAGATTGACGTCGGCGAGCGTCGCCTGGTCCTCGGGCAGGATGGTTAGCCACTGTTCCCGTTCGGGTTGTCGCAGATCGATTGCCACGACCCGACCCCGCGGCGCGTCCAGATCGGTTTTGAAAAACAGCACGGAACCGTCGTTGCCGACCAGCGTGTATTCATTGTCGAAATCGCCGACCAGTTCGACGGGCATGGCGTAGGGTTCTTCAAGATCGCGGACGAGAATCCGGTATTTTTGGTCGGTTCCCCGGTGGACCGTGACGACCAGGTAGCGGCCGTCCTCGGTCACCGCCGGGATGAAGCTCCAATCGGGATGGTCCGGCCGCTGGTAGACGAGCACGTCGTCGGCCTGGCTCGCGCCGATGCGGTGGTAAAAGAGCTTGTGGTTGAGGTTTAATTGCTGAAAAGTCTCGCCGGGTTTGGGTTCGTCGTATCGCCCGTAGAAGAATCCGCGTCCGTCGGCCGTCCAACTGGGCTTGCCGAATTTGGTCCACCGCACTTCGTCCGGCAGGGTTTCGCCCGTGGCGACGTCCATGACGCGCCACGTGGTCCAGTCGGATCCCGCCTCGGCGCGGCCATAGGCCAGATACTTGCCCTCGTCGCTCGGCGCGATGCCGGCCAGCGCCACCGTCCCATCGGCCGACCAGTGGTTTGGGTCGATCAGCGCGCGGGGCTCCGCTTCTAGTGAATCCATCACGTAAAGCACGTTTTGATTTTGCAGTCCGTCGTTTTTCAGATAATAGTAACGTCCGGCGACTTTGACTGGCGCGGAGTATTTCGGATAGTTCCACAGCATGGCCAACCGGCGTCGGATCGCGTCGCGCTCGGGAATCGACGCGAGGAATTCCGTCGTTAATTGATTTTGCGCGGCCACCCAGTCGGCCACCTCTTTCGACTCGCGAATGTCCTGTTCGAGCCAGCGATAGGGATCGGGCACCCGAACGCCGTGGTACGTGTCGACGACGTCTCCCCGTCGCGTCTTGGGATAGACGAATCGAGCGGAAGGCTCGCCGGCGCCGGTCGGCCGCTCAAGCAAGCAGAAGAGCGACAAGGTCAATACGGAAAGAAACCATGAGAAAACGTGGCAATGCGTAGTCATGAGCGTTCCTGATCAAAGTCGAAGCAGTTACCGAATTCAGTAGCAACCAGTTGCAAAAAAACATAACCCCTCCCGTAACCCAACACCAAACCCTTCACTCTTCACTCTTCACCCTTCACTCTTCACCCTTCACCCTTCACTCTTTCTTCAAAGCCCCAAAACGTCGCCCATCGAGTACAAGCCGGCCGGTTTGCCGACGAGGAATTTGGCGGCGGCCAGGGCGCCTTTGGCGTAGCAGTCGCGGTTGGTTGCGCGGACGGTCAGTTCGACCATCTCGCCGAGCATGGCGAAGACGATGGTGTGTTCGCCGGGATTGTCGCCGACGCGAATGGCGTGATAGCCGATTTCGCTGTGGGGGCGAGCGCCGATGCGGCCCTCGCGTCCGTGTCGGGCCCCGGTTTGGCCCATGACGTCGGCGATGATTTGGCCGATCGCCAGCGCCGTGCCGCTGGGCGAGTCGGCCTTGAAGCGGTGGTGGCGTTCGAGAATTTCGACGTCGGCGTCTTGTTCCCGAAGCGCCGCCGCGGCGACGGCCGAGAGCTTCATCACCAGGTTGACCGCCAGGCTCATGTTGGGCGCCCAGAGCAACGGGATCTCGGTTGCGGCGGTTTGCAACCCGACGACCTGGGCGGGCTCCAGGCCCGTGGTGGCCATTACCAGGGGGAGGTTATGTTGCCGGCAAACGGCCACAATGGCCTCGGTGCCCTCGGGCGAGGAGAAGTCGATCACGACGTCGGCCGGGACGGAAAGCGCATCGGCGACAGGCACGCCCAGCGCCGCCACTCCGGCGATCTGGCCGGCGTCCTCGCCCAATCGCCAGTGGCCCGGCGATTCGACGGCGGCGACGACTTCGAGTTGGTCGTCGTCGGCCGCCAAGGCAACCAACCGTTGGCCCATCCGGCCGGCGGCTCCATTGATGGCGATGCGTACGGGGCGCATGGAATGACTCCTGAAAAACGGGCCGAGAATTCAACGATGGGTATTCTGGCCGTCCCGTCCGGGGATGTCAACCGTTCGACTGGATGGCCCGAATGATTTCATCCACGTCGTTCGCGACGGCGACGGCCCGATTGGCGAATGCGGCCCGGTGAACGCCCCGTCGGCCGAGCACGTCGTCGAAGTGTTTTGGGTCGGTCGTGTGATAGGCGACCGTGGCGCCGGGATCCTTGAGCTGATGGCCGGTCAGGATGCAGGCGACGCGTTGGTCGGGCTCGATAAGGCCCTCGGCGACGAGTTGTCGGGCGCCGGCGACGCTGGCGGCGCTGGCCGGTTCGCAGCCCATCCCCCCGGCGCCGACTTGGGCCTTGGCGTCGAGAATTTCCTGATCGTCGAGATGACGCACGACGCCGTCCATCCATTCGAGCGCGCGGATGCACTTCATCAGGTTGACGGGCCGGTTGATTTCGATCGCGCTGGCGATGGTCGACGCGCGAAGCCCCTGGGCGTCCATTTTCGCATAGTAGGCGTCGACCATGGCGGTGTTGGGCCGGCCGCGGTTCCATCGCAGCCCGGCGTCTTCGTGAAGGTCGTAGAGCGTTTTTGCCCCGGTTGCGTTGATTACGGCGAGGCGCGGCATGTGATCGATCAGGCCAAGCTGTTTCAATTCATGAAAAGCCTTGCCGAAAGCGCTGGAGTTGCCTAGATTGCCGCCGGGAACCACGATCCAATCGGGCGTCTGCCACCGCAGGGCTTCGAGCACGCGAAACATGATGGTCTTTTGACCCTCCAGGCGGAAGGGATTGACGCTGTTGACCAGATAGATGCCCAGGTCGCGCGAGACGTCCTGGACGCGGGCCATCGCGTCGTCGAAATCGCCGGCGATTTGCAAGGTGAGCGCGCCGTAGTCGAGCGCCTGGGAGAGCTTGCCCATGGCGATTTTGCCGGAGCCGACGAAAATGACCGCCTTCATTAGGCCGGTAACGGAGCAATAGAGGGCCAGCGAGGCGCTCGTGTTGCCGGTCGAGGCGCAGGCGGCCCTGCTGGCGCCGACCAGGCGACCATGGGTAAAGGCGGCGGCCATGCCGTTGTCCTTGAAACTGCCCGAGGGATTCATTCCCTCGTATTGCAAGAACAGGCGGCCCGGCTTCATGCCGACATACCGCGCGACGTGGTCGGAAGCGTGCAGGAGGGTTTGTCCCTCGCCGATGGTGACGCACTGAT
>JAFGAY010000343.1 GCA_016933425.1 Pirellulales bacterium
GTCATGGCGTTGATGGCCGAAATGATCATGGCCGACGAAATCACCAGGGCAAACTGGCGGAAAAATTGTCCCGTAACGCCGGGCACGAACACGCTGGGCAGAAACACCGAACTCAAGACCAGCGTAATGGCAAGAATCGGCCCGGTGATCTCGCCCATGGCCTTGATCGTCGCGTTCTTGGCGTCCAGGCCCAGCGACATCTGGCGTTCGACGTTTTCCAGCACCACGATCGCGTCGTCGACCACGATGCCAATGGCCAGCACCATGCCGAAAAGAGTCAAGTTATTGAGACTGAATCCCATCACGGCCATCACGGCGAACGTGCCGACCAGCGAGACGGGCACGTCGATCATCGGCAGGATCATGGCCCGCCAGTCCTGCAGGAAAAACAGCACGACGATCGCGACGAGAATCACCGCGTCGCGCAGCGTCTTGAGCACTTCGTCGACCGATTCCTGGATGAACGGCGTCGTGTCGTAGACGATGGCGTATTCGAGCCCGTTGGGAAACGACCGCCGGAGCTCGCGCATTTTGGCCTTGATTTTTTCGGCCACGTTCATGGCGTTTGAGCCCGGCAACTGAAAAACGGCCAGCGCGACCGACGGGCGTCCGTCGAGCCGGCAGGTCTGGTCGTACATTTGCGCGCCGAGTTCCACCCGCGCCACGTCGCGCAGCCGGACGATCTGGCTCGACATGCGGCCTTGCGTGTCGTCGCCTTGCGACGTCTTGAGAATGATGTCGGCGAACTGTTCGGGGGCGGTCAGCCGGCCGAGCGTGCTCATCGTGTACTGGAAGGCCTGGCCCGGCGGCACCGGCGGCTGGCCGATCTGGCCGGCGGCCACCTGGACGTTCTGGTCCTGGATGGCCTGAAGGACGTCGGTTGTGGCCAGGTTGCGAGTGGCCATTTTCTGAGGATCGAGCCAGACGCGCATGCTGTAGTCGCGCTCGCCCAGGTAGGCCACGTCGCCCACCCCGTCGATCCGTGCCAACTCGTCCTTGATCTGAATCGTCGCGTAGTTCGACAGGTAGACGTCGTCGTAGCGACCGTCGGGCGAGAACAGGTTCACGCACAACAGAATGCTCGGCGATTTCTTCTTCGTGTTGACGCCCTGTATCTGCACCTCGCGCGGCAATTGGGGCATCGCCAGCGCTACGCGATTCTGAACCAGCACCTGGGCCATGTTCAAATCGGTGCCCAACTCGAACGTGACCGTCAGGCAATACGCGCCGTCGTTCGTGCACTGGCTCGACATGTAGAGCATGTGCTCGACGCCGTTGACCTGCTGTTCGATCGGCGCGGCCACGCTGTCGGCCACGACCTGGGCGCTGGCTCCCGGATAACTCGCCGTCACCGAGACGGTCGGCGGCGTAATGTCGGGATACTGGGCCACGGGCAGCATGAACGCCGTCACCCCGCCGGCCAACAAAATAACCAGCGAGACAACCCAGGCAAAAATCGGGCGTTCAATGAAGAACTTGGCAAACATGCTGCAGAGGACGGAGGTGGAAGTTCGGGATTTCGAGTTTCCAGGTAGGGAACGCTAACAGGTCTCCTCTCCCTTTAGGTCCCCTCTCCCTTTGGGAGAGGGCTAGGGTGAGGGCGATCCGGGATCCGGCGTCTGGGATTTGCCATCGACCGGCGCTGCGGTCTCTCGCGGCATCACGCGCATTCCCGGGCGAACGCGCTGCAAGCCGCTCGTAATAACTCTGTCTTTCGAATCAATACTGTCGACTGTTTTCGCGTCGGGTGGCGTGCCCGCATCCACCGGGCGCAGGCCGTCGGTCGAGCGAACCATCTTCTCGGGCAACACGACCTGAAGCCCGTCGGCCTGCTGGGCGCCAAGCGTGACAGGCCGATATTCGACGACATCTTGCTCATTGACGACCATTAAATACTTCTTACCCTGGTCGGTGCCGATCGCCTCCTGGGGAACCAACAGCGCATCGTGCGGCTCGCCGATCGGCAGTCGAATCCGGACAAACATGCCGGGAGTGAGAAGACGATAGTTCTTGAAATTCAAGACCGGGTTGGAAAACGTCCCGCGCGCCTGAATGGTGCCGGTCGTCGGATCGATCTGATTGTTGATGAAATCGACCCGGCCTTGGTGGGGATAGCGATTGCCCTCGTCGGACAAACCCAGCTCGACGAGAAATCCCCTTTCTTCGTCGCGCCGATCGACCTTGCTTTGCTGGATCAATCGCTCGATTCGCAACAGCGTATGTTCGTCGATGTCGAAGTAGGCGTACATCGGGTCCTGCGAAACGACGGTGGTCAACAAGGTTTGGTCCTGCTTGACCAGATTGCCGATGGTCAGCAGATTGCGGCCCACCACGCCGTCGACCGGCGCAATGATTCGCGTGAATTCGACGTTCAACCGCGCCGATTCGCTATTGGCCTTCGCGGCCGCCACGGCGGCTTCCGCCTCGCCCTTGGCCGCCGCGTATTTGTCGACGTCCTGCTGGCTGATCGCACCGGGCGTTTTCGCGATCTCCAACGCTCGGGCATAGTCGGCCACGGCCAGCTTAAGTTTTGCTTCGGCCAGTTGGACTTGACCATTGGCACGATCGAGAGCCGCCCGATACGGCCGCGGATCGACGAGAAACAACCGTTGGTTGGCTTTCACCACGGCCCCCGGCTCGAAATCGACCGTGTCGAGGTAGCCGGTCACGCGGGATTGCACCTTGACCGACTCGGGCGCCTCGATGCGACCGGTAAAATAGGCGTAATCGACCACTTCACGGACCGTCGGCCGCGCAACCTGAACGCCAGGGTCGGGCGGTTGCTTCTCCGGCGCGTCGTGTTCACGACACCCGGAGGAAGCCGCGACAATCGTCGCAACTACTGACACCAATTGCACTAATGGCGATGGGAAGGATCGCATGGTCATCACGGCAAAGGCGGGCTAGGGAAAGGGTGGACCGGTGCTGCTGAAATATAGGCCCCGATCCGGCGCCACCACGCGGCCGGCTCGTAAAAACAAGTGTCATTTCAACAACCTCAGGACTGCCGTCTCCTCGGAGTGACAAAAACCATGGCAGTAGTTACAATGAAAGCATCGACGCTAGTGAAACCCTGACTCCCGGTCGCACGGTTTCGCTGGATGCCACAAGCAGGGGGGCGCGGCACCCACCGATCAACTTTTGTTGACGCCGCGCTATGCCCCGTCGAGCCGCCAATTCTGTAACGTTTCCCTCGAAAGATACGATTAACTGTTGGCGGTCGAGCCTGCGCGCCGGCATGCGCGCTACTGCGACCCTCCGAC
>JAFGAY010000344.1 GCA_016933425.1 Pirellulales bacterium
CGGTCGGCGGCGGCGCTGACCGTGGCGGCCGAAAACGCGCGCCGCCACGGCGTTGCCGATCGGATCAATTGGATCGAAAGCGATCTGCTCGACGGTCTTCCGGCCGACGCACGATTCGACCTGATCGTGAGTAACCCGCCGTATGTGAGCGAGGCCGAATGGGCCGGACTCGCTCCCGACGTCCGCGACCACGAGCCGCGCGAGGCCCTGGTCGCCGGCCCGCGCGGCACCGAGGTGATCGAACGACTCATTCCCCAAGCCGTCGCGCGGCTGCGCTCCGGCGGACACCTTCTGTTGGAAATCAGCCCGATGATCGCCGAGGCGGTCCATGAGTTAATCGCGGCCGAGCCGTCGCTGGGCGATCCGGCGGTCATCAAGGATCTGGCACGATTGCCGCGAGTCGTGCGGTGCGAGAAACGGTAGGCCGTGATTCGTGGATCAAAATCCAATGGCCGCGGGCCAGGGGCTGGAACCTGATAGCCGCGGGCGGAAGCCCGCGGCGCGCCAACCTCTTTCTCAGTTGAACGTGGCAGTGGTCCTCATGAAAAAACAAAATGCGATCTGCTTGCACGGCATGTTGCGCGGGCTTCTTGTCGGCGTGTCGCTGATCGTCGCGGCGGGATCATGCGGCGGACCGTCGAGAGAATCGACATTCAAGGGCAGCTCGGCCGGCCGGCCCTTGATCGGCATCACTTCGACCATCAAGGACCGTTCGGCCGTCGTGCCGATGGCCTATGCCCAGGCCGTGCGCGACTCGGGCGGGGTGCCGGTGATTCTGCCCGCGATCGACGATGAGACGCTTCGCGCGGAGTATGTTCGCCGGCTCGACGGGCTCATTTTGATCGGCGGCGACGACGTTCCGCCGTCGGCCTATGGCGAAACGCCGCACAAGACGGTCGAGCCGATGCCGGCGGCTCGATGGGCTGCCGAATCGAAATTGGTCGACCAGTGGCTCGCCACCGGCAAGCCCGTGCTGGGCATTTGCCTGGGCCTGCAGTTGACCAACGTGGTTCGCGGTGGATCGCTCGTCCAGGACCTACCGAGCGAGGTCGGCCGCGCGGTGGTCCATGCCCATCCGCCGGAAAACCAAGACGACGGTAAAAAACCGCCGCGCGCGGCAAGCCAGGAGGACGTCAAACGCGACGCAAACAAAAAGCAACCCAACGCCGCCAAGCGACCGCCGATCACGCACCAGGTCGCGCTCGCGCCCGACAGCCGGCTGCGAAAAATTCTCGGCGTTGATCAACTCGTGGTCGTCTCGTCCCATCACCAGGCGGCCAAACGGCTCGGCCGGGGCCTTCACGCGGCGGCCCACAGCGATGACGGCGCCGTCGAAGCACTGGAAATCCCAGAACATCCCTGGGCCGAGTTTGTCCAATGGCACCCGGAACGAATGGACCGGGCGCACCAGCGGGCATTGTTTGGTTCACTGATCCGAGCGTGCCAGGATGTCGCCGACAAGATGTCGCGGACACGGTAGGCCAGACACACCCGTGCCTGACACAGCTTCGCTCTATCGCCCAAGGTTGTCAGGTACAGGGTGCCTTGACTTACGGGCTTCGTGAAAACCGCTCTTGTTCCACGAGCTACGACGCGACGTTTGCCCGCAGACCCTGGCGGACGGCGTCGCGCGCGTCGGGGGCAAATTGGTCGACGGGCAACAGAATGAAGAAGCGGCTGCTTCGATAGGCGAGAATCAGGCCGTCGGTTTCACGCCATTTGATGAACCGATTCCACGGAATTCGGCTGTCCGACTCTTCGGTGACCATGCGAATGGCCTCGGGCGTAATCTCGTAGCGAATCGTCTCGCGCTCCTTGCCCATTTCACGCAATTGCTTGCGGATGGCGCGTGGACTAACGGGAGTGGCGAGAAACGAAAGGAACCATAACAATACACCGGCAACCGCGCCGATGACCATGGCCATGTATCCAAGTTGGCGACTGAGAATCGCGGAAAACGTAACGAAGAAGGCGATCGCCACAATCAGTCGTTTGGTCCGAGAGGCGGCGCGTGCATGGAACCGCAGGCTGTGGACAAACATGTCGGCGTCGAGCACGGCGGTCGCCGTCTTCGGCCAAACGCCGAGTGGCGAGGAATCGACCAAATCCTCCGGTTCGCAGGGCGGTTGATAAGGATTTGGATCAATCATGATGTTGCCCCGCAACGGCACGGGCGGCGAGCCAGTGAATTCCGCGGCCGCATACCGCGGGCTTCCGCCCGCGGCTATTATTGAGGAGATAGGGTAAATTTATATGTGCAATCCTTGATTGCTAATCCCCAATCCTTAATGCCCAATCCCTACTTTTTCAGCATGAAGCCCATGACGAACCAGCCATCGGTCTCGGTGCGGCCGAATGCGCCGGCCGGGCCCAGGGCGCGGCGGACGAGTTGATAGTCGGGCATTTGGCTGCCGTCAATGGCCTGCTTGCGAACAACGCCTTTTTCACGCGGGCCGAACAACCCGTTGATCAATCGGGCAAACATCGTCTCGGCCTCGGGCATTTTGCCCATGCGAATCAACTCGTAGGTCGGGCGATATTCCTCGTCGGTCCGCGAGAAGGTCCGCAAGCAGTCGTCGCCGGCGCCGAGCTTCGTCAGGTGGGAACCGACGAGCTGATAATCCATGGCGGCGGCGAGCGGATCGGGCGTTTTGGCCCGCTTGAGAACGTCGGTCAAAAAGTCGTAATGCGACGCGATCAGCAAATGGCCCTGGGCCACGGTAATCGCGCGGTGGGGCAGCAAGACTTCTTCCTCGGCCGCCTCGTCGCCGCGGCGCAGAACGTGCTCGCGCCGGGCAGTCTTTTCAGGCGTGTACTCGGGAAGCTTGATGACCGGCGCGTTGGGCATGGTCATCTGTTCCTGCTCGATGGTTTCCCAGATGTCCAGTCCCTCGAATTCGCGCTGGCGGATGGTTGGGTCGCCTTCGCCGAACCACTTTTTCAACCCGGCGGCCACCTTGGCCTCGTCGCCCGGCTTGATCCGCACGGCGACCAGCAGGCGTTCGCTCGTGGTGGTGATGGGCAAAATGTAGTCGGTCACGACCGTCACTCGCGTGTCGAGGTAGCGGATCAACTCCTCGCGCAGATTGATCTTCGGCCCGTCCTCGTCGTGTTCGAGGCTGTCGAGCACGTCCTGCCAGATGCCCGTCTCGTTCTCGCCGAAGATCTGGTCGAAGGTGGGCCCAAAATTGTCGAACGCCTTGAGGATGTTCCAATGAACCATCGTGCAGGTGGCCAGTTCGTTGGAAACGAACGGCGGCAACGCATGGTCGCGGCTGTTGGGCAGCGTGATCATGTCCATGGGAACGATGTCTTTATAAGGCTCGGGCGCCTTGGGATAAGGGCCGGGCGCGTAGAAGGCCGTGCGATGAAAAATCTCATAATCGTCGACGTGAAAATCGACGCATCCGCCGATTCCCTGTACCGCGTAGAAGCCCTGCTTCTGGAAAATGTCCAACAGATTCGTCCCTTTGCGACGGTTCTTCTCGGGCGTAAGCACGTGCATGCACTCGGCATAGCCCATCGGCTCGAGAAACCAACGGATCTGGGAGTCGGCCGGGCCGGGATGTTTGCGGCATCGAGCCATGACCTGGCGGAAGGCGGGCACGCTGGCCAGCGAGTCGTCCGCAGCGGCCTGGCCCAGCTTGCGACGGAGCATGTCCTTGAGCACGTCGAGATTGTCGGCGGCGGCTAAAAGCGATTGGTCTTCCAAGAGGACGTAAGCGACCTGGCCGGCCGGAAAATCGCGGTCGGCCGGCACGTCGAACAGAAGCAGGGAAATCCCCTCGAAATCGTGCGTCGCCTTGGTCGCGCCTTGTTTGGTCAGATTGGCGGAGACTTTGGTCAGCAACTCCCGGGCCTGGGGCAAATGGCCCTTCACCTCCATCATCAACGCGACGGCCGCCTGGTCCTTGGCTGGCTGAACCATGGCGACGGCCAGCGCGCCGCTGGGCACGCCGCGAACATCATCCAACGACAACCCAAGCCGCTCGCGGAATCGGGAAAGACGCTCCTGAAGCTGGCGGCGCAAGTCGCGGACGAACGGCTCCATGACCGGATCGGCCATGAGCTTGCCCAACTCGGTTTCATTCCACTGACGATCGAGCTGGTCGACGTCGTCGATCAGCAGGGCGCCCTTGGTGCACTTGGGCAGGAGTTGCTCACCGGGAACCGGCCCTTGGGCCCAAACCGCGGAGGACAATACAAAAAAAACGGCAAGGCCAAGCAAAACGCGGGAGGCGAGTCGGTGCACAGTGAATCTCCTGGGGGGAACGCCGTGAATAATCGAGATTGTCGCCACGGCCGCCAGGGACGGCTTCCGAAGCAAAACACAAAACGGTAGGGGGGGCTTACCCAAAATGGATCAGCTCACGCAGTTTAGTCGGAGTAGTGAATTAACGCTAGATCGTTCGGACAAAACCGTGGGCCGTGGGCCGTGGGTCGTGGGCCGTGGGCTGTGAGCCGTGGATTGTGGGCCGTGGGAGTGATTATTAGAAGACTGCCACTAGAGGTAGCTATTGCTTTCTCACCCGATTCAATAACCCGAGTTCATAACACTTCTCATATTCTCCAATTTATCTATCTTCTAGCAATCCACCATCATCAACACCGTTCGCCAACCATTTTTAACACTCTCCACGGCCCACAGCCCACGGCCCACGACCCACGGCCTTACAAGCCCACGGCCCACGGACTTCTGGACGCCCGGCACGCCGAGCGTCATAATCGGGCACATGAATCCACTGCATGGCGAAAGTCTGGTCAACGATCCGATCCATGGGTACATTCCCTTTACCTCGACGGGGGGCGTGCCCGAGGGCGAGGTCGCCGAACAGCAGATTCTCGACCACCCGTGGCTCCAGCGGCTTCGCCACATCCACCAGCTTCAAACGGCGTGGTGGGTCTTTCCCGCCGCCGAGCACACACGGTTCCAGCACGTCCTCGGGGCGATGCACCTGGGGAGCCGGGCCGCTGAGACGCTTTACGAAAGTCTCCGCGAGGTTTGCCCCGACGTGCCCAGCCGGGGATACGTCGAGTCGCTGTTGCGCATGGCCGGACTGTTGCACGACGTGGGCCATGGGCCGTTCGGCCACTTTTTCGACGCCCATTTTCTTCAGGATTACGGGCTAAACCACGAGTTGGTGGGCGGCCAGATCATCCGGCGTGAATTGGCCCCGCTGCTGCGGCGCATCCGGCGGTGTCCCGGGGCGGCGATGGCCGAGGGCGAGACGCTCGATCCCGAACAGATCGCCCTGCTGATCGCGCGGCCCAAGTCGGGCCGCGACGAAGCGATCCCCGATTGGCTGCGGCTGCTGCGGTGCTTGTTCAGCGGCCTGTATACGATCGACAACATGGATTTCGTGCTGCGCGACGCGTACATGTCGGGCTACAGCGCGCGGTCGTTCGACCTCGAAAGGCTGCTGCACTACAGCACGTTCACCCGCTCGGGACTGACGATTCACGAGCGGGGCTTGTCGTCGCTGGTCCGGTTTCTCGCGGTTCGCGGCGAGTTGTTCCAAGCGATTTATTTTCATCGGACCGTTCGTGCGATCGACCTGGACCTCGAGGAATTGTTCGCCGACAGCAAGCAACACTTGTTCCCGGGCAATCCGCTCGAGCACCTCGACGAGTATCAACGGCTGACCGAGTGGTCGATTCTGGTGCGGGTCGGCGACTGGGAGCGGTCCGACGATCCGGTGCTAGCCGAGTTGGGCCGGCGATGGCAAAAACTCCTGCGGCGTGAATTGCGCTGGAAAATGGCCTGCGAGAGGATGATTTTCTTCCGGCCCGACCAGCCCGAGCGGAGCAGCGTGTTCAGCGACACGAAGGCCTTCGAGGCGGCCGTGCGGAGCCACCTGCCGGCGGCGCTGCGCGACGTGCCGCTTCGGGTCGACACGGCGCGGCACGTCCACCGGCCCGGGGCGCGAACGCCGGCGGCCGGACAGAACTTTTTGTACGACCCGGCGACCGACGCGATTCGCGGGCTCGACGATCGAGCGCTGTTTCGCCAGTTGCCGGTGAGTTGCCGCATCTGCCGCGTCTACGCCCAGGACGGCAGCCACAACCGGGAACTGGCCGGCGCGATGGACCGGCTCCTGGCCGCCGGCGACGTGGACGACGTGACGAATATGTGAGGAGAGGGATTAGGGATTGGGGATTAGGGATTAGCGGGCATGGAATGAGCCGCTGACCGAAAACCACCCAACTCTAATCCCCAATCCCCAATCCCTAATCCCTCAACAACTATGTCCGATTTGAACCAATACGACAATCCGTTGATCGGCCGTTATGCTTCGGCCGAGATGAGCGAGGTTTTCAGCCCACAACGCAAATTCGGCACATGGCGGCGGCTTTGGGTGGCGTTGGCCGAGGCCGAGGCCGAGTTGGGGCTGCCGGTCAGCCGCCGGCAGATCGACCAGCTCGCGGCCCACGTCGACGACATCGACTTCGCGGCGGCCGCGCGATACGAGAAGGAACTGCGCCACGACGTCATGGCCCACGTGCATGCCTATGGCGACGTCTGTCCCGACGCGCGGCCGATCATCCACCTGGGCGCGACAAGCTGCTACGTGACCGACAACAGCGAGCTTATGCAGATGCGCGACGCCCTGCGGCTGGTTCGCGACCGGCTGGTTCGGGTCATCGATCGGCTCGCGCGGTTCGCGGCCCAAGAGCGCGACGTGGCTTGCCTGGGATTTACCCACATGCAGCCGGCCCAGCCGACCACGGTCGGCAAGCGGGCGTGCCTCTGGGCTCATGAACTGGCGCTCGATCTGGCCGAGGTCGAGCATCGGCTTGCCAGCTTGAAGGCCCGGGGCGTGAAAGGAACCACCGGCACCCAAGCCAGCTTCCTGGAATTATTTGGCGGCGACCACGAGAAGGTCCGCCGGCTCGACCGGCTCGTGTGCCAAAAGATGGGTTTCGACGAAAGCTATCCGGTGACCGGCCAGACCTACTCGCGCAAGGTCGACGCCCAGGTGGTCGGCGCGTTGTCGGGCATCGGGCAAAGCGCCCACAAGATGGCGACCGATCTCCGGCTGCTGCAACATCGCAAGGAAGTCGAGGAGCCGTTCGAGCGGAGCCAGATCGGCTCGTCGGCCATGGCCTACAAACGAAACCCGATGCGGAGCGAGCGGATGTGTTCGCTCGCCCGATTCGTGATGAGCTTGACCGCCTGCGCCGACGCGACGGCGGCCGTGCAGTGGTTCGAGCGGACGCTGGACGACAGCGCGTGCCGGCGGCTGGTCATTCCCCAGGCGTTTCTGGCGATCGACGCCGTGCTGATCCTCTATCAGAACGTCGCCGAGGGACTGGTCGTTTATCCCCGGGTAATCGCCGCCAACCTGGCGGCCGAACTGCCGTTCATGGCCACCGAAAACATCCTCATGGCCGCCGTGGCCGCGGGGGGCGACCGGCAGGACCTCCACGAGCGAATCCGCCGCCACAGCCAGGCGGCCGGCGCGACAGTGAAGCAGGAAGGGCGGCCAAACGATCTTCTCGAACGCCTGGCCAAGGACGAGGCGTTCGCGGCGGTCGATCTGAAATCGGCACTCGACCCGGCGGCATTCGTCGGCCGGGCGCCCCAGCAGGTCGACGAATTCCTGGCCGAGGTGGTCGAGCCGATCCGCAAGCGATACCCCGACGCACTGCGCGGCTCGGCGGAAGTAAGCGTGTGACGCAGCGAAAGTTATCTAAACCTGGTTAGCCGCCGAACCTACTCGACGCTGGTGACTCACCACGGAGGACGCGGAGGCACGCGGAGGATTGGGAGCCACGAACAGACGCGAATGAGTCCTTTTGTAATACATGCTTACGAGTATCAATTGGCTTGTAAAGTGTAAATAATGGCTGATACTGCACAGGCGACACTTGAGCACCTTCGGCCTCTCATTGGCTTGAGATTGTCGAGTTCTTGGCGCGCATGCGATATGCGCATTTTCGACTTTGGTGAGCTACGTTCGCATGGAAAGGGGCAATTCGGCGAGGTAACAATCCATGTGCAGTGTCCCTGGCGCATCGAGACCCCGGATCGAATCCTGACCGGGCGACATGATCTTTTTAAGCCCCCAGAGGAGACCGAGGGTTTTGACTGGGATAGCTGGGATTGGACTGAAAACCACACCTTACAGGATCGGCTTGTCGAAGAGTTCGTTACGACGGCCAACCCAACAGTGGAAGATGTTGCCACTGACGCCCATGGAGGTGCCGTTCTGAAACTGTCAGGGGGCTATCGTCTTATCCTCTTTCCTGCCGGAAGTACTAGCGAGAATTGGCGTCTGTTCCATCCCGGGTGCGAAGGGACTCATTTCGTTGTCAAGGGAGGTCGAGTGGAAGAAGATTCTTAGCGTCTCTCCTGTCCTTCGCGCTTTCGTCCTTTCGTGTTTTCGTGATGCGTAAGAAAACGGATCACGAAAGCACGAAAAGTCGAAATACACGAAGGAATCATTTTTTCGGTGGTATGCGAGTTACAAAATCCAAAGCTCCATGCGTTTTTTCTCGATATTACATTCCTGTGGTGAATTCCGATGTCGAAAATAGTCCGTTTTTCCGTTTCGGTCGAGAATGAGTTGTTGGATCGCTTTGACGAGTTTTGCCAGCGGGAACATTTTGCGACGCGCAGCGAGGCCGTTCGCCAGCTCATCCGGAATCAGTTGACCGAAAGGGCGTGGGAAAACGACGCGAGCGAGGTCGCCGGCACGCTGACGCTGGTCTACGACCACCACCGTCCGCAATTGCGCGACCGGCTGACCGAGGTCCAGCATGAGCACACGGACCTGGTCGTCTCGACGCTCCACGCCCACCTGACGCACGACCTGTGTCTCGAAGTGATCGTGCTCCGCGGCCCGGCCGGACGACTCCAGCAGATCGCCGCCCAGCTCAAAGGGCTCAAGGGAATCTACAAGGGCGAGTTGGTAATGGCCAGCGGCCAGATGCGGGAAAAGTAGGCCGGATCCTCCGTGGTAAATTCTTCCTTCCTTATTTGCCGGCGATAAATTCCTCGATTAGCTCGAACGCGCTCGCGAGGTTCTCCATGCTCGTGGCGAACGAGAGTCGGGCGTAGCCTTCGGCGCCGAAGGCCGAGCCCATCACCGCGGCCACGCGCTTTTGGGAAAGCAGCTCGAGGCACCACTGGCTCGAATCGTCGACCTGCGCGCCGCCGTACTTCCGGCCGAGATGTTCTGAAATGTTGATGAAAGCATAAAACGCGCCGCCAATCTCGGTGCAGCTTAAACCGGGAATTTCCACGATGCGCCGCCGCACAAACTCGCGCCGGCGCGTGAATTTGGCCAACATCTCGGCGACGCACTCTTGCGGACCTTCGATCGCGGCCACCGCGGCATATTGGCTGACGCTCGACGGGCACGACGTCTCCTGGCTCTGAAGACTGCCCATGGCCTTGGCCACCTCGGGCGGCGTGATGCTCCAGCCAATCCGCCAGCCGGTCATCGCATAGGTCTTGCTCACGCCGTTGATCAGCATGGTCCGCTCTTGCAGACCCGGCCGCAACGTCGGAAAACTGGTGAACCGGTGGCCCGGATAAACCAGCCGCTCGTATATCTCGTCGGCCACGACCAGCAAGTCCTTTTCGAGCACGACGTCGGCCAGCCGGCCAAGCTCGTCGGCCGTGTACATGCTGCCGGTGGGATTCGACGGGCTGCAAAGCAACAAGATTTTCGTCTTCGGCGTGACGGCCGCGCGGAGTTGGTCGGGCAGCAGCTTGAAATCGTCGGCCTCGGCCGTTTCGACTACCACGGGCACGGCGCCGGTCAACTCGACCAAGGCCGCGTAGCTCACCCAATAGGGCGCCGGAATGACCACCTCGTCGCCCGGGTTCAACAGGGCGGTCAACACGTTGTGCAAGGCGTGCTTGGCGCCGTTGCTCACGACGACTTGCGTCGGGGCGTACTCCAGCCCATGGGTGGCACGATACTGTTGGACGATCGCTCGCTTCAACTCGACGATGCCCGAGGCGGCCGTGTAATGGGTGTGGCCGTCGTCCATGGCTCGCGCGGCGGCCTGGCAGATGTGCATGGGCGTGTCGAAGTCGGGCTCGCCCAGGCTCAGGTCGAAAACCTGATGGCCTTGGTCCCGCAATTCCCGGGCCTTGGCGGCCATGGCCAGGGTGTCCGACGGTCTCAAGGACTTGACGACGCGAGAGATGGAAACGCTCATGGGACGTAACTCCGGGAACCAGGGACGGTTGACGGGGCCGGACATACGGTGGACAATCATACTGGTTTGCCGGTTCGTTTCAAGGGACCAGGTCCCTAATCCTCAATCCCTAATCCCCCCAATGTCACGTATTGGTCTCTGGCTCGTTGGCGCGCGCGGCGGGGTTGCCTCGACCGTGTTGACGGGGCTCGCGGCACTTTCCCAAGGAAAGACGCGCCCTATTGGACTCACTACCGAGTTGCCCCTTTTCGCGGGGCTCGACATGGCGGCGTGGGCCGACTTCGTGGCCGGCGGCCATGAAATCCGCACGATACGCCTGGCCGACGCGGCCATGGATTTGGCCACTCGAAGCCGCGCGCTCGATCCCGACCTGGTCGAACAAGTCCGGCCCGAACTCGACGCGATCGACCATCGGATACGACCGGGCGCGCTTCATCGAGTTGGTTCAACAATCGCCGCGCTGGCCGACCCGGGCGTACCGCGCGACGACAGTCCTCGGGACTCCATCGCTCGGCTGCGTCAGGACATCGAGGATTTCGCCGCGTCCGAACAACTGGCGCACGTGGTCGTGGTGAACGTGGCCTCGACCGAGCCGGCGGTCGATCCGAGCCGGCTGCCGGCGACATGGGACGAGTTGGAACCGACGTTGGACGACGAGGCATGCCCCCTGCCGGCCAGCTCGCTCTATGCGATCGCCGCGTTGGAGTCGGGCTGTTCGTACGTCAACTTCACGCCGTCGTTGGGATCGTTGCCCGAGGCCATCGACCAACTGGCCCGACGGCAAAAGTCGCGTCACATGGGCCGCGACGGCAAGACGGGCGAGACGCTGATGAAAAGCGTGCTGGCCCCCTTGTTTGCCCACCGGCATCTCGAAGTGATGAGTTGGGTAGGGCACAACATCTTCGGCAATCTCGACGCGCGGGTCCTGGCCGATCCGGCAAACAAAAAGGCCAAGGTGGCCAGCAAGGATCATCTGCTGCGCGAGATTCTGGGCTACGCGCCGCAGACCCTCGTGTCGATGGAGTCGATCGAGAGTCTGGGCGACTGGAAGACGGCGTGGGACCACATTCATTTCCGGGGTTTTCTGGGCACGCCGATGACGCTCCAGTTCACCTGGCAAGGGTGCGATTCACTGCTGGCCGCGCCGCTGGTTCTCGATCTGGCGCGGCTGACCGACGCAGCCCGGCGCCGCGGCGAGGTCGGCACGCTCCATTTTCTGGCCAGTTTCTTCAAAAGCCCCCAAGGCGTGGCCCAACAGGAGTTTATCCGCCAATTCGAGATGCTCGAAGCATGGGTCAAGGGCCGGAAAACATAGAATCCGTCGACAATAATGGGGCCCCGGGGAAGGGAACTCCCCTTGGCGAACAGGGGTAATCCGAGTACAACTAGGGGGGTTGAGTATCTCAATCATAACCGGTGGTTTTCAACGGATCGTAAGGCAACCTTACTTTGGCTAAACGCAATCGCGCTCCGCGTCGTCGAACTTCGCCATCCTCTTCACCCGAGCAGGCCCACTCGCCCGCCCCGCCCGCGCGCCCCGACCACGTCGGCGAACCGCCGTCCGAGACGGTCGTCGTGAAGAAACGTCGCCGACGCCATAAAAGTTCGCGCTCGCAATCGGCCGAGCCGGCCGCGGAATCCATCGTCCCATCCTCCTCGCCCGATGCGGCCGTCCAAGACAAGACTCCCGCTCCGCCGGCCGAGACGTCCGCCGGCGGATTTGCCGCGCTCGGCCTGTCGCCCGTCATGCTCGACGCCTTGACGGCTGCCCGCTATCTCGACCCGACGCCCGTCCAGGCCGGATTTATTCCCCGCGCGCTGCAGGGAATCGACGTGATGGGCCAGGCCCAAACCGGCACGGGCAAAACGGCCGCGTTCGCCGTGCCGATCCTCGAAGGGCTCACCGCGGGCAAGCACCGGGGGCCGCAAGCGCTGGTGCTGGTGCCGACTCGTGAACTGGCCGTTCAGGTCCGCGACGAATGCGCGAAGCTGGCCACCAACCGTCGCGCGCGTGTCGTGGCCGCCTATGGTGGAAAACCGTTTCGCGAGCAGGCCGACAAGCTCGCTCGGGGAGCCGAGATCGTCGTCGGCACGCCCGGCCGCGTGCTGGACCACCTGGGCCGCAGAACCCTGTTTGTCGGCGATCTGCGCCAGGTTGTGCTGGACGAGGCCGACCGGATGCTCGACATTGGCTTTCGGCCCGACATCGAGAAAATTCTGCGCCAGTGTCCGCAGTCGCGTCAGACGCTGCTTTTAAGCGCGACGCTGCCGCCGCCCGTGCTGCGTCTGGCCCGGCGCTACATGCGCGAGCCCGAGGAATTGGATTTCTCGCCCAAGGACATCGCGGTCGAGACGATCGAGCAGTTTTACTTCACGGTCGATCCCGAGCGGAAGTTCGAGTTGCTGGTCCGGCTGATCGAACGGGAAAATCCGGCCCAGGCGATCATCTTCTGCCGCACGCGCCGGGGAACGGAAAAAATCCACGAACGGCTCAAAAAGAAGGTCGAATCGGTCGCCGCCATCCATGGCGACCTGCAACAGCGCGTGCGCGATCGGGTCATGGAGCGATTCCGCGCTGGTAAGTTGCAGCTGCTGGTCGCCACCGACGTCGTCGGCCGGGGCATCGACGTGTCGGGCATCTCCCACATCATCAACTTCGACATCCCCGAGTTCTGCGACGATTACGTCCATCGGGTCGGCCGCACGGGCCGGATGGGCCGCGAGGGAGTGGCCTATACGTTCGTCACGCCCGAACAAGGCAACGAACTCACGCGGATCGAAATGCGCATCGACCGGCTCTTAAAACGGGGCGAGATGCCAGACTTCGACACACTGGCCAAACCGGCGGAAACCGACGCCGAAAAACCGGCCGCCAAACCCGTCTTCGGCAGCCGAACCCGACGCACCCGCCGGGCTTTGTGAGTCTTTTCTACCGCAAAGACGCTAAGAGCGCTAAGAATAGACGCTTCAGAGATGGTTGACCATGCGTTTGATGCCGTCTTTGATCAAGGTTACGTTCCAATTGACCAGAAATCCAAGTTTATGGCCGGATAGTTTCAGATAGGTTAACAACTGGGCTTCGTGGACTGGAAGGATGCTCTGCACCGCTTTGTTCTCAATGAGAATCAGGTCTTCGACAAGCATGTCGACGCGGTAGCCGGCGTCGATTTGAATGCCATCGTATTGCACGGGCAGTGAAATCTCGCATTGGACATTCATTCCTCGCTTTTGCAACTCGTGTGCCAGACATGCTTGATATGTCGACTCGAGCAATCCAGGCCCAAGCTTTCGATGAACACACACAAGTGCGTCGACGACTCTTGTCGCCAGCGCCTCGATGGCTTCCCTGGTCATCTTCCCCCCTTTTTCCTTCGCGCTCTTCGCGTCTTCGCGGTAAAACCTAATCCAGCCAGTCCTTCTCCTTCAGCCGTGCCGGCGCGTATTCCTCGGTGACGTAGCTGATGTCCTTGCTGATGAGCGCTTCGACTTCGAGTTTGAAGCCGTTGGCCAACATGCGTTTGATTTCGACCTGCCAGGGTTTTTTCTTGGCGAACCAGGGATAGTTGGCTATTTGCTTCGCTCGGCGGCGATCGGTGTCGCTCAGGTTGATTTTGACGCTGTCCGACAGCTTGCACCGCTCGAAATCCTTGCTCCGCAGGCCCAAAAACCGCGCGCCGGGAATGGCCATGCGCCGCGATTCATAAGCCAGATTGATCGAGCCCTGCTTGATGACGCTGTAGATGTAATATCCCCACGGATCGTTGTCCAACAGACAGTAGACCGGCAGCTTCAGCTCGTTGTGCAACCGGTACAACAGCCGCCGCACGCCCCGCGACGGCTGGCCGCCGCCGTGGGTCAAGATGCACTTGTGCTTGCGCCAGAACTTGTCTTCGTTGAACCGCTGCCAGACCGTGTCTTTTTCGACGTGAAGAACGAATCGGGCGTCGCACTTTTTGAATCGAATCGTCTCGGGCTCGACGATCGACGGGATGCCGTATCCGCCCGAGCCCATCCGCGAGCAGTCGATTTCGTCGCCCTGGTCGGTCAGCACGAGTTGGCCGACCATGTCGCCCCGTTTTTGGGCGTACAGGTGCATCTCCTCGCGGAGGCTGCCGAGCAGGACCTCGGTGTCCTCGATCACCGGATCGCATTCGCTCTGATCGGCGAACGTCTCTTCCCGCGTGCCCTCGATCGTGTGCTTCAACAGGTAGAAAAGACCACGGATGCTGGTCGTCTTGCCCTGGTCGATCAACTGCTTGGTGCCGCTGGCCACGAGCATGGTCTGCATGAAACTCTTGGCCTGCGACAGGTTGAACAATTGGCGCCGCGTCGTGTTGGCGCCCATCTCGAGGATTTTCTTCGACTGATTGTAGCGGACGTTCGACAAGGCCCGGGTGGGAATGTCCATGTGAGGGTCGCGTTTTTTGTCGGCCGCCGCGACGACCCCGTCGGCCAGTCCGGTCAATTGGCCGAGGGTGCGCTCGTCGCGCGGACCGAGGAGCGGTTTAACGGTTTTCTTGGTAGCCATGGTCAACACAGGTCCTGCTCATGTAACGGCAATGAAAAAGTGGATTCCGGTTGTTACAGCGTCATGCAATGCACCAATTTACCCATCTCTGAAGGGGGGCTTTTGTTTGGATATGGCCATAAAGGACCCTTGACTTTGGTACCTTTTTCGCCGATACTTCTAGTGGAGGCTCGGCCTGACCGGGAGCCCTTGTGGCCGCCGGGATGGATTTTGCCTCCTTTTTTATTGCGCGGTTCGTCGTTCTCCCGGACCGTAGGGATTGTGCACGAAAACAATCCCGAAAATCTTCCTTGTTTTTCCATGGCTGGTGGGCCGTTTGTCCTGGTATTCAAGACGTCGAATCCATCCGGCGAATTCTGCTTCGATCTCCGCGCGAGACCTCGCATTCATTTCCCAGCGCCGCAGACCCCAGTTAATGCAATAAATGCAGACGTCCGCGACCTGAATTGGAATGCTGAGGTACGATGATGAGAAGAAGGGAGATGGGACGATCCAATCGGCTCGTTGGGCCCCCTTGGTGGTTCGCACGAAATACCGTTCGAGCTTGCGCACGAAACGGTAATCCTCCTGCTCCTCAACCTGGTCCATAACCAACAATCCCTGCTCCTGCTCCTTGTGCACAAAGTAGTAGAAGCGTTCCAACAGATAGACGTGGTCTTTGCGAAGGTATTCTTGCACGGGTCGGCCGTCCGGAGCTTGAACACTGCGCGGTATCGCCGCGGCAAATATCTTCGCGTCATGGTCGCGCAGTAATCGAAATATCCCCTGAGCCATCTGAATGCAGGCCTGGCCATAGCCAGTGAATTCGGCACGGGTGGGAGCAACTTTCTGAAGACCTTTTGTGAGAAACGCCCTAACGTTTCGCCGCCGCTCCTCGTCTGCTTGTAGTACATCCTGACGCGACCAACGGAAGCGATCTTTATCGAGCAGCTTTTCTCCCTTAAATTCCTTTTTGAAATCGGACAAACGCATGCCAAAGCAACTTTGCTCCAAATCCGACACAGCCCGAATGAACGGCCACACCTTACGGTCATGCAAAGCAACTCCACCCCGCACTTCATAAGGCATGGTTTTGTGATCATGTCCGCTCTCATCCATGAACAACAACCAACTCATGGATCACAACTCCCTGCCAGCTTGCGATTTGTGGTTGGTGGGCAAGTCATTTTTTCTTTCCCCACGATAACGTCTACCGCTCCGAAGTTTGATTCGATGAATCACCATTGCCGTTAATCTTTTCGGCAATGCGATCGGCCGGGTCGACGATCAGGACGTTGCCGCCGAGGTTCAGTTCTTCCTCGTCGATCGGTCGGCCGCGGTCGTCGAGTTTCACATCGGCTTGTGCCGTCCGATGTTTGGCCACCGCGAGCAACTGGTCGTGGAGCCACTTCTGGTCGGCCTGGTTGATCTGGCTTGTAGCCCTGGCCACCTCGCCCAGGTAGCGCAGGAAGAGGTTTCGCCGTTCACCCTCGTGTTTTACCCGACGACGGCGGCGCAGGTACATGCCCAGCTTGCGTCCCACGGCTTGCAGCGCGAGCCGCAGCTCTTTTTGAATTTCGGGATACGAGGCGATGGCCTCTTTTGATTCGCTGGTAAAGGGGACCCAGACGCTGGCCATGTGGACCATGATGGTTGCCGGCCCGCGGGGCATCGCGCCGCGCGACTGGCTGAGGCCGTAGGACCGCCAGTTGGTGGCCGTGACCGTTTGGGTAATCGCGCAGCCGCCGGCCTGAAATTGCAGCGGCACGCGGTTGGCGTAGCGCAGCACGTTCATCGTCTGGCCGTCGCTCAGGTTGATGCTCCGCATCGCGTGGTGGAGCCGGTCGATTTCCTTCGGTTTCAGGTTGCCCGGCGAAACGCGGGTTTTCGCGCCCGCCTCGGCGAGAATCTTGTCGGCCGAGTCGAGCCCCAGGCCCTCGAACGACGTGGCCAGGAATTGGCGCAGCGTCCGCGCGTCGCTCTGGCCGAGCAATTCGGCCAGTTCCTCGCGGGTCACGCGATGGGCCGTCGATCCGCCGCCGTAGGCCAATCCCACTTCGATTTGAAACGGATTGCCTCGGTAGACGGCCGGCGGGCGCGTGGCCGCCGCGTAGAACTCGCCGGGCACGACCTGGTGCAGGCCCTTGAGGATCAGTTCCTCGCCGATCGGCGAAAGGCAGTCGGTCGACGGCGGACGAATCTTGGTTTCTTGAATCGCGTGATAAATCAGGTCGGCCTCGTGCCGGCCGATCTTGCGCGTGCTGGCCCGAGTGCTAACCTTGGCCTGTTCGCAAATCTGCCGCGCCACCGCCGGACTGACCTTCGAGAACGAGGCGGTCAGGAACTGGGAGATGGTCGGCGCCTTGGTCTCCTTGAGCAAGCCGACCAGCCGGCCCAACTCGACGCCGTAGGGATGCGGTTTGATTTCGCGCGGTTCGTGGGGCAACACTTCGGCCACGCGCTGATAGACGCGCGTGTTGCCTTCGGGATCGAGATAGTGGAGCGTGACGTGGGGGTTGGCGATGGCGGTCTGCTCGAGGTACTCATCAACACTGCCGCGACCGCGGTGGAAACGGCCTTCGAGTTCGATCGTGACCCGAGTACCATGGTCCGACTCGATCCACTCGATGCCGTGTTTTTCGATGGCTTTGGCGCCCTGCTGGCCGGGCGGAATGTCGACGCCTTCGCCTCGCCCGTTGACGATCTCGGGCCGGTTGCGCTTCGTGTCGATTTGAATTTCGTAATAATGGGCCGGCTTGCGCACGGACACTTTCGACATGATCTTAACCGGTTTGCCGGTGGTCAAAAGGCCGTACATGCCGGCGGCGCTGATGCCGATTCCCTGCTGGCCGCGACTCATCCGCAAGCGGTGGAACTTCGAGCCATAAAGAAGCTTGCCGAAAATCAGGGGGATTTGCGCCTTGACGATGCCGGGCCCATTGTCTTGAATGCCGACCTTGAAACGGTTCGGGCCGGTCGACTCCAAATGGACCCAAATTTCGGGCAGCAAGCCGGCCTCTTCACACGCATCGAGGGCGTTGTCCACGGCTTCTTTCACCGCGGTCAAGAGCGCGCGCCGCGGGTTGTCGAAGCCCAGCAGGTGCCGGTTCTTGGCGAAGAACTCGCTGACCGAGATTTCTTTTTGACTGGCGGCCATCGATTCGGCCGTCGCGCGGCGAGGCCGCTCGCGCGGGACACGGCCGTTCGTTACCGCCGGTCCGTCGGCGGCGCGTTGGGTACGTAATGTCTTCTTGCTCACGATCCTGAAATAGCCAATCTTCGGGGGTTTTGGTGGGATAGCGCCAGCGGGGGGACGGTCAATCCTTTCCGAATCGACCGCCGGAAAAAGGCCGGGCCGAATCTGACGATTATACCGATTCCACCGATCCTATCCAGGCGATTTTTCGGCACTACCGCTACAGCTTCACGCAGGCGTCCGTTACAGCAGTTTCCTCTGCTACATCCCATACATAAAGACTCACCCGCAAGACCGCCACAAGCCGAGATTCCCTGGGGGCCGGGAAAAAGAGGCGGGGAAAGGGAACCATCGCCATTTGCCTCCAAGGCCTTTTGGCGGCTGTCCCCCTTTTCCCGCCAGTCCCCCTTTTTCCCGGCCTCTATTCTCCCGCCAGTCCATTTGGAATACCCCAGGAGTCGATCCCATGGTTCTACGAAAATCACGTCTGCTGTTGCTGGTGGTGCTGGCAGCGGCCTGGACGGTCGGCGTCTCGTCGGCCGAGGCCCGCCATCGCACGTCGCCCGACTTGTTCTACAACTACTACGTCCCGCCCGGACCGTGTTGCGGAGGAGTCGGCGCCGAGTTGTACTTGTGCCCTCGGCCCACGCCTCCGCTGGTCGGCCACACGTGGTACACCTATCAACCGCTGCTGCCGCACGAGTATATGTACACCCACTGCCGCAAGTACGTTCGCCGCAACCCCGGCGCGGGCTTGACCTGCACCAAGGTCAAGTACTGCCACAATCCAATTCAGGCGCTGATGCCCCCGTGGATGGACGGAAAGCTCTGCGGCCACATCTTCGTCAATCCGTTCGCGGGCTATGGCAAGTATTACCACCCTTAAACGGCCTCGCTCGCAAGGAAAGCGTCCTCGCGCTTGCCCGAGCGGATTTTTCAACACCTCGGCATGGCCGCGCTCGCGCGGCCATGCTTCCCGGAAATATCACAAAGGAGTCTCGCCATAATGAAACGATCCTTGATTTTCGCCGTGGCCTTGCTGGTCTTGATCGCGGCGGGTCTGGCCGAGACGGCGCAAGCCGGCGAAGGAAGCCTGTTGGGTTATTGGGCCAAGTATCGCGCCAATCGCACGTCCTGGAATACCGGCTACTATAGCGCCGAGTGGGGCATGCCCATCGCCCTGGTCGTGCCGCCTACCGCCGAACGCCAGGTGAATTGGGGTTGGGGCGTCGGCAACACGCGCGTCACGCCGATCTACCATCAATTCCGCCGCAACTATCCCGGCCCGTGCCAATACCACGGCGGCATGTATCGCCCGACGCCCGCGTGGCCCAGCGACACGAGCCAATTCGGCGTCTACTACGTTCGCGGACCCTGGTAAGACCAATCGCAACCGCGGCGTCAGCCCCCCTTGTTCCACTGACGTCGCATGAAAGCACAAAAGGCCTCCCACTTGTTGGGAGGCTTTTTGGTTTATACACTGGCGTCAAGAGCCGCGGGCTCGGGTAAACTTCCGTGGACCGAACTCAAGCGAGGCAGAACAATGAAATCTTCATGGCAACGTTGTTTCCCGGCCGTTTCCCTTTTGTTGTTCTCGACGCTGCTTGGCATCGTCTGCGCGGCCGCCGGCGCCGAGAATCCGGCGGGCGAATCGGCCGCGGCCCAATCGCGGAAAAAGGCGACTCCGGCCAAGGGCCGGCTTCCGGCCTATTATCGCGCGGTCGTCACCGACAAACAGCGTCAAAAGATTTACGCCATCCAGAGCGAGTATGACGCGGAGATACACCGTCTCAAGAAGCAACTCAAGACGCTCACCGAGGAGCGCGACACCCGCATCAGCGCCGTCCTAAACGCCCAGCAGCGCGCGGAAGTCGTCCGATTGCGGGAAGCCGCCAAGGCAAAACGCCGAAAAGCGAAGGAACCAGCTTCGACGGCCGGCGACGTATCGGGTGGTTCACCGCGCGCCGCCGGCCGTACTCATCGCTCGCCAGCCGACGATCCTCAAATCAGGTGAAACGCCATTTGTCGCCCGCCAATCAGGCGGCAGCCGTCGGGCGTGAAGACAACGTCCTCTTCGATCGACAGGCGGAAATCCTCGCCGTTCCACTCGGGCAGGGCGTCCTGGACCGATAATTCCATCGTGAAGGCGTTGCCGTAGTCCAACCGCACGTCGCCGCGGCCTTCACAGCATTCCTGCTCCCAGGGCAACCCGATCAGCGGACCCGGCTCGTGCAGGTAGAGACCCAGCGAGTGGGAATAGATCTTGGGATTGGGAATTCCTTCGGCCCGAGCCCGAGCGAGAATGCGGCCGAGCATTTCATTGCCCGACAGGCCATGTTGAAATTCACCCAGGAAAACGTCCTGTAGCCGATGAGCCTCGGCCAGCAGGCGCCGGGCGCCCTCGGGCGCGTCGGTTTCGCCGGGCCGGAGGACATAGGCCCATTGCTGATGATCGGAGTTGATCCGCAGGTAACGGATGCCGACGTCGCAATGGACGAAATCGCCGGGGCGAATCGTCTGGTCCGTCTCTCCATACTGCTGTTTGGCCGCGGCGCCGCGAAGGATTTTGAAAAACGGCTTGAAGGCAATCTCCAGACCCAAATCGGCCAGGTGCTGCCAGTAGGTCCACATCAAATCCTCGACCGTGGTCACGCCGGGAACGATCGACCGGCGGCTGTAGCACCGCGCGATGATCGCCTTGGCCACGTCGACCACGTGCTCGAACAGCTCGATCTCCTCGTCCGTCAGATTGGCCAACCAGGCGGTGGCCAGCGGCTCGGCCGACACGAACCGGTCGACGTATTTCTGGGGGAGCGCGTCGACCAACTGCGAGTAAAGATTCTGCGTCAGCCCGCCGGCGGCCCATTGGATCCGGCCCGTGTTCAAGCCGATCTTCCGGGGATCGCGTTTCTCGATGATTTCGGCCAGCAATCGCCATTGTTCGTTGAAATCGGTGCCCGACCAGGGTTTGGCGAACAAATCGCCCAGATTGGTCATCGAAAGATTGATCCGTTCGATCGGCTTTCCCTCGCCGGGGTCGAAAAAGATCAGCATTTGCAGGATGGGCGCCCAGGTGTTGATCGGCATCATTGTCTTGAACACGGGATCGTAATCGTCTTCCTGGCAGAGGATCAACCACAGGTCGATGCCCGAGGCCCGCATGGCCGCCGGCACGATGGTGTCCAGCCGCTTTTGAAGCACGCGCGTAATGATTTGATCTTGCCGCCGCAAGGGAAGGACATTGGCGATCGGGTTCATGAAGGAAAGCTCCTTTCGAGGCTCTTTATTCCGAGTTGTGGGCCGGATCGTGACCCGGCACTAAAAAAACTCACGCGGGCCGGGTCGCGACCCGGCCTACAACCTGTGCTCAACGGTTTTTTACTGGAAGACGACTCCGACGACGATCATACCACATCGCCCGCGGTCGGGGGAACCGGCCGTGGGGTTGGGGTGCAGTCACGATTTTCGTGAATACCTGATAAAATGCGGATGGAGGGCCACGCTTCGTCGTGGCCGCAACTACTCGTCACATCCGGCCACGACGGAGCATGGCCCTCCAAGGTCAAACTACCCGACGTTGGCTTTGACAACCCAAACCCCGCCGGGCTTGCCCCGGTGGAGCCAGGTTTGGCAACAACCCGACCGAACCAAAAAGCACCCCGCCCACTTTTTACCGGTCAATTCAGGGCCGCATGGGCAAACTGAAAGAATCCAAGAATTTTTTCTAACCCTATCGCCGACACCGTGCGTAGCAGAAGTGGGAAACCCTGCGCGGCCAAGGCCACCCCAACACCGAAAAGGCAATCGTAATCGTGGGGGCTCTCGTGGAAGCCGGTTTTCAGCCTGGTGGCACGTCGGTGGCGAAATGTTCCCAAGAATGTGTCTCGAAAAAGGACTTGGGGCAATCCTAGAGGGACGTGCTCCGTCACGGCTGTTTGCGGCCACGACGGAGCGTGGCCCTCCAAGGGTCAGGGCGCAAGATACCCAACGATCCATTGCCAAATACGTTCCAAGAATGGAAAACGACCGCCGGAGAAAACCCGAACCCTAACCAAGGGGGGACGCTCCTCCAGCCCCCTCCCTCAGGGCTACAGATATGCGGATTAGACCGATCGGGCCGTCCGCAAAATCGACAACAGCGTCTTTAAGTCTAAGCTACCCTTGAGAATAGGGCAAAAACTGATTAAACAAGAAGAGATAGACCCTTCACATGCCGCGCTCGCGGTCCATCCGTCGGCGGGTCAGCCCCCGGATGAAGGGCCATTGACAGAAAAGCCTTACACAACCCAACGGGGCACCGGGTCAGGTCACATTTTGTTCGGCGCTTGAGAACCTCGACGCGCCCACTGCCAGCATGAGCACAGAACAATCCCTCAATCCCGAACTGATCGAGCAGACCAAGCAGCAGATTCGCACGCTGGTGGCCGAGATCTCGCAGTTGTCCCGCTCGGCCGACATCGCGCCCGAGGAGTTCTATTCCGAGTTCCTCAACCGCGTGGTTCAGGCCTTGGCCGCCGTCGGCGGCGCGGTCTGGATCATCGAGGATGAAGGCCGGCTCACGCTCAAGTATCAAATCAACCTGCAAAAAAGCGGTCTGCGCGAAAACGAGGAAGGCCAACGCCAGCACGGACGGCTCTTACACCGCGCGATGAGCGGCGGCGAAGCCCTCTTGGTCCCGCCCCACAGCGGCGTCGGCGAGGACGAAGACGACGTGTCCAACCCGACCGACTATCTCCTGGTGCTCGGCCCGCTGAAAACCGACCTCGAAGTGGTCGGCGTCATCGAGATTCTCCAGCGGCCCGAGACGGGCGTCAGCGCCCAGCGGGGCTACTTGCGGTTCCTCGGCCAGATGTGCGACCTGGCGGTCGACTTCATCAAGAGCCGGCAGCTTCGCCATTTTTCCGACCGGCAGGTCCTCTGGTCCCAACTCGAGGATTTCACGCGCCGGGTGCACGAAACCCTCAACCCCCACGAAACGGCTTACACCATCGCCAACGAGGGGCGGCGGCTCATCGAGTGCGATCGGGTCAGCGTGGCGATCCGCCGCGGCCGCAAATGCCGCATCGCCGCCGTCAGCGGCCAGGACCTCTTCGACAAACGATCCAATACGGTCCGCCTGCTGGGCGAACTCGCCACGAGGGTCGTCGAGACGGGCGACACGGTCTGGTACACGGGCGACACGAGCAACATGGCGCCCCAGGTCGAGGACGCCGTGCAGGAATACGTCGACGATTCGCACTCGAAGACGGTCGCCGTGATCCCCCTGGTTCGGCCCGAACTGACCGAGGAACAGCGCGATCCCGAAAAGGTCTACGAACCGCCGGAACCGGTTGGCGCGCTGATCGTCGAGCGGATCGAGGACAGCCGAATTCCCGAAAACATGGTCCACCGCGTGGCCGTCGTGGCCGAGCACAGCTCGATCGCCATGGCCAACGCCATGGAACACCAGAACCTGTTTTTGATGCCCGTCTGGCGGGCGATCGGCAAGACCCGCTGGATTTTCCACGCGCGGACGCTGCCCAAGACGGTGGCGATTTCCGCGGGGGTGGTCGTTTTGCTGCTGTGCCTGTTGTTTGTGCCGTATTCCTACAAAGTCCACGCCGACGGCGTGCTTCGACCCCAGAACCGCAACTACGTTTTCGCCCGGGTCGACGGCACGGTCAAGCAGATGCTCGTCAAGCACGGCGATTGGGTCCGCAAGGGCGATCTGCTGATGAAACTCGAAAATCCCGACGTCGAGGTCGAG
>JAFGAY010000056.1 GCA_016933425.1 Pirellulales bacterium
AAAAGACTTGGCGACAAATACTCCGCAACTACTGGTGTTTTTTGGGGTTGTGATTGTTGGTTGCCCACACCTAGCGCTGTAGTATTAACGCGGCTCGTCCGGTGAATTTTCGTCTTCGGCCAGTGTGTTCGCGCCGAGGGCCAGAACGAGACAAACGACGTCCACGCCCCAGACAATCCCCAGACCCAGGGCCACCGCGTCCAAAACGCCTTGCCCCAGGGCATCGCCCATCTTTCCCAACACATGGCCTGTGACCAACGCAACGGTTAGGGCCACGATAAGCACGAGCGCGGCGCCAACCAACACGGAAAGGACCCGATGGGAAACAGGCTTTCGGGACATTGGAGTTCGAGGCATTGGGGAAAGGGAGAATTATGGGTTGGATGTTACGTCTACTTTTTACCCCGGCTATGGGCATTTCCACAAGGATGCAACCAGTAAAGACGACGCATTACTGCCAGTTTGACTTCATATGGTGAAAAAATGGACAACTCATGGGGGGGCTGATCGCCCCCGCCATGCAATTGCTTTGGCAATCGACGTTGGACGCCCCAGGCAAAGTTATCACCGCGAAAGGTCACGATTCGGCAATAGTTTCTTGACTTCGGCGGGAACCGATACAGAATGAAACCGGTGGCCGGGCGAGGATTTTCTCCTGGTCGCAAGTCGTTCGGGGAACGCGCGGATACGGGGAAAAGGCAAGGATACAGGCAATATGCTGCTCTTCTCTTTCTCGCATGGGGCCGGTCCCCAAGCCACACACCAAGAACCTCCTGATTCGCGTGAAATTCCCTTGACAACGTTCACTTGAACGTCACAATAACGTTCATATGAACGTTGTCGCTTTGGCGACCTTCCTCGTTGCTCGTTGGAACCGGAACGGAGGGCTACCCATGGTCGAACGTTTTTCACGGATTTCATTCCCGTTGAGAGTTGCGTGTGTTGTTGCGTGGCTGTTGGCGGCGGTGGCCGTTTCCACCTCGTCGGCGGAAGACATCATCGTCAAGCTGAAGGACGGCCGCGAATTGGTCGGCGGCAAGGGCTACACCTACGGCGTGGCCGAGCAGCCGCGGCCGCTGGGCGAGGACGTCATCCAGCGGATTCTGTTCGTTGACGACTATATGCGGCGCACCTTTGTGTCGAAACGCCGTTGGCAGGAAGAGCGGTTTCCCCAACGCGGCGCGCCGCTGCGGCCTGTGAAGATTCCCCAACGGGCCAAGCATGTCGGCCCCGAAATTGCCTCGACCGGCGCCATCCTGCGCGTCGGGCCCTTCGACGAGCATGGCCGGCGAATCATCACGATGCAAGGTCCTCGCGATCCGGTCGACATTGTCCAGGGAATATCGGAGCTGACGCCTGAGTGGGCCAAGGTCGAGGGAATCACCCACGTCTGGGAAACGCGCATTCCGACGACCTCGTTGCCCAGCGACGTTCTGGCCAAGCTGTTGGCCAAGGGTCCCAGCGCCGACAGTGTCGAGACCCAGAAGAACGTGGCGCGGTTCTATTTGCAGATGGAGCGCTATGAAGACGCCCAAAAGGTTCTCGAAGCGATTCTGGCCAAGCACGCCGGCGACGAGGCCGTGGGTCAGCAAATCGCGCCGTCGCTCCGCCAGGTGCGCCAGTTGAGCGCCCAACGGCTGGTCAACGAACTCAAGCGTCGGCGCGACGTCGGCCAGCACGCTTTGGTCTGGTCGGGCCTGGAAAGTTTCCCTTCGGACGACGTGGCGGGCGAAATCTTGCAAGAGGTCCGCGAGTTGCTCCAGGAATATCAAAATCGGCGCGCCCAGGGCGAGGAAATCATCGCTGGAATAAAAAGCCTTTTGGCCAAGCTCGACGACGCGCAGCTCCAGAAGCGAATCGAACCCATCGCCAAGGAGATCGAGCGGGAACTCAATATGAACACGCTCGATCGAATGGCCGCGTTTCGATTGGCCATGAATGACGAATCGATGGGGCCCGGCGAGCGCCTCGCGCTGGCCGTGAGCGGGTGGTTGTTGGGAAGCGACGCGGCGACCGCCAACCTGCCCAACGCCCTGTCAGCGTTCGAGGTCCGCAACCTGGTGCGCGACTACCTGGTCGAGCCGTCGGAGGGCCGGCGCGACGAATTGCTCAAGAAAATGGCGTCGCAGGAAGCGTCGGCCCCGCGCACGGTCGCCGGGCTGCTGGTCCACATGAAGCCGCCGCTGGCCGACGCGACGGAAGAAAATCCGTCGGGCTTTTATTCCTTCGAGGTGGAGGGCTTGCCGGATAGTCCATCCGTGCGCTATTGCGTCCAGACGCCGCCGGGATATGATCCGCACCGCACGTATCCCACCATTGTGACGCTTCACGGCGCCGGCTCGACGCCCGAGCAACAAATCGACTGGTGGGCCGGGTCACCGTCGGCCAAGGGGCGGCGCAACGGCCAGGCCGGCCGGCAAGGCTATCTGGTCGTCGCGCCCAACTGGACGCGGGAAGGCCAGCGGAAGTATCACTATTCGGCTCGCGAACACGCGGCCGTGCTCGACTGTCTGCGCGACGCCTGCCGGCGTTTTTCGATCGACACGGATCGCGTTTACCTGTCGGGCCACGCGGCCGGCGGCGATGCCGCGTGGGACCTGGGGCTTGCGCATCCCGATCTGTGGGCCGGCGTCATTCCGATCGTGGCCCGCGCGGCGCGCTATTGCTCCCACTACTGGGAAAACGCCCGCTACGTTCCATTTTATTTTGTCGGGGGCGAGAAAGACGGCCAATGGATCGCCGAAAACGCGACGGAATTCGATCGGTATTTGAATCATGGATTCAACGCCACCGTGGTCGAGTACCTGGGGCGCGGCCATGAGCACTATTACGACGAAATCTTCCGTATCTTCGATTGGATGGGCCGTTGCAAGCGGGATTTTTATCCGCGAGAGTTTTCCTGCGACTCGATGCGGCCCTTTGACAATTTCTTCTGGTGGGTCGAGGTCGAGGGAATGCCCGAACGATCGGTCGTCGACCCGGCCAACTGGTCGGTGCGGGGCAAGCGGCCGATGAACACGCAAGGCACATTGACGCCGGGCAACGGCATCCGCGTCCGTTCGGGAGCGTCTCGCGTGACCGTTTGGCTCTCGCCCAAGATGGTCGACTTCGAGCGCCGGGTCAAGATTGTGATCGACGGCAAGGACGTCAATCGGGGCGAACCGTTTGTAAAGCCCAACCTGTCGGTCATGCTCGAAGATGCCCGCCGCCGCGCCGACCGGTTTCATCCGTTCTGGGATAAAGTGGAAAAAAACACGATTCGCCGTTGACGTCCGCCAACCAGTGGAACCTTGCCATGAAAATAGCAACGTTTGCCGCCGGATGCTTTTGGGGCGTCGAGGCCGTATTTCGCCAGGTCGAGGGCGTCGTCGACACGACCGTGGGTTACACGGGCGGACGCACCGAGCACCCAACCTACGAAGACGTCTGCTCCGACGCGACGGGCCACGCCGAAGCGGTCGAAGTGGTTTTTGATCCCGCGCGGGTCGGCTACGAACAACTGCTGGACGTCTTTTGGAACTGCCACGATCCGACCACGGAGAATCGGCAAGGGCCCGACGTCGGCTCGCAATACCGCTCGGCCATTTTCTATCACGACGACACCCAGCGCGAGTCGGCTGTTGCCTCGAAAGAGCGTCTTTCGCGCTCGGGCCTCCACCGTCGGCCGATCGTCACGCAAATCGTACCGGCGTCCACGTTTTATCGGGCCGAGGAATATCACCAGCGTTATTTCGAGAAACGCGGCATGTCGGCCTCGTGCCACTACCGACCTCGGTGATTCCAAAAAACCGAACCGAAACCGTCAGGAAGCGGCAGTAAAAAAACCGGCTCGATGTTCCGCTTCCTTACGGTCGCGGTTCGGCCTGCTTCGGATGCAAGATGTCGTTGATTGGAGCCATCCAGGCGGGCACCTGGCGCGGCAGAATGGCGGGCCAAGGCGAAACGTCCGAATTCGCGGGCAACCGATCAATCGCGGCTCCCAGGTCGCTTCCATCCGACGCGCCGCCGCGAGCCCAGTTTTCGGGCGAGTTGCCCAAACGAAAATCGGTCGTGTGCGCGGCATTGACCGGCCGACTCGAATCGAACGGAACCGCGAAATCAATCGTGCCGACCCGCGAATGAATTTCCTGCTCGGGCCAGTGCTCGCGCCACTGATCGAAATCGAACTGTTTCGCGGCGCTGCCCGGCCGTGTATCATTCACGCGCCAGAAAACGCTCACCCCCTGGTAACCGTTCCGGTTGCCGGTCCAGGTGAACCAGGGTTCCTCGAGATTGGTCGGATGTTCGCCGAATTGCTCGACGAGGGCCCCTTGGGACGAGGCCATCACGACAAGGCTGTCCGAACATTCGATCCTGACCGGCAACTGGCACGGGGCCATCCGCCGATCGTCCAGCAAGCACAGGCCTTTGTCCACGCGAGCGGTTACGTGCTTCAAACGCAATTCAATCATCTCGCCGGGTTCGGGATTGCGGTCGCCTCCCAGCACGCAAACCAGCCACTCGTTGGTGGCCAGCAACCCATTGGTCCAATCGAACCGAACCGGTTGCAGCGACTTTTCGAGCAACATGACCGCCTGGCCGCGTATCACGCAATCGGTCAGCGAAATCTCGACCGGCATCAAGGTGTCAATCGCCACGCGCGTCCTGACCAATTCAAGCGCCGGCGACGACTTCGTGCGAAACACGGCGGCGTCCTGGCCATAGGGATTGGCAACCGTCATCACCGATTGCCGCAGCGACAACCGGGCGCCTTCCCCCAATTCCCACAAGGTCCAACGACTGCCCGACAACTCCCGCGGCAAATGCATCTCAATGATTACGCCAATAATCGTCGCTTCTCCCCCGGCCAAGGTGAACATGCTCCGGTGATACTCGACCGGGTCATCCTGATCGGGTTGAAAAAGGACGACCGGGTGATAGTTTTGTCCCGCGCGAATCGTCAGCTTCGCGTTGGGTAAATCAATCGGCCGTTCTTTGCGAGCGCCGTTGTAGCACAATTCAATGATGTCGTCGGTTTGCGCCGCGGCACACGCGGCTGATAACGTGGGATAATCCCGGGCGTTTCCATCGCCGCGGCCAACCGTGAGAACGCCCGTCGCAACCGACGGCAAACGTAAATCACCCGGAGAAATGCTCTCGGGCAAAACGGCCGGATCGATCGAAATCTCCATGCCCGAGGTCGGCTCGGGCGCGTTCCAAGGACCGCGGCCGGCAAGCAGGGACGACGCACCGTTGGGAATTGCCTCGGGGGACGGAGTTCCGTTGACCCCATCGGGCCCTGACGCGGCGGGATTGGTCCGATTGGGCCGCGGCGAGAGAGAACGGTTGGCGTCGGCCGGTGAATCCGTGTTCGCCGGCAAGGATTTTTCGGACGGCGAGGGAAACGGGCGGGCGCTATCGCCGACGGCCGGCGCGCCCGCGTCGGGAGGAACCGCCGGCTCCTCTCTCGGCGTCGATGCGGGCTTCTCGGAACTTTCGACTGCGAGGTTGCCCGACGCCAGCAGCGGCGCTTCCGTTTCGGTCGTCGCGGGAAAATGCCACAAGGCCGTCAATGCGAGGACAATGCACACCAACGCGGCAACCGGCGCCATCCATGGAAAATGCCGCTGCCAGAAAGGAATAGACGCCTTGCGCGGCACAGACCATATCGACTGGCCGGCCCGCAACGGCTGCAAGCCCAGTTGCTCGGCCAGCCATTGAAGCTGTTCCACCAATTCCATGGCAGTTTGATAACGGTGGTTCGGATCCTTGGCCAGCATTTTTTCGAGGACGCGGGAAACCTCGTCGGGCAATTCGGGCCGAAACACGCGGATGTCCGGCGGCTTGTCTCCTTGATGTTGCAATAGTTTCTGAAGAACCGTCCCCTCGGGAAAAGGAGGACGACCCGAGAGCATGTAGAAAAACGCGCAACCCAGCGAGTAAATGTCGCTTCGCGTATCGACCACGCGCGGATCGCGAGCCTGTTCGGGCGAAATGTAGTCGAAGGTTCCCAGGGTCACGCCGCTGGCGGTCAAATCGGTGCCGGCGTCGTCTTGTTGGATTCGGGCGAGACCCATGTCGATTACTTTGACGCGGCCTTGCCCGGTGACAATAAGATTCGACGGTTTGATGTCGCGATGGACAACGTCGTGTCCGGCGGCATGGGCCAGGGCGTCGGCTACCTGAAGCGTGTAGCTGATGGCCTCGGCCAACGTCAGCGGTCCACGCTGCTCGACCAACGCGCGAATGGTCGGCCCGTCGACGAACTCGAAGACCAGGTAGGGAAAACCCTGATCCTCGCCGACGTGATAGACTCGGGCAATGTTTTGGTGGTCGAGTCGGGCGCCGGAGCGAGCCTCGTTGCGGAACCGGCGAAGCGTTTCCTCGTCGGCGGCCTGCTCGCGCGGCAGCACCTTCAGTGCGACGAGACGATCGAGTTGGGTATCCTGAGCGCGGAAGACGCGGCCCATTCCCCCGCCGCCAACGTAGTCGAGAATTTGGTAATGGCCGACGACGTCGCCCGGCCGAAGATTGCCCGGCTCCTGACCGTCGGCGCTGTCGGCCGAACCGGGTGAAAGGGGCGGACGGTTCGAGATGACGGTCTGTTGATCGTCGCGATCCGGTCCGCCGCCGCCAGGGCGCAGAACCACGCGTTCGTCGTGCGGCTGCGTTCCGCCGGACGAAGCGTCGTTGGATCGACTACTAGACGTCATGCTGGCTCTCGACGTTTTTAAGGAATCAGGCGCCTTTGGCCATATTTGCTCCCCAAGGCCGTCCAGGCCTCACGAGAAAAACGGCCGGCGCCCCCTTTTTCCGAAGTTGTTCCGTGGACAAGGTTGCCCGCTCACCGACCCAAGGACGCACCGTTATACGACCCAGAAACGCCGGCGACCGACCAGATTAGCAGAAGAAGAGCTTTCTGAGTACCATTGTAATTGGCCTAAGACCAAACAACAATGCACTCCCCCCCCGACCGTACGGAGGTCCACGCCTGGAGGGCGACGCTCCGTCGTGGCCGCGGCAATTCGTCACGCGCGGCCCACCCCACAGAGCGTGGCCCTCCATGTCAGACAACAAACAAAGACAGGCCGGGGGCCAGGTTTACTCGAAGCACGTTGCCTCTAAAATGAGAATATCGAAACAACTCCCAACCAGTGAGGATCACATCATGCAACATCGCTCCAACCGACGTGCCTTCCTGAAAGCCACCGGAATGGGGGCTGCGGGGCTGACTCTGGGATCCTGGCTAAAGGCCGAGCCGCTCCCGCCCGAGAATCCGCTTCCGCCGGGCGCCGCGCCGTCTTCCGCCAAGGTGAGCCCTGCCGAGCAACTTGGGTGGCGACTGGGTTGTCAGGTCTACACGTTCCGCTCGTTTTCCTTCTTCGAGGCCGTCGAGAAAACGGCCCTGGCGGGGATGCGATACATTGAAGCACATCCGGGCCAGCGACTTAGCAAGGATAATCCCGCGCGGATGGGCGTTGGCCTCGACAAGGATACGCGTCAGGAGGTCAAGCGGCGGCTTGCTGAAGCGGGGGTTGCCATGGTCAATTTCGGCGTTTGCCGTCTTGGCAAAGACGAAGCCGAGTCGCGCAAAACGTTCGACTTCGCCAAGGACATGGGCATCGAAACCCTCGTGTCCGAACCCTCCGAGGACGCCTTCGACACGCTCGACAAGCTGTGCAACGAGTACGAAATCAACCTGGCCATCCACAACCACCCCAAGCCCTCGCACTACTGGGATTATCGGACGGTGCTGGCCGCGTGCAAAGACCGCTCGAAGCGCGTCGGAGCCTGTTGCGACACGGGCCACTGGATGCGATCGGGCATACAGCCGTTCGAGGCTGTGCGAGCCCTCGAAGGGCGAATCATCTCGTTCCACCTCAAGGATCTGAACGAATTTGGCAAAATGGACGCGCATGACGTGCCTTGGGGAACTGGCAAGGCCGGCATCCGCCAACTGCTTCAAGAACTACGGCGGCAGCGGTTTCAGGGGGTCTTTTCGATCGAATACGAGCATGAAACGCCGCAACTGCTGGACGAAGTGGCCCAGTGTGCCCGATATTTCGATTCGGTGACGGAAGGTCTGTCCGCTTCGAATTAACTCGTCGATTTCGTCTTTCCAATGCGCGCACTGAGCCAATAGATTGGCAAGCCGGCGGCGAGGACGGCCATGGAAACGCCCGCCTCGACGGGTTTCTCGGTCAGTGCGCCGTAAATCAGCAATACGCAGCACGCCGCGAAAACGACCGGCACGACCGGATAGCCGGTCACGCGATAGGGACGCGGTACGTTGGGCTCGCGGCGCCGCAGGACGATGACGGCGAGACTCGTGGCCGCGTAGAAACAATAGACGGCCGCCGCCGTGACGAGGATCGTCCTGTCGAACGAGCCGAATCCGACGATCATGGCCATGGCCAACAAACCTTGCACGGCAAGTCCCCAGACGGGCGTGCCGGTCTTGGGATTCCACCGGCCCAACCGTTGAAAAAGACGATGTTCGCTCCCCAGTGCGTAGGAAATCCTCGCGCCGGCGAAAATCAGACCATTCACGGCGCCCAGCGCGGCGATGCAAATCAGCGCGGCGATAAATCTTCCGCCGACGCGCGGCAGCAGCGTTTCGCCGACGTCGGCGCCGACGGCCGAGGAGGCCGCGAGGCCGTCGTACCCAAGGGTTCGCAGAAACGCGGTGTTCAACAACAGGTACAGTCCCATCACGCTGACCGTGCCCAGCACTAGCGCGCGAAGGATGTTGCGCTGGGGCTGTTTCACTTCGGCCGCGACGTAGGCCATTTCGTTCCAGCCGCCGTAGGTGAACAGGACGGGAATCAGCGCTAGGACCAATAGAGGCGTCAGTCCCGGTGGATGGGATTCGGCGGGCGGCGAGCTGGGCAGCGTGTCGGGCGCGGCGAAGATGGCCGCGCCGAGGACCGCGCCGACGCCGACGATCTTGGTCATGGTCAAAGCGTTTTGGGTCCATTTTCCCTGGCGAACGCCCAAGATGTTGACGACCGAGAGAACCACGACGGCTCCGCAGGCAATCGCGAGATTCAAGACCAGGCCGCGTCCATGATCGACGTTCATGCCCGGCGCGGCGAGCGACGCGCCGTAGCGAGCGAAGATAAAAGCCATCAGGGCGATGTCGCCGGGCCGGACGACGACCAATTGGATCCAGCCGAACAGAAATCCTGCCCAGCGGCCGTAGGCGCGGCTCAAATAGACATAGTCGCCGCCCTCGCGGGGATAGGTCGTGGCCAGTTCCGCGTAGCACAGCGCCCCGGCCAGCGACAGCAAGCCCCCGACGATCCACAGGGCATACATCCCGGCCGGCGAGCCGCCGGCCCTGGCTACCGCGGGCGCGGTTTCAAAAATGGCCGCGCCAACGATGATCCCGACAATCAGGCACGTCGAGTCGAACAGGGTTAGCGTTTTTTGGGGAGTTGTCGGCAGAGGACACCTCTTTTGGTTATAGCCCTATTTCCACACCCATTATCCACCCTCTCGGGGTAAACGACAAGGAGCCTGCACTTGGGCGGGTTTCTCACCACAGAGGCACGGGACACGGGGGCACGGAGAATATGGAGGGTGTCAAAAATTGGAAGTTGGTCGACATGTTCACCGTTGTTGAGATCGTGTATCCGGCAGCATGGCCACGGCAAGCATGGCCATGGCACCCTAAATCGTGGCCATGGGACCCAAAAAATTGGGTTATTAGGAAAACGTCCTCAGAAATGTAACATTCCGATTGACTGGCCTATGTCAAGCTGGGTCATGCGAGAAGCGTAAAAATGGCGAATATGGATATAATGCAACGAATTTTTGTGCTGACATGAGCCGGTCAGGGGATATGTTATTTTTTGGCCGGCTGGTTATGGCGAACCGCCAAAGCGAAGTCAATAGGTTGATCTAAGGTGCCGATACGTCTATAGTTAGAGCGGATTTTTCAATGTCGCGGCTCACCGGAGACTATGACAGTCGGATGGAGACCGGGCGTTGGCCGCGCGTGTCGCATGTCAACATGGACTCCGGCCAGCGAGGGTAACGTCGTTCCTCATTTAGATTGTGAGCATGTCCGATGAGTATCGATCATGGCGCCGGGACGGGATTTTCGACCATTCGAGGTCGAAACTATCCTTCAATCCGTCAGTTCACCGTCTTTCTGGAAAATCGCGTTGGCCAATTGCTCGAGGTGGTCCGCCGGTTCGAGGGGAGCAAAGTTCGGATCGTCGCCCTGTCGATCACCGACTCGTCGGAATGTGCGTTTGTCCGTTTCTTGCTGAGCGATCCCGAGGGGGGCCGCGAAATTCTCGAACGGGCCGGGCTGGCCATCATCGAAAGCGACCTCATCGGGGTTGAGATGCCCGAGAGCCCTCAGCCCCTGCTGGAAATCTGCACTGCTCTGCTTCAAGCCGAGGTGAACATCATCCAGGCTTATCCGCTGTTTGTGCGTCCTCACGGCCGCACGGCCGTCGCTCTGATGGTCGATAATATCGAGATGGGTCAGGAAACGCTGCACGCCAAGGGCTTTCACATGGTGACCGAGCGCGACCTGGCCGAGGGAGAGTAGGACGGTGGCATGTCAATCAAGATTACGTGTCCCGGTTGTCAGGCTCGATTCAAGGTGAGCAGTCGGTTCGCCGGCCGGTCGGGTGCGTGCCCGAAGTGCGGGGCAACCATCCGCGTGCCTTCGGCCAAGGAGCAGGTCAAGGTTCATGCGCCCGGGCTATTCGAGCACGGGGGGCGCGGCGCCGGCGGTCGGCTGATACTCAAACCCATTGAGCGGGAACCGCTTCGTGTTTCGCCGACCATGATTGCGGCCGTGGCGGCCGGCGTATTTGGCGTTCTCGTCGCGGCCTGGCTTGCCGGGGGATTGCTTCAGCGGTATTGGGTGGTTCGCGCGTCGGCGCTCGTGTTGGTTTCGCCCCCGCTGGCGCTGGCCGGCTATCTTTTGATCCGCAGCGAGGAAAGCCTCAACCGGTTCACGACCCGACCACTTGCCGCGCGAACGGCGATCTGCGCGGCGGCCTATGTGCTGCTTTGGGCCGTTTTTGGGCACGCATCGACGTTCATCCTCTCGGGCGAAGTGTGGAGTTGGTTTTTGGTGGCGCCCCCATTCATCATCATGGGCGGACTCGCGGCGTTGGCTTGCTACGACCTGGATTTCGGCGCCGGGTGCCTCCACTACGCATTTTACCTTCTGGCGACCATTTTGCTGCGGGGCGTGGCGGGAATGGGATGGATCTGGCTGCTTGGAGACCGTTATTGAGCATCCAGGCATGAGGCTCGCGTAGATGGTAGTGCCGTGGGATGGATCGGGCTGCATGGAGGCCGTTATAGAGGCCTGGGTAGTCCGCCCTTGCGACCTCAACCAGCGCAACCACAACAACAGAACGCCAAATGGCATTGTTGGATCCGAGATAGCCCGTCACATGCGGGCACGACGGAGCGCGGCCCTTCCCGTGGCGCGGAAACCGGTTTAGCGGGCGCCGCATTCTTGTTCGATTTGCCGGGCCTTGTTGCTGAAACCGATGCAGTCGACTTCGCCGTCGGCCTGTCGGGTACGGCCGCTCCAAGAGAACGTTTCGTCGCGGGGGAAGGAATCTCCCCGAAGATTCAATGCGCCACAGCCCCCGGCGGCCATGCCGGTCGCTATCGCCAGCAAGGCGACGAGAAGCCAGCCGAGGCGGGAGCCATGTCGAGTTGATTTCAGACGACGGAACATATCATGCCCACCAGCCTGGGAAATGTGGGGCCGGAGTGTCCCAGATTGCCCATGGCGTGTCCAGGGCAGTTTTCTGGTGAAAAATGAGCACTAACGGGGGGGTTGGGGGGGAGGCGAGAGTTGGCCGCTTCCTGACGGGTGCGGTTCGGTTGGTTTGGCTAGGCGATTCGCATGGTCAGACCGCCGTCGATCGGGATGGTTTCGCCGGTCAGGTACTCGTTGGTGGCCAGTTCGACGATCAATTGGGCAACCTCGTCGGGCGTGCCTTCGCGGTGCAGCGGAATGCGATGGTCACAGTTGTGTTTTCGTTCGTCAGGGCTCAGTCCGGCGTGAAATCGGGTCGCGATGATGCCGGGGGCCACGGCGTTGACGCGAATTCGGTCGTCGGCCAGTTCCCAGGCCAGTGCTCGGACGAATTGCGGAATAGCGCCTTTGACGACCTGATAGGCGATCAGTCGGGGAATGGCCCTAATGCCGGCGACTGACGAAATAAGCACAATAGCCCCCTGACCGGCCCGCTTCATGGCCGGAGCAGCGGCCCGAACGAGGTGGAAAACGGCGTGGACGTGGACGTCGAAAGCCGCGTGCCATGCTTCGGGCGCGACGTCGAGACATCGGCCGGGCGTGGGCCCTCCGGCCGAGTGGACCAATACGTCGAGCCGGCCTAGTTGATCGACGGCGTCGTTCACGCAGCGGGTTGCTTCGTCGGGACGGCCGACGTCGGCCAGGACAAGGCGACAGCGGCGGCCGGTCGCCTCGACGGCCGCGACGGAGGCGCGGGCCTCGTCGTCGTCGTAACGCCCGTTGACGGCCACGTCGGCGCCCCGCCGGGCCAGGGCGACGGCCGTGGCCGCGCCGATGCCGCGGGTGCCGCCGGTTATCAATGCGACTTTGCCTTCTAGATTCATGGCAACAACTCCATCGGAGGTGGTTTGTGTCGGTGGTCGAAAACGTCTACACTGGGCGGCGTCGCGGCTAACTGGGCGGTTGTCCCATACGCCGGATTGAATGACTGGGGTTGGTTATGGTAGCCGGCATGTGCGGCGGCGTAAAGGTGCTTTGGAGGTGGTTATGGTCCGCATCGTTGTACTCGATGGCTGCGCCCTGAACCCGGGCGATTTGAGTTGGGCCGAGTTGGAATCGTTGGGAGAGTGCGAAATATTCGACCGGACGCCGGCCGGCAAAACGGTAGACCGGGCGGCGGAGGCCGAGGTGGCGCTGACCAACAAGGTTGGCTTCGACCGTCCAACGCTCGCGCGGCTGCCCAAGCTGCGGTACATCGGCGTGCTGGCCACGGGCCATGACATCGTCGACGCGAGCGCGGCGGCCGAGCGGGGCGTGGTGTTAACCAACGTGCCGAGCTACAGCACGCGGTCGGTCGCCCAGATGGTCCTGGCCCATCTGCTCAATCTGGCTCTGCGCGTCGGCCATCATGCCGAGGCGGTTCGTCGGGGGCGTTGGGCGGCGTCGGACGATTTTTGTTTTTGGGACGGGCAACTTGTCGAGCTCGACGGTCTCGTGTTGGGGATTATCGGTCATGGGCGGATTGGTAGGGCAACGGCCGAAGTGGCCCGGGCGCTCGGAATGCGCGTGCTGGTGCACGATCCGGCCGCCGCGGCGGGAGCGGACAAAACGGTTGAAGTGGTGGGGCTTGAAACGCTGTTCCGACAAAGCGACGTCGTTTCGCTCCACTGCCCATTGACGGCCGAGACCGCGGGCCTGGTCAATGCCGAGCGTTTGGCGTGGATGAAGCCGACGGCATGGTTGATCAATACGAGCCGTGGCCCGCTGGTCGACGAGGCCGCGCTGGCCGAGGCGCTCAATGCGGGCCGGTTGGCGGGCGCCGGGCTCGACGTTCTTTCGACCGAGCCACCCGAGGAAAATAATCCGCTCATTTCGGCGACAAACTGCTATGTTACGCCGCATATCGCTTGGGCGACCCGGGCGGCCCGGCAACGGCTGATGGACATTGCCGTGGAGAACGTTCGTGCGTTTCTCGCGGGCCGGCCGCAAAACGTGGTGGGGGCATGAGTCGCCGCGGCCGCGCGGCTTTCGCACGCCGTGCTCTGAACAAACGTCGAGCAGGCTCGACGGCTAACCACGATTTTCCCCATTCGGCGGAAAGGTTGTTTCTTTTTTTGTGTTTTTTTTATTCAGCCGCGGGGAAGATGGGGGGCGGATTCTGGGCGTAGGCTGGGAGTGCATTTTCGCGGCGAAACGGGTATTCTGGAGTCGGTGACCGTGTCCCTTTGTCCCTGCCGGAAGGATTGATGGCCATGAAATGCCGTGCCTGTGGAACTGAAGTTGTGGATACGTCGGTCTTCTGCCACCGATGTGGCGAGCGGCTGAATGTTGGCGACGGGGGGGAGTCGGCGGCCGAATCGGACGCGAGTCGGGCCGCCGCGTGGCACGAATCGACCAGTCCGGAAAGCAGCCCCGACGCAGCCACGGCTTGCGAACGACTCGGCGGCGCAATCGAGTCGGCACGACGCAACAACCAGGACGTAGTCGAAGAGGAACTCTGGCGCGGGGGATACTGCGGCAAGGCGATGATGGGCTCGTGGATGCTCGGTCTGGCGGTGACGATCGGAATTCTGATCCTGGCCATCTTCGCGGGCAGCCCAACCCTTTGGTGGATTGTGCTGGGAGCAATCGTCCTGGCTTGGGCCTATCTGGTGGTCGTCTACGCCCGGCAGCGATTGGGCGTGCATTACCGGCTCACCTCGCAGCGATTTTTTCACGAAAAGGGCATTCTGGTCCACCGGACCGACCTGATCGAGGTGATCGACATGGACGACATTGCCTACTCGCAGACGATTATCGACCGGCTTTTCGGCGTAGGAACCATTCGCATCACGTCGAGCGACCGGTCGGATCCCGACCTCGTGATCCCGGGCATCGCCAACGTTCGCGACGTGGCCGCGAAGCTGCACGAGGCCCGGCACGGCGAACGCCTCCGCCGGGGACTGCACATCGAGTCGATTTGAAACCCACGGGCTTTCCGCGTGCCCTTGCCCCTTGGAGGGCCACGCTCCGTCGGTGGCCGCAAACAGCCGGACCAACGGACGTGGCCGAGCACGTTTCTCCAGGATTGCAGAGCCGTAGACGTAGGTCACCCCGTGCCCGACCTACGGGGACTGTAGGCTGACCTACGGGAACGGTAGGCTACTTGTCGACCGCTTCGCAGACGTCGCGCACCCGGGGTTTGCCCGCCGCTCGGTTGCCGGTCACGAGCGTATGGAGGTAGTGGACGTGTTCTCGGGTGTTGCCGGGTTGGCGGAAGTTGTCGCCTTTCTGAAAGATCGGCCGCGTCTCGGGAATGCCGCCGAAGGAGCGGTCGCCCGACACTTGGCACGGAAACCAGTGGCCCTTGCCGTCGGGGTCTTCGAGATAGAATTCGGGGTAGCAGTGGCCTTGGACCCAGACGGTTCGCGCCGGGATTCCCTTGGCGCGGCATAGCGCGATGAACAGCGCGGTCATTCCCTCGCAATCGGCCGTGCGATCCTTGAGCGTTTCGAGGGCGCTTTTCTGTGGGCCCCGTTTGTAGTTCACGTTCTCGCGGACCCAATCGTAGATTGCCTCGACTTGTTGCCAGGCCGTGAGCGATTCGGCGTCGGAGGATTCGGTCTGGGCCGCGTCGTCCGGTTGTTCGGGGGTTTTGGGGGGAGCGTCGTCGTCGGACTGGTTCGAGGGATCTTTTTCAAGAATTTCGTCGGCCAGCTTGCGAATCTTCGAGTCCTTCGCCTCGATCTTTGGGCTCGTGCTCAGATAGCGTCGCACGGCGCGCGGCATCTTGCGTGCGTCGGGCATGGCGTATTGATCGGTTCGTTCGGGAGCCAACTGGGGCCGATGCGTGACTTCGTATGTGACCAGCGCGTTGGCCGTTTCGCCCGAACCAAGCCGGCCGATCTTGACGACCATCAGCCGCACCGTGCCGTCGACCGTTTTGTGGCTCGTTTTGACCGACGTCGAAATGTCTTCCTCGACAACGCGGACATCCTGTTCGGGCCAGTCCATGGGAATCGGGACGTAGCCGGTGACGCCCGCGCAAGGGCCGCCGACCGCGGTGATCGTGACGCCGATCTTCCAACGTCCGGGCTTGGCCTCGCCGAGTTCGGCGCCGCCGGGAGCCGGGCCGCTCTCTTTAAACTGGGCCTGGGCCATGCCGGCCAGCATCGCGGCCAGGAATATTGACAGGAGAATCTGGTGTTTTCGCATGAGAGAACGCCTCGTGAAGGTTCCTTTCTATTCTAACTTGCCCGGCCCCGGCGTATCGACAAAATGAGTTGCGCGCGGTTCAATGGTGGAATCACACGGCCCGACCCCCCCGCTGACGGGGGCAATATCCCGGGAATTCCAATTGCGACCACCGCAGGCCGGATCGCGGCCCAGGCGGCGGGTTCATTCATCCACAGTTATCCGTCAGGCACAGCCTGACCTACGGGTTTTGAAACCGAGAATGCATTCCATGGACGTAGACCAACTCCACGAAATGTCGGCGGCCTTCATGAACGGTTGCGTGCTGGGCGCGGCGGCCGAGCTGGGCGTGTTTACCGTGATTGGCGAGCAATCGGTCGATGCCCTTGCGTTGGCCGATCGGTTGAACTGCGACGGCCGCGCCATGCGGACGTTGCTCGACGCCCTGGCGTCGCTTGGGTTGCTCGACAAACGGGCCGAACTCTACGCAGTGCCTGACGATCTGCGTCCGTTGTTGGACGAAAACCGGCCGGGCAATGTTTTGCCGATGGTGTTTCACCGGATGAACATGCTTCGGCGGTGGAGCCGGTTGGCCTGGGTGGTTCGCTCGGGCGAGCCTGCCGCGGCGGAACCGAGCATCCGCGGCGCCGAGGCGGATCGGGCCGCGTTTGTGGCGGCCATGCACGCCTTTTCGGGACCCACGGCCGACGCGCTGGTTGCGCGGCTTGGCCCGCCGAAATTCACGCATCTATTGGACGTCGGCGGGGCGTCGGCCACGTGGACGCTGGCGTTTCTTCGCGCGGCGCCCGGGGCCACGGCGACGCTGTTCGATCTGCCCGACGCCATCGGCCAAGCCGAGCGGCGGTTGGCCGGCACCGAGTTTGCCGACCGTGTGACGTTGGTGGCCGGCGATTTCTACGAGGACGATCTGCCCGGCGGGGCCGATTTTGCCTGGGTCAGCGCCATTGCGCATCAACATTCGCGCGAGGACACCCGGCGGCTGTTGGCCAAGGTTCACGCGGCGCTGGCGCCGGGGGGCCGCGTGGCGATTCGCGACGTCGTGATGGAACCCTCGCGAAGCGAGCCCAGGGCCGGCGCTCTTTTTGCCGTCAATATGCTTGTGGCCACGGCGACCGGCGGGACGTTTACGCTGGCGGAGTTTTCGGAGGATCTCCTGGCGGCCGGGTTTGTCGAGCCGACGTTGGCCGTCAAGGACGAAGCGATGAACTCGGTCGTGACGGCGACCCGGCCTTAATAAGTACGACCAAACCAGCATTAGTGCATTCTTCAGATAACTGTAGTGGGTGTGATGTGTATTACGCCGCCACCGCGGGCTTCCGCCCGCGGCTATTATCCTAGGAAAGACGCTACACGTATCTGAAGACCATACT
>JAFGAY010000345.1 GCA_016933425.1 Pirellulales bacterium
ACGTTCGTTCGTCCCTACGGGACTTATTTCCATGGATTATTCCATTTACCCAGCAGTGAACTGCTGGGCTATTGTCACATGTCCCTTGGGGACAAAATGTGGGTAAAGAAAAGGTCGCGACCCTGCCTACACTATGGAGACGAATTTTCTATTATGGCAATATCAAAACACGTTCTTGCTTCTTCCTTCACCCTTTTTTCACCCGCTGCGTTTTCCTCATTGATCGGACGATCGGGCCGGCGGTCGGGGGCGCCGGTGGGGCGTCATCGGCGGTCAGGAGGCCTTCGGTCGGGAAGGTCCATTGCTTCATTCGAGCCAAGGTATCGCGGGCCGTCATGTCGTAGGCCAGCGGCGTGAGGCTCACCTCGCCCCGGCCCAGGACCGACAGGTCCGTATCGTCGGCGACGTCGACCGGCGGGTTGCCGGTCGCCCAGTAGTAGTCGCGTCCCCACGGATCGGTCCGCCGTTCGTATTCGTCGCCGTAGGGGGTGACCGCCATGGGGACGGGGCGCACGACGGGCGTGCCGGCCAGGGCGTCGGTCGGGATGTTAAGATTATACAGCCGCGAAGGGCCGCCGTCCTGACGGAGCAGTTGTTCGATGATGCCGCGGGCCAGCGCGGCGGCCCGATCGAATGCGGCGTGCTCGTCGAATTCGAGCGAGACGGCGATGCTGGTGATGCCGCAAAACGCTCCCTCGATGGCCGCCGCCACCGTGCCCGAGTAGAGCACGTTGATTCCCGCGTTCAGCCCGCCGTTGATTCCACTGACAACCAGATCGGGCCTTTGGGGACAGAGTTTGTCGACGGCGATTTTCACACAGTCGGCCGGGCTTCCCTCGACGGCCCAGCCCCAGCGGCGGTCGCCGTGGTAGACCTCCTTGACAATCAGGGGCGTCAGGTAGGTGATGGAATGGCCCACTCCGCTCTGCTCGGCCGCCGGCGCGACGACGCACACCTCGCCCAGCCGCCGCAATTGCCGCTCCATGGCGGCCAGCCCCGGTGCGTAAATCCCATCGTCGTTGGTCAGCAAAATGAGCACGTGAGCCTCATGTTCTCAAAGGATAACAACCATTCACGGACGCCATCACCGCTATGATAGCCGTCGGCCGCTCGGGCGACAACGGCCGAGCCCCCAAGGGCTTGCCACAACTGCCCGATATCCCCCAAATCCCCAAATCCCCAGGCCCCAATACTTCTCTCCCCTACCACCTTCCATTGCCGGTTTCTACAATACAGAGTTTCAGCCAAGGAGACCGCCGGTGGGCCGGGTTGCCGACGAAAAAGTATTGGTTTTGGATTTTGGGTCGCAGTATGCCCAGTTGATCGCGAGGCGCGTGCGTCATCAGCACGTTTATTGCGAGATTGTCCGCCACGATATCACGGCCGATCGGATCCGCGAGCTAGCGCCCAAGGGACTCATTCTCTCGGGCGGGCCTTCGAGCGTCTACGCCGACGGGGCGCCGAAATGCGATCCCGGCATTTTCGATCTCGGCCTGCCGGTGCTGGGCATCTGTTACGGCATGCAATTGATCTGCGAGGCGCTCGGTTCGCAAGTCTCTCCCGCGCCGGCCCGCGAGTATGGTCGGGCCCAATGCCGGGTCACGTCCGACGACGCCTTGCTGGCGGGCGTGCCGCGCGAGACGCAGGTTTGGATGAGCCACGGCGACCAGGTGGCCGTGGCGTCGGACGATTTTGTTCCGCTGGCCCAAACCGACACCTGTCGGCTGGCCGCCGTGCGTCATCGGCGGTTGCCGATCTATGGATTGCAGTTCCATCCCGAAGTGACCCACACGCCTCACGGCGAGCAAATCCTTGGCAATTTTCTTCGGGAAACGTGCGGGTGCGCCGGCACGTGGCGGCTCGTCGACTTTGCCGAGCAGACCGTCGACGAGGTTCGGCGGCGCGTGGGCGACGATCGGGTCATTTGCGGGTTGTCGGGGGGCGTCGATTCGGCGGTCGTCGCGGCGCTGTTGGCTCGGGCGATCGGCCCACGGCTTTCCTGCATCCTGGTCGACAACGGCCTGCTGCGCAAGGGCGAGGCCGACGCGGTTATTCGCGAGTTTTCCGACCACTTCAAAACCGATCTGCACGTTGTGCCGGCTAAGGACCGATTCCTCGACGCCCTAGCCGGCCTGGTCGATCCGCAGGATAAACGCCGGGCGATCGGGCGCGTGTTCATCGATTGCTTCGCCGACGCGGCGGCCCGGATCGAAGGGGCCCGATTTCTCGCCCAGGGAACGCTTTATCCCGACGTGATCGAAAGCGGCGGCTCGCTCGATGGCCCTGCCGCCACAATCAAACTGCACCACAACGTCGGCGGTTTGCCCGAGGATCTGAGTTTCGAGCTGATCGAACCCCTGCGCGATCTGTTTAAGGACGAGGTCCGGCAGCTCGGGTTGCAGCTCGGGTTGCCGGAAGACATCGTCTGGCGCCACCCCTTCCCCGGCCCGGGGCTGGCCGTGCGCTGCCTGGGCCCGGTGACGCGCGAACGGCTGGCGACGCTCCGCGAGGCCGACGCGATCGTGGTCGAGGAAATCAAACGAGCGGGCTTGTATCGCAAAACGTCGCAGTCGTTCGCCGTGCTCTTGCCGATACAGAGCGTTGGCGTGATGGGCGACGCGCGGACCTACGACGACGCCGTGGCGGTTCGTTCGATCGACAGCGAGGATTTCATGACGGCCGACTGGAGCCGCCTGCCCTATGAGTTGCTCGCGCGCATTTCGACCCGAATCATCAACGAGGTTCCGGGTGTGAATCGCGTGGTTTACGATATCAGTTCCAAACCACCAGCGACGATTGAATGGGAGTGAAAGGGGAAAACCATGAACAAACCGAGCGGATGGTTTCAGGTCGTGTGCATCGCGGCCATCGTGCTGGGCGCGATCGGCATTTTGATGGGGCTTTTTGGCATGATCGGCGCCGTCGTGGGTCCGGCCATGCAAGAGATGATGAAATCCCAGCAATCGGGAATGCCCGTCGAACAGCTTGACCTTCAAATGGAAATGCAGCGCGAGATCCAGACGATCACGACCCGGTGGTTGCCGCTGACGCTGCCCTTGTTGATAGTCGAAATGGTGGTGTCAGTCTGCCTGATCGTCGGGGCGATCCGGTCGCTTCGATTGCGACCGGCGGGACGGACTTTGTTGGTTATCGCGTTTTGGGCCGCGGTGGTCGTCGAACTGGTGCAGTTGATACCCACGATCGCCGTGCAGCGCGAAACGATGGCCGTTACGTCGAAATACATGTCGGACATCATGAAAACCTCGGCGCCGAAGGGACAGCAGATGCCGGCCGGGCTCGACAACACCATGAAGTCGGTCACCAATGTGGTTTCCATTGTGGCGATCATGTTTGCGGTGTTGCTGACACTGGCGCAGGTCGCGTTTTACGTCTTCGGCGCGGTTTACATGGCACGGCCGAACGTCCGCGCTCTGTTCGCCGAGCCGGCGGTTGCGCAGTTGGCTGAAAGTGGGTGATGGGATGGCGAGACGATAAGGTTTTTTTGCAGTACGCGCGCGGGCTTCCGCCCGCGGCTATTAATCTCGGAAACGTTGCATATACGTTCCCCTAATCCCCTAATCCCCTAATCCCTAATCTCTAATCCCTAATCCCTAATCCCTCGCCGTCAGGCATAGCCTGACCTACGGGGGAGGATGCGTGTGATGGCTAAGAGCAAAACGGTGGAACCATTGGCCGGGCCCGGCTTTGAGGAGTCGCTGGGCCAGCTTGAAAAAACGGTCCACGAGCTGGAGGAGGGCCGACTCGGGCTCGAAGAGTCGCTGGCCCGATACGAGGGCGGCGTCAAGCTGTTGCGCCGTTGTTATGACTTATTGGCCGGGGCTCAGCGGCGCGTCGAGTTGCTCAGCGGCGTCGACGCCGAGGGAAACCCGATTACCCGACCCATGGAAGACGAACCCACCGACGGGCTCGAGGCCAAGGCCCGGCGTCGGAGCAAGCGGCGAACCGCGATGGTGGACGGGGAAAAGACGGCAGGCCCCGGCCATTTGGGGGAGGACGACAGCCCTTCGGCAGGCATTGGCGGCGTGGACGAGGGACCCCGCTTGTTCTAAAATGAGGACTGTCGGCGCGAGTTCGTCTGGATCGCATGAGTAGGGCGGGCATTGCCCCCCAAGATTTCCGCATCGCCGAAATCCCTGAAATTGGTGGGCAATGTCCGCCCTACGCGTCTCGATGACCAACACGTCCATTTGTTTGTTTACCCAACATGCCGACCAGATGCGGTCTCTGGTCGAGGCCGCGTTGGACCGTCACTCGCAACAGGGCGAGGGTTGTCCCGACGCCCTGGCCGAGGCGATGCGTTATAGTCTGTTGGCCCCGGGCAAGCGGCTTCGGCCGCTTTTGGTGCTTATGGCGGCCGAGGCGTGCGGCGAACAGCCCGATCCGGCCCTGCCCGCCGCTTGCGCGGTCGAGATGGTCCACGTGTATTCGTTGATCCACGACGACCTGCCGGCGATGGACGACGACGATCTGCGTCGGGGGCGGCCCACCTGCCACAAGGTTTTCGGCGAGGCGATGGCGATTCTGGCCGGCGACGCCCTGTTTGCCCTGGCCATGGAAACGCTGACGCGATTGGATCGCCCGTCGGCGGTCGTGGCCGCGTGTTGCCGGACGCTGGCCATGGCGGCGGGCCCTCGTTATTTGGCCGGCGGTCAGGCCGACGACATCGCCCCGCCGGCTGCCGGGCCGAGCATCGAGATGCTCGAAGGCATTCACCGACGGAAAACGGGCGCGTTGATCGAGGCCTCATTGTGCCTGGGCGGTCTGGTCGCCGGCGCCGGCCACGAACGACTCGCCGCGTTGACCTCGTATGGCCGTTCGGTCGGCCTGGCGTTTCAGATTGTCGACGACCTGCTGGACGTTCGCGGCGATGAAGCCGCGTTGGGTAAGCGGGTTGGCAAGGACTCGGATCTCGGAAAGCTAACGTTTCCCGCGATCCTTGGCGTCGAAGAAAGCCAGCGCCGCGCGGAATCGTTGGTGGCCGCGGGTTGCGAGGCGATTGCGCCGCTGGCCGGCGCCGCCGACCATCTTCGGACGTTGGCCCATTATGTCCTCGAAAGGAATCGTTGATGGACGAATTGCTTTCCCAGATACGCTCGCCGGGCGACCTGCGGGAATTATCGCAGCCGCAACTAACCCAGTTGGCCGGGGAGATGCGCGAGGCGTTGTGCCGGCTGGTCAGCACGCGGAGCGCCCATTTCGCGTCGAACCTGGGCGTGGTCGAATTGAGTCTGGCCCTGCACACCACGTTCGATTTCAGCCACGACCGGCTCATCTGGGACACCGGCCATCAGGTTTATCCCCACAAAATGCTCACGGGTCGCTACGACGAATTTCACACGATCCGCGCCAAGGGCGGGCTGATGGGATATCCCAATCCGGCCGAGAGTCCTTATGACTTGTTTATGACGGGCCACGCCGGGTGCAGCGTCAGCACGGCGTTGGGTTTGCGGTGTGGCGACGACCACCTCGCGCCCGACCAACCGCGCCACGTCGTCGCCGTGATCGGCGACGGCGCATTCTCGTGCGGCACGGTGTTCGAGGGGATGAACAACGCCGGCGGGCTCAAGAAGGAACTCACCGTCGTGCTGAACGACAACATGATGTCGATCTGTCCCCGCGTGGGTTCGATGGGCGACTATCTCGACCGGCTCCGCATGACGCCGTTTTACACGGGGCTGAAAAACGAAGTTCAGCGGATTTTGAACAAAATGCCCGTTGTCGGCGATCCGGTCGAGCGGTTTCTCTCGCAGTTCAAGGACGCCGTCAAGGCCGGTCTGCTCGGTGGAATGCTTTTCGAGGGGCTGGGCTTCCGCTACATTGGGCCGGTCGACGGCCACAACATCGCGCAGTTGCAAAAATACCTGAGGATGGCCCGCGATTTCGAGGGGCCCGTCGTGCTGCACGTGGTTACCGAAAAAGGGCACGGTTTCACGCCGGCCGCCGAGGATCCCACGTCGTTCCACGCCCCGGCGCCCTTCGTCCAGGCGAACGGCTCGCTATCGTTCAAGAAAAAAACGGGCCGATCCTATACCGAGGTTGTCCGCGATACGCTGTTCGACGTCATGCACCGCGACCAGCGGGTGGCCGTCATCACGGCCGCTATGTGCCAGGGCAACAAGCTCGAACCGGTCCGCGAGAAATTTCCCGAACGTTTTTTCGACGTCGGCATTTGCGAATCGCACGCGGTGGCCTTCGCCGCCGGCTTGGCTCGATCGGGCATGAAGCCGGTCGTCGACATCTACAGCACGTTCATGCAGCGTGCCTACGACCAGATTTTCCAAGAGGTTTCGCTGCAAAATCTGCCGGTGGTGCTGCTGATGGACCGCGCGGGCCTGACTGGGCCCGACGGCCCAACGCACCATGGAATGTTCGATCTGACGTATCTTCGGCCGCTGCCGAACCTGGTGGTCATGGCGCCGGGCGACGCCGCGGACCTGGAAGCGATGGTCCGTTTTGCCTTGACCTACGAGCGGCCCACGGCGATTCGCTATCCCAAGGCCGTGGCCAACACGGTCGAGACGGAGCTCGAGCGCTCGCCGATCGAGCCGGGCGTTTCCGAGATCGTCAGCGTGGGCGAGGATGGGACGATCGTAGCCTGTGGAACGGTGCTTTCCGATTGCCTCGCTGCCGCGCGGCTGCTGAGTGAGCAGGGCTTGGACGTTGGGGTGATCAACGCTCGGTTTGTCAAACCGCTCGACGCCGAAACGCTGCTGGACGCCGTCGAGCGGTCGCCGGCGTTGCTCACGGTCGAGGAAGGAATGCTCGCCGGCGGGTTCGGCAGCGCGCTGTTGGAGGCGGCCAACGCCGCCGGGCTCGACACCAGCCGCGTGCGTCGGCTCGGCGTGCCCGACCGGTTCGTCGAACACGGTTCGCGGGCCGAACTGCTGGCCGACCTAGGCCTCGACCCCCCCGGCATCGCCTCCGCCTTCCGAGAAAAAGGGGTCAGAACTATTTTTTCGGGGGAAACATCGGAAAACCAGGGGACGTGCTGAAAAAATAGTTCTGACCCCTTTTTCGGAAAGGAAACCGGCGTATGGGAGATGCGAACCGTTCGCTAGAGGGCGTTGATTCGGAGTCTTGTCGCTTGCGCATTCTATTGCTCGGGTTCGGCGGCCGGCCGGGGGTGGTCGAGGAAGCCGACCGGTTGGCCAAGCTGATCGAGGCCAAGGACCGGATCGCCGCCCGCGATTTCACGGGCCGCCAAAGTTTCGCCAAGATCGAGGCCGACGTGGCCGTCGTGATCGGCGGCGACGGTTCGATTCTCCACGCGGCGCGTCAGATGGGCCGCCGGCAAGTGCCCGTGGTTGCGGTTAATCTAGGCAAGTTGGGCTTTCTGGCGGACGTCCGCCCCAAGGAATTGCTCGACGTGCTCGATCGGTTTCGCCGCGGCGAGCTCGGAGTGGTCGAGCACTTGATGTTTCACTGCGAGGTCCTGCGCGAGGGCCGGACGATCAAGCGGGCGTTGGGGTTAAACGAGGTGGCCGTTCAGAACGGGTCTCCGTTCACCATACTCGACGTCCATCTTTACGTTGACTCGGAACTCGTAACCACGTATAGTTGCGACGGTTTGATCATCAGCAGCCCGGTCGGTTCGACCGCCCACAGCCTGTCGGCCGGCGGGCCGATCCTGCGGAAAAGTTTGCAGGCGTTCGTCGTTTCGCCGATCAGCCCACACACGTTGACCCATCGTCCGGTTGTCGATTCGGCCGATTGCGTTTTCGAAATGGAAGTCGCCCGGCCGCTGACGGACACGTCGGTCGTGGTCGATGGCCGACTGCTGTGCCGGTTGAAGCCGCACGATCGGGTTCGGGTGCGCCGGGCCGACGTAAGTTTCAAGCTCGTGACGGCTCCCGGCCATAGTTACTACCGCACGCTTCGCGAAAAACTCGGCTGGAGCGGGCGGTTTCACCGCAACGATGGCACGTAGCGCGTGTTTTGATGAAGGATATTTCCGATTGGCCGCGTAGTTGCCAAACCTTGAACCACCGGGGCAGGCCCGGTGGGGGTGAGTATCGCCGAAGCCTGATTCAAAAATACGTTCTTCCTCGGACTTAATCGCCAACGCGATTTTACGACTCGAAAGGATGCGAGCATGACGCCTTGCCACACTCTGTTTCTTTGCACTTTACAACACCTCCTGGTCGTGATGTTGCTTGTCTCGCCGGTCGCCGCCGGCCGAGCCATGGGCGCTGCGGCCTCGGACGATAAGAAGCCGTCGGCACAATCCGCCGGCATCGAAAACCGAGTCCCGGATGTGGAAAAATACACGCTTCGCTACAAGTTTCAGCCGGGCGAAACGCTCAGGTGGAACGTTGTCCATCGCAAGCGGATTCAAGCGACCTACGGCGGCTCGAATCAGGTGACCGAAAGCGCGAGCCGCTCGACGAAGTGTTGGCGTGTGATCGAAGTCGGCGCCGACGGCGTCGCCCTGATCGAAACGGCCGTCGACGACGTCGACATGCGTCAGAAAATCAACGACGGCAAAACGGTTCGTTACAACAGCCGGGCCGACAAAACGCCGCCGCGAGGTTTTGAAGGCGCAGCCGAGCGAATCGGCAAGCCGTTGGCCCGGGTCAAGCTCGACGCCCGGGGTAGTACGGTCGAGCGCGAGCCGCTCATGCCGGAGCCCCCCTCGAACGAGAAGCAGCAGCTCACCATCCCGCTGCCGAAGGATCCGGTCGCGGTGGGTGAAAGTTGGAATCTCCGCCACGAAATGTTGCTTCGGCTGGAAACGGGCGCGACGAAAACGATACTTATCCAGCAGGTTTTCACGCTGCAAGACGTCAAGACGGGCGTGGCCACGATCGAGGTGGCCAACCAGGTGCTCACGCCGATCCACAGTCCGGAGATCGAAGCCAAGCTCATCGAGCGTTATAGCCACGGGATCGTGCGATTCGACGTCGATGCCGGCCGGATTCTCTCGCAGCAAATGGACCTCGACCGAAACGTCGTCGGTTTCCGCGGCGCCGAGAGCTGCATGCACTACCTCACGCGATTCACCGAGGAATTCCTTCCGCCGACCCCCGAAGTGGCCGCGCGGCCTTGAGGGTAGGTCAAGGCGATCATCTTCAATTGCCCCGGGTTGCGACCCAGCTTGCGGTGATTTTCGCGGTTTTGTTCAGGCCAGTTTGCGGAGCACGGCCTGAAGAATGCCACCGTTTCGGTAATAATCAAGTTCCACCGGCGTGTCGATCCGCGCGGTGGCCGTGAATTCGATGACGTTGCCGTTCGCCGCCGTCGCTCGGACCGTTAGTTTGGCCCCGGGCACAAGGCTTTCGTCGAGCTTCGGTACGTCGAACGTTTCTTCGCCCGACAGGCCTAGCGACTGCCAGGTTTTTCCCTGGGCCAGTTCGAGGGGCAGCACGCCCATGCCGACCAGGTTGCTGCGGTGGATTCGTTCGAAGCTGGCGGCGATCACCGCGCGAACGCCGAGCAGAAACGTTCCCTTCGCCGCCCAGTCGCGGCTGCTGCCGGTTCCATATTCGGCGCCGGCCAGCACGACCAGCGGCACGCCCTCCTCGGCATACTGCATCGCCGCATCGTAAACGGTCATCGTCCGTCCGTCCGGCAGGTGGCGCGTCCAACCGCCCTCGGTTCCCGGGGCCAATTGATTCCGAATGCGGATATTCGCAAACGTTCCCCGGGTCATGACCCGATCGTTCCCCCGGCGCGCCCCATAGCTGTTAAAATCCTTCGGCCCAACGCCGATCGACTGGAGGTACTTACCCGCCGGGCTGTCGGCGGCGATCGACCCGGCCGGTGAAATGTGATCGGTCGTCACCGAATCGCCCAGTGCCAGCAGCACCCGGGCGCCGCGGATCGGCTGGATTTTTTGCGGTTCCCTCGACAGATCGACCAGAAACGGCGGTTCCTGGATATAGGTATTTGCCTCGTTCCAAGCGTACAACTCGCCTTCGGCGACGGGAATGCGGTTCCACGTGGCGTTGGCATCGAACACGTTGGCGTACTGTGTGCGAAACATGTTGGGCGACACCGCGTCGGCCACGGCCGCCTCGATTTCCTCGGGCGAAGGCCACACGTCGGCCAGCATGACCGGCCGTCCCTCGGCGTCCATGCCCAGCGGTTCGCGCGTCAAGTCGATGTCGACCGTCCCCGCCAAGGCGTAGGCGACCACCAGCGGCGGGCTGGCCAGATAGTTGGCCTTGACCAGCGGATGCACGCGGCCCTCGAAATTCCGGTTGCCGCTCAAAACCGACGCGGCCACCAGATTGTCCCGGCGAATCGCCTCGGCCACGGGCTCGGGCAGCGGCCCGCTGTTGCCGATGCACGTCATGCAGCCATAGCCCACGGTTTCAAATCCGAGTTGATTCAGATATTCGTCGAGCCCGGCCTTCTCGAAATAATCCGTCACGACGCGTGAGCCGGGCGCAAGGCTCGTTTTGACGTAGGGCTTTACGGTCAGGCCGCGTTGGACCGCTTTTCGCGCCAGCAATCCGGCGGCCAACATGACGCTCGGATTGCTTGTGTTCGTGCAGCTTGTGATCGAGGCGATGACCACGGCCCCGTGGCCGATCGTCGCCGGGCGGCCGTCAATTTCGATTTTTTCGGCACGCGCCAGCTCGCTCTCGGCCACGGCGAAGCCCCGCTTGTCCAAGCCGGCGCGGAGCGACTGCCCGAACGATGCCTTCATGGCTGGCATCGCCACGCGATCCTGGGGTCGTTTCGGACCGGCCAGACTCGGTTCGACCGTGCCCAGATCGAGGCGCAACACCTTGGTGTACTCGGGCGTCGGTGCGCCGTCGACGCGGAACAACCGTTGCTCGCGGCAATAGCGTTCGACCAACTCGATTTCGGCCCGCGCGCGGCCCGTCTGCCGCAGATAAACGAGCGTTTGTTCGTCGATCGGGAAAAAGCCCATCGTGGCGCCGTACTCGGGCGCCATGTTGGCCACGGTTGCCCGATCGGCCAGCGTCATGCTCGATACGCCGGTTCCGAAAAACTCGATGAATTTTCCCACCACTCCCTCGGCCCGGAGCATCTCGGTTACCCTCAGAACCAGATCGGTGGCCGTGGTCCCGGCGGCAAGGCGGCCGGTCATTTCGAATCCGATCACGTCGGGCGCGAGCAGGTAGAGGGGCTGACCGAGCATCACGGCCTCGGCCTCGATGCCGCCCACGCCCCACCCGAGCACGCCTAGTCCGTTGATCATCGTTGTGTGGCTGTCGGTGCCGACCAGCGTGTCGGGCACGGCGACCGGACCGGCCTCGTCCTTGCGCAGCACAACGCACTTGGCCAGGTATTCCAGGTTCACCTGATGCACGATTCCCAGCGACGGCGGCACCACGCGGAAATTGTCCAGGGCCTTTTGCCCCCAGCGCAAAAATTCATATCGCTCGCGATTGCGATGGAATTCCAAATCGCGATTGAGCGCCAGAGCGTCGGCCGACGCGAAATAATCGGTCTGCACCGAATGGTCGACGACCAAATCGACGGGCACGAGCGGATTGATTTTTCGCGGATCGCCGCCGAGCCGTGCCATGGCCGTCCGCATGGCCGCCAGATCGACGACGGCCGGAACGCCGGTGAAGTCCTGCAAAATGACCCGGGCCGGCTTAAACGGAACCTCGCCGCGGCCCGACTCGCGCGGTTTCCACCCGGCCAACGAGCGAACGTGCGCTTCGGTCACTTGATAGCCGTCGCAGTGGCGCAGCACGGATTCGATCAGCACGCGAATCGAATACGGCAGCCGATCGATCTCGGCCAGCCCCAGCTTTTCGAGCCGACTCAAACGGTACAGCCCCACGGGCCCGGCGCCACTCTCAAAAGTATCGCGCGCCCCAAACGGATCAAAAACCTTGTCGTTCGACGCCATCAGCAGCATTCCTCATGTGTGGTTCGTACCACCGGGTCGTAACCCGGCCCATTTTTTCACATTTTTCGTGATTTTCGTGTCTTTCGTGGTAAAAACTCCCCCACCCGTCAGTCTAGAAAAAATCCCAATTTTCGCCAGGGCCCCGGCGCGGGAGCCGTGACGTCGACCGTCTGACGGCCCATCGGATGGCGAAAAGCCAGCCGCCGGGCGTGCAGGGCGATTGCCCGAAGCCGCCGGTCCTCGGCCTGGGGACCGAAGGGAATCACCGAGCCATATTGCTCGTCGCCCAACACCGGATGGGACCGCGAGGAGGCCTGGAGCCGAATCTGGTGGGTCCGGCCCGTCTCCAGGCGTATTTCGAGCCAGGTGGCCCAGTCGGTCCGGCCGAGGGTCCGGTAGTGCAGCACGGCCATTTGGGCCTCGGGGTGGCCTTCGGCGACGATTTCGGCTCGGGCCTCGCCCGGAATCTTGCGGACCAGGTCGTGCCAGGTCCCCTCCTCGGGCAGCACATGGCCTGCGACGCAGGCCCAATAGACCTTCTCGACCCGGCGACGCTCGAATTGCTCGGAGAGCCGCCGTGCGGCCCGGACGTGCCGGGCAAACACCATGGCCCCCGAGGCCGGCCGGTCGAGCCGGTGGGGCACGGCCAGATAAACCTCGCCCGAGCGGCCCAACCGGCTTCGAAAAAGGTCCTTGATCCGGAATTCGAGGCTGTCGATGCCCGAGGGGGCTTGGGTCAGCAGGCCCGGCGGCTTGTTGACCACCAGGCATGGCCCTTCCTCGTACAGGATTTCGACGCCCATTTCGTTGTTCATTCGGCCAATTCTATACGTCGGAACGGAAATTGTCTCGACCACCCGGCGCACATTACTATCCATCTCTTGCGGAATCCCCCCGCCACCCGGTACATTAAACCGCGTCCGCGATCCCTGATTCTCAATCTCGAATCCCTCTTCTGCCCATGTCCAGTTACCTCATTGGCCACCCCATCGAGCTGCTTCTGATCGAGGACGACCCGGACGACGTCTGGGAAACCCAGCAGATGCTCGACGAGTCGAAAGTCACCAACAACTTGCACGTGGCGGTCGACGGCGAAGAGGCAATGGCCTTTTTGCGCCGCGAAGGCAAATACTCCGAAGCCCCGCGGCCCGATTTGATTCTGCTCGACCTCAATCTGCCGAAACGCGACGGCCGCGAACTGCTGGCCGACATCCAGGCCGACGACTCGCTGGCCAAGATTCCCGTCGTCGTACTGACCACCTCGCGGGCGGAGGAAGACATCCTCCACGCCCGCGACCTGAACTGCCACTGTTACCTCAGCAAACCGGTCCGCATCGACCATATCATGATGCTAGTCCGGTCGCTCGACGACTTTTGGGTGACCATCACCCGACAGCCGGCCAAGCCGGAAACCGAACCGCGACCGTAAGGGAGCGACTTTGGAACCGGATGCCTGTTTTCACACGGAACGCTAATCCACACTGATCGACGCTCATCAAAAAGTGTGACCTATATAACCATAAGGCGGCATACCGGGCATCCTGCCCGCGACTTCCGTCTCTGTTCTCGAAACCAGGGGAGAAATCGACCATGTTCGACCGAATGGCTCGTGGTTGGGAGTTGGCCAGGGAAAGCTGGCGCGTATTGAAGCTCGACAAAGAGCTGCTCGTTTTTCCGCTCATGAGCGGCCTGGCGTGCCTTGTCGTGCTGGCCAGTTTCGCGCTGCCGCTGTGGGGAACCGACTACCTGAACACGGTTTTGGAGGAAAAGGCGGCTCCCCAGGATCCCTTGGCCTACGTGATTCTCTTTGCTTTCTATTTCGTCAACTACTTCGTGATCGTGTTTTTCAACTCGGCCCTGGTCGGCTGTGCGATCATTCGGTTCAAGGGAGGCGATCCGACCGTGGCCGACGGACTGCGGGCCGCGACCGACCGGCTCCCGCAAATCCTCGGCTGGGCGCTGGTCGCCGCGACGGTCGGGCTTATCCTGCGAATGATCGAATCGCGTAGCGAACGCGTCGGTCAGATCGTTGCGGGGCTCTTGGGCATGGCATGGTCGGCCGTGACCTATTTCGTCGTGCCCGTGATCGTTATCGAAAAGAAAGGGCCCGTCGAGGCCACCAAGCGGTCGCTGTCGATCCTGCGCCGCACTTGGGGCGAAGCGCTCACGGCCAATTTCGGCATCGGCTTTATTGTCTTCCTGGCCATGCTCGTCGCTCTCGTCCCGTTGGTGCTGGGATTCATGGCGCTGAACGCCGGGCTGGTCCCGCTGGCCGTGCTGGGAATCGTCGCGGGAATCATCCTCATGATTATTGTCGGGCTGATTTCGTCGGCCCTCAGCGCGATTGTCATCGCCGCACTCTACCTTTACGCGGCCGAGGGTTCGGTGCCAAGATACTTCGACAACCGGCTGCTGAGCGATGCCTTTGTCGTGCGATGAGAGGCCGTTGACGGGCGAGCCTTTTGCTCGCCGACGTTCCGCCGTCAAATCGCGATCAATCCTGCCCCGTCGGAGCCGAGCCGAGTCGGGCGATTTGCTCTTTGTGGCTGACCAGGAGCCAGCGCCCGCCCTCTTTACGGTAATTCAATGTGAAATAGAAGTTTTCGCCGCCGCGCAGGTCGCCTCGACGGTCCCGGACCTGGATAAAGCCGTGGAATCGGGCGGTCGCCGACGGCGGGCTGGTCAGGTTGTTTATTTCGATTTCGAGATTGCTCACGTTGGCCTGCTGGATCTCGAACATCGCGAAGGCCCACTCGGCCCGGGCCCGGGTCGCCGTGGCCGAGGGTGAAAGAAACGCGATCGCGGCGTCCTTGTCGTTGGCTTCCATGGCCGCGGCCAGGCCGTCGAGAGCCATTTCGACCGCTTCGCGCTCAGTCACCACGAAATGCTCGACGGCCACCCCCAGCAGCGTCAGCGCCACCACCGCCGCGATGGCCGCCAGAAAAACCACGCGGCCCGTGTTGAAAAAGACGATCGCCAGCACGGCCGCGGCGACAATGCCGGCAAAAAGAACCGGAATCGGGCTTTCAAAGAGAATCGTCACAGGCGTCGAGAGCCAGGAGTCAAGGTCTAAAACACGTTCTCAAGTCTGGGTTGTAGCCGCGGACGGAAGTCCGCGCGAGTGACTTGTTATTGATTTGCAACCAAGGGCGTGACGCGGTTTTCGCCGCCGTCACGCCCTTGGCGTAATGTCGATGGCCGCTTCCTTACGGTCGCGGTTCGGATTTTTCGGCGGAGTTTAGCCGCGCCGGGGGAACAAGGGTCCGCCGTACTGGGCCGCGGCGCCCAGCATTTCCTCGATGCGGAGCAGTTGGTTGTACTTGGCCATTCGGTCGGTCCGCGACGCCGAGCCCGTCTTGATCTGGCCGGTGCCCAGCGCGACGGCCAGGTCGGCGATCGTCGAGTCCTCGGTTTCGCCGCTGCGATGGCTGATAATGGTCGTCATGCCGTTGCGACGGGCCAGATTCACGGCGTCGATCGTCTCGGTCAGCGTGCCGATCTGGTTGACCTTGATCAGGATGCTGTTGGTTACGCCCAGGTCGATGCCCTGCTGGAGCCGCTTGGTATTGGTTACGAAAAGATCGTCGCCAACCAACTGGATTTGATCGCCGAGCTTCTCGGTCATGATTTTCCAGCCGTTCCAGTCGTCCTCGGCCAGTCCGTCCTCAATCGAAACAATGTGATAGGGCTTGATCCACGAGGCCACCAGATCGACCAACGCGGCCGAGTCGATCTCCTTGCCCTCGATTTTGTAGAGTTTCTTCTTCTCGTCGTAGAACGAGCTGGCCGCGACGTCAATCGCGATAAAGACCTGCTTGCCGAGCGTATAGCCGGCCTTATCGACCGCTTCCTGAATCACCTCGAGCGCTTCGACGTTGCTGGCCAGGTTGGGTGCGAATCCGCCTTCGTCGCCGACGTTGGTGCTTTTTCCCTTGTCGTGCAGGACTTTCTTGAGCTTGTGGAAAATTTCGCAGCCGCACCGAATGGCCTCGCTGAACGTCTCGACGCCCAGCGGCATGATCATGAATTCCTGAACGTCGACGTCGTTGTCGGCATGTTGGCCGCCGTTGAGGATGTTCATCATCGGCGCCGGAATAACCCGAGCGCCGACGCCGCCCAGGTAGCGATAAAGCGGCAGGCCCGCGTGGTCGGCCGCGGCATGGGCGGCGGCGAGCGAAACGCCAAGAATTGCGTTGGCGCCCAGCTTTCCCTTATTGTCCGTTCCGTCCAGTTCGATCATGCGTTGGTCGAGCCCAACCTGATCGAGCGCGTCGAGCCCGCAGACCTCGTCGGCCAATTCCTCGTTGACGTTGTCGACGGCCTTGGTTACTCCTTTGCCAAGGAAAACGTCTTTGTCCTCGTCGCGCAGCTCGAGGGCCTCGTGAATGCCGGTGCTGGCTCCGCTGGGCACCGCCGCGCGGCCGAACGAACCGTCGGCCAGCACGCAATCGACCTCGACGGTTGGGTTGCCGCGGCTGTCGAGAATCTGCCGTGCATGGATATCCACAATGGTTGAGCTCATGGGTCAATGCCTCTCAAAAAAGGGGGGATGGTCGGGTGCCCGCGGCCGGTAAGGGGGCCAGGCAGCCCCGGAACGCGGCGCGGTAGTCGCTTGTCCACGTCGGAACGTGACTATTTTGCACCATCGGGGGCGGATTGACTAGTGGTCCCGCCGGCTGGAGTACGTTAACGGATTTATAGGGATATTTGCTGGAGGGCCGCGCTC
>JAFGAY010000346.1 GCA_016933425.1 Pirellulales bacterium
CCCAAACCGAACCGCGCCCGTAAGGAAGCGGCCGGAGGGCCGTGTTCCATATGAGCAATTGGTGCAAGGGTGCTATTGCCGGCTTGTCCAGCAGAGTCTTTTCCGGGAAAATACAATACTTCGGCCGACTCAAACGATTCGGCGAAAATGAAGTAAGCCGCGGCGTTCGCGGGCCCGATGAAATCCACTCCACAAATCATGAACCGCCAGCCGTGTTTAGTGCTTGGGACCGGCAATCGGAAGAAGGGGGTCGAATTGGCCGCCTTGTTCGCGCCGCTGGGTATCACCGTCCAGACCCTTGCCGATTTTCCCGAGTCCTTCCAGGTCGACGAAACGGGCAACACGTTCGCCGAAAACGCCGCGTGTAAAGCGATAGAACAGGCCCGGCGTCTTGATCGGTGGGTGCTTGGCGAAGACAGCGGGCTGATGGTTGACGCGCTTGGCGGGTCGCCGGGCATTTACTCGGCCCGATTCTCGGGTCCTGGCGCCACCGATGCGTCGAACAATGCCTATCTGCTCGACAAACTTAGCGACACGCCGCTTGCCGAGCGAACGGCCCATTACGTTTGCCACATGACCCTGTCCGATCCGTCGGGCCGGATCGCGGCGGAAAGCGAGGACGTTTGCCGCGGCCGCGTGGTCTTCGCGCCGCGCGGCGAGCATGGGTTCGGCTACGATCCGCTCTTTGAAGTGGTCGAATATCACCGCACGTTTGGCGAGTTGGGGGCAGTTGTCAAAGCGTGCCTTTCCCATCGCTCGCGGGCCGCTCGACGACTGGTTCCACAACTGGCGCGTTTGGTCGAATCAGGCCGATGGCGGTAAGGTATGGTTTGCCCAGTGCTTTCTCTTGTTGGCCAACCTTGCGCCGGAACCGGAAAGAACGATCTTCCCAGGGTTGTTTTGATAGATTAGAATTTGAATAGAGGGTTGGGCGTGATTCGGCGTCCCTTTTCGAGGCAGTTCATCGCGCCATAAGATCTGATTCAGATTGCCGGAATCGCCCAAAGCACACTTTCTCCAGGAACGATCGATTCAAAAATTCCGCGCGCCCCGACGACAACCGGAGCGTCCGCGACGCCCACAAGTACCGTAGCGTTTTATACGCTACACGGGGCCAGGAGTTTGCATCGACTTGTCGCCGATGGGACTGCTGGCCCCACTTTTTCAACATCATGACCGAATTTGAACAGCAGCGCCATCGGCCTTCCATGCCACTAGCGCGTCCGCGCGAGCTTATCGTGGCCTGCCCACCCATGCGCAGCAACGTCAATCTTTCGCGGATTGCCCGGGCGGCCGGTTGTTTTGGCGTCACGCGTTTGATTGCCTGCGGCACGGCGCGGCTGGTTGACAAAATCGCGAGGGACGCATCCGAATCCCTGACGGTCGAGATTCACCGGACGCTGCCCCCCGTGCTCGCGCGTCTCAGGGCCGAGGGCCATGCGCTGGTCGCCTTGGAGCAAACCAACGATTCGCAAAGTCTGTTCGAGTTTGCGTTTCCGCGGAAGACGGTTCTGGTCATCGGCAATGAACGGCTTGGCATCGAGCCCGAGGTGCTGAGGTTGGTCGACCATTCGGTCGAGATTCCGGTCTACGGCTCGCCCGACAGCCACAACGCGGCCACGGCCGCGGCGATCGGCATGTATGAATATTGCCGTCGATATCCGACCGGTTAGGCCCGCGATCTCCCGCCCGTTGCCCCCTCGGCTCCGCCGCGAGGGGGGTGTCCGGTGCTTGACCATGCACGACCAGCCGTTATAAACTAACGTGTTTGGACGCATGGAACGTGGATGGACTTTTACGCGCGGAATCGAGTTCGAGAGCCGAGGATCGAAACAGTGCCGGTTACTTGTGTCGTGGGATTGCAGTGGGGAGACGAGGCCAAGGGGAAGATCGTCGATCTGCTGACCCAAGGGCACGAAATGGTCGTCCGCTATCAGGGTGGGTCGAACGCGGGCCACACGGTCGTGGTGGGCGGCGAGAGTTTCAAGCTCTCGCTGGTGCCCAGCGGCATTTTTCGACCCGAGGTCCAGTGCGTGGTGGCCGGCGGGGTGGTGCTCAATCCCAAGAGCCTGCTAGCCGAGATTGACGGTCTCGCCCGGCGCTCGGTCCAGGTGGGCAAAAATCTGTTGATTAGCGATCGTGCCCACGTCGTGTTTCCTTGGCATTTCGAGGAGGATCGGCTTCTGGACCGGCTGGCCACCGGCGGCGAGGCCATCGGGACGACCCAACGCGGCATCGGACCGTGCTATCGCGACAAGGTGGGTCGTTCGCTGGCCGTGCGGCTGGGCGACCTGTATCGCGACGGCTTCGGCCAGCAAATTGAGAAAATCGTCAAAGCCAAACGCCAAATCCTCGCCGGGCTGGGCGCCGCGCCCGAGGAAATCGCGCTCGATGCCCGGGCAATCACCGATGAATACGCCGGTTATGCGCGTCGGCTCGCCCCTCACGTGACCGACACGACCGCCTTGCTGCTCGACGCCGTCGAATCGGGCAAGCGCATCCTGTTTGAAGGCGCCCAAGGGGCCCTCTTGGACATCGACCACGGGACGTTTCCCTACGTGACCAGCAGCAATAGTTCGGGCGTGGGCGTGTCGAGCGGTTCCGGCGTGCCCGGCCGCCACGTCACTCGGGTTATCGGCGTGATCAAGGCGTACACGACCCGGGTCGGCGGCGGGCCGTTTCCGACCGAGCAGGACAACGCAATCGGCCAGCACATCCGCGAGCGGGGCAACGAGTATGGCACGGTCACGCGGCGTCCCCGGCGCTGCGGATGGTTCGACGCGGTGGCCGCGCGCTACACGGCCCGGCTTAGCGGCGTCGACGAATTGGCCGTCATGCTGCTGGACGTGCTCGACGACTTCGCCGAATTGAAGATTTGCACGGCTTATGAATTGGACGGCAAACGGACGACCAACTTTCCGAGCCATGTCGACGACCTGCGCCGGATTGTGCCGGTTCTTGAAACGATGCCCGGCTGGCAACAGCCGACCACCGAACTGCGCCGCATGGCCGATTTGCCGGAAAACGCCAAGAAGTACCTCGATCGAATTGCCCAACTGCTCGGCCGGCCCGTGACAATCGTCTCGGTGGGTCCGGATCGCGAGCAGACGATTCTCGCGTGACCGATGGGTTCCCCTCATGGTTGAAACCCCGAGCAACCCGCCCAGCGGACTTTCCGACGTTCCGCCGGAAAAGCGGCCTCGCCACATCGCCATCATCATGGACGGCAACGGGCGCTGGGCCCGGCGACAAGGATTGCCGCGGATCGAGGGCCACCGGCACGGCGTCGCCTCGCTTCGCCGGGTTGTCGAGGAGTGCGGACGGTTGGGCATCGAACAGTTGACGCTCTATTGCCTGTCGAGCGAAAACTGGAAACGTCCTCCGCAAGAACTCGACTTTCTCATGCAACTCCTCGAACAATACATGATCGAGGAACGCTCGGGCATCCTCCGGCAAAACATTCGCATCAGCGTGATCGGCCGCCGCGAGGGCATTCCCGATCGGGCGCTAAAGCAAATCGACAAAACCCTCGAACTGACCCGAGAAAACACGGGCCCGCGGCTCTGCCTGGCGATCAACTACGGCGCCCGGGCCGAATTGGTCGACGCGGTCCGCGCGATCGCCCGGGGGGTGCAATCCGGCCGGCTCGACGTCGAGAGCATCACCGAGCAAACGATCGACGACCACCTCTACACGGCCGGAATGATCGAGCCCGATCTGTTGATCCGCACGGCCGGCGAGATGCGTCTGAGCAATTTTCTTCTCTGGCAATTGAGCTACGCGGAAATTTGGGTTACCGAGAAAACGTGGCCCGAGTTCGACGAAGCCCTGCTGCACGAAGCGATCCGCGACTACGCGGCCCGCACAAGGCGGTTCGGAGGACTAGAGGAATAAATCACCTAAAAACCTCCGCGTCTCGGCGTCTCCGCGCGAGAATAATCCTCGCGCAAAGACGCGGAATCGCGGAGAAGAAAAGGGAAGGGAACATGCTGCGTTGGCGACTTCCGCTGGGCGCCGTTTTGATTGCCGCGCTGGTCGGGCTTTGTTGGCTCGATCATGCGGCGGCGATGCAGGGCGCATGGCTCATGCCGGTGGCCATTGTCGTGACGATCCTGGCCGCCGGCGAAATGCTCGGCCTGGCCAAAAGCGTCGGCCTGGCGCCGGTCGGGTGGGCCACGCAGGTCGGCACGCTGGCGGTCGTCCTGGCGTCGTGGCTGCCCATCCTCTTGTGGCGCGTGCCCGGCGAAACGCCGCCGGGGTGGCTCGAATCGTCAGCCGGCGCGGGCGCAGGATCGATCTCGTGGCCCGTCCTGGCCCTGGCCGCGGGCGTGCTCTTGGCGTTTCTCGCCGAAATGCGCCGGTTCGACCAGCCGGGCGGCGCGACGGCCAGTCTGGCGGTATCCGTTCTGACAATGGTTTACGTCGGGCTCATGCTGAGTTTCGTCGTGCGGCTGCGGCTCGGCTGGGGCATCGGCGCGCTGGCTTCGTTGGTGATTGTCGTCAAGATGGGCGACACGGGTGCGTATACCGTCGGTCGGCTTGTCGGTCGACACAAGTTGGCCCCGCGGCTGAGCCCCGGGAAAACGGTCGAAGGGGCAATTGGCGCTTTGGCGTTCGCCGCGCTCGGCTCGTGGTTTACCTTCGCATGGCTCATCCCCTGGATAAACACGCCCAACGGGAGCGAATCGGCCAGCAGCCTCGGGTGGGGATGGTTGCTTTTCGGGCTGCTGGTCGGCGCGGCCGGACTGTTGGGCGACCTGGCCGAGTCCTTGCTCAAGCGGGACGCGGGCCGCAAAGACTCCAGCGACTGGATGCCCGGTTTTGGGGGAGTCCTCGACATTCTCGACTCGATTCTCCTGGCCGCTCCGGCAGCCTACGTCTGTTGGGCGTCGAACCTGGTCGGTGGATAGCGACTTTTCGTGGTCATTGCCCATCCGCCAGGTTATACCCCACCACGGACTGCGCTTTTTTCCCCGCAACCGGCTAGGCAGTCCTGGCGAGTCGGAGTATGATAGAAGTGGGGTGCTTCACGTTGTCGCGTTGCGTCCTTTCGGGCATGAACCCCGAAGGCGCCGACGCGGGAGGAGTATTCACGGAGCAAAGCAAGAGAGGGGATCACGAGAGGCATCGAGGTTAACCTCCTGAATGGCATAGGGGCGCCGGGGAGGGACGTGTGATGTCGATCCAAGTTACTTGTCCGAACGGACACGTCTTGCGGGTCAAGAGCTGCTTTGCCGGCAAGATCGGGCTCTGCCCCGTCTGCAAGACCCGAGTCCTCGTTCCCGAGCCCGACCACGCCCTGTCGGAAGACGACATTATCAGTGTTCTTGGGCCGCATGATCCGAGTCTTTCGGGCACCGGATCGACCATCGTCGCCAACCGTCCGAGCGATCATACGGTCGCCAGCCCGTCGCCGCCGAAGAAAATTTGCACGAAATGCAATCGGGAAATCTCGGCCGGCACGCACATCTGCCCCTTCTGCCGCACGTACATCGCCAATTTGCACGATTGGTAGTGTGCGGGCCGGTTGTCGCGGTTGTTCGGGCGTTTCAGAGGGATGCCCGGGAATCTCGCATAGTCTTGTAGTCGCAAGCCGTTGTCATTCCGATACTTGCGACCGTCTCAGCAAGGACCGCTAGTCTCTCGGTCCAGGATTCAGCTATAGTTATTATAATGGGGCGATCGTGGTTTCGGTGGCGGCGGTTCCGCCTTCGATCATGTCAAGTATTCTCCCTTGGCGGCGGCATTCCATGCCGCCGCGCTGCATGGAATGAGTGAAACCAGCATCGCGGTGGTCGACTCCAGGGCGCTGGTGGCTCTGTTCGGCACTTGCGACCAACATCTTCGTAAGATCCGCAAGTCGCTGGAGGTGAGCATCTCGTCGCATGACGGCAAGATCCACGTCGAGGGAGACCCTAGCGCCGTCGCCAAAGCCACCGAGGCGCTCAACCAACTCCAGGCCCATCTCAACCAGCACGGCAACCTGGCCGGCGAGGACGTGGATCGGGTGCTCGCCGAGGTCGGCCGCGGCCGCGTTGCCCAGGCGTGCGCTCCCATCGGCGTGTCCGGCGGACGCGAAGTCCGGCCACGGACAGCGGGCCAGGCCAAATACGTCGACGCCATGCGCCGCAGCGACCTGGTGATGTGCGCCGGCCCCGCCGGCACCGGGAAGACCTACCTGGCCGTCGCCATGGCCGTCGCCGCGCTGCGCTGCGAGCAGGTCCGCAAGATCGTTCTGGTTCGCCCGGCGGTCGAGGCGGGCGAAAGTCTCGGCTTCCTGCCCGGCGACTTGCAGGCGAAGATCAATCCCTACCTGCGCCCCTTGATGGACGCTCTGCGCGAGATGATCGAATTCGACGTAATAAAGCGCTATCAGGAAGAAGACACGATCGAGATCATCCCCCTGGCCTACATGCGCGGCCGAACGCTCAACCAGGCGTTCATGATTCTCGACGAAGCCCAGAACACGACCGTTTCCCAGATGAAAATGTTCCTCACCCGAATGGGCGAAGGCTCGAAGATCGTCGTCTCGGGCGACACGACCCAGGTCGACTTGCCCAGCGGCACGCGGAGCGGCTTGATCGACGCGTTGGATCGTTTGCGGGGCATCAAGGGAGTCACGGCCGTCAAGCTCACGGCTTCCGACATTGTTCGCCATCCGCTGGTCCAACGGATCGTCGACGCCTACGACGGCCGGCCCAAGCGGCGGCAACCCACGAAACGGCACGAGGCGGGGTAAACCATGGCGGCGAGCGGGCCAAGACGAACGCGATCGGAACGAGTGGCCGCGCTCGAGCTGCCGCCCGGCAAGCTCGAACGCGCGCTGGCCAGCCTTGCGCGGCGCGACGTGCTCGTCCGGCTCGGATTGGGCATCGTGGCCGCCGTTGTGCTCTGCGCGATCATGCACGGCTGGGCCACTCCGTTCGCCTATCGGGCCGGCTACGTTCCCCCGCGCGACATTGTTTCGCGCATCCTGTTCCGGCAACACGATTCGGGCGCAACCGACGAGGAACGCGAGACGGCCAAGGAACAAGCCCGCGCCGTCTACGTTCAGAATCCGGAAAAGTTGATCCAATTGCAGGCGGCGTTGCGCAACACGATTCGTCAACTGGCGGGCGTTGAAACGCTCTCGGGCGTGGACCTGGCGAGGTGGTCGGAATTCGAGCCCGCCCGCCCGGCCGAAGCGCCGCTGCTCGAACCGACCCAGCGCGACGAACTATTCCGACGATTCCAACAGGCCGTCGCCGGCGAGCAAAACCTGGCCAAGATCGACGAAGCCGTCGCCGCGGCCCTAGCACGATACGAGAAATACGGACTTCTCGAAAAGCCGGGACCCGGCAACAAAAACGAAATCCTCGTCTACCGCGAGGGCCACCCCGAGACGCAAGAGCCGGTTCGGGTCAGCGACGTCATGCTGGGGGACGGCATCGGCGTGCGCAACGACCTGGCCGAAAAGCTCGGCTCGACCGAACTGGCCGATCGTCTGTTCACGTGGCTTTATCCCAAACTGGCCAAAGTTCAAACGTTGTCGCTCGACAAGGCGAGAACCGTCCAGTCGCAGCAGAAAGCGATGGAAGCGGTCGAGCCCGTCTATGTCCACTACGAAGTCGGAGAAATCTTGGCCAAGCGAGGCGAACCGCTCGGGAAAACGGCGCTCGAGCTTCTTTGGCTCGAACATCACGAGTTTGAGGCGTCGCAAGGTTTTGGCAACCGCGTTTTCCGGACCGCGGTCGTTCTACTGACTCTCGCGATCTTGTTCGGCTTGTGCGCCATTTATTTATCCCGGCATCGATCCCGGCTTCTCGCCAACCTGAAACGCTTCGGCAGCCTGCTGTTTCTGGCAATCATCACCCTGATCGTGGCCCGTTGGGCGGCTCGCGATACCTGGTGCGCCGAGATAGTTCCGCTGCTGCTGTTCGGCCAGATCATCGCGATCGTTTACGATCGCGAGCCGGCCCTGCTTCTTTCGGGCGCGATGGCGCTATTGGTGGCGATCTCGCTGGGGCTGGGATTGGGCGAGTTCGTGATTCTCTTCGGAACCACGGCCACCGTGATTCTTCAACTCGGTCATATTCGCAGCCGCACCAAGCTTACCGCGGTCGGTTTTTTCGGCGGCTTGATGGCCATGGTTTTGACGATCATCGCCGCCGTGTTCGATCACCAGCCGTTTTCGTGGAATCTGCTGCTGGACGCAGCCCAAAACGGCGGCCTGACGGTTTTCGCCGGGTTACTCATGAGCGCGATTCTGCCGGTAATCGAGCGTATGTTCGGCGTGTTGACCGACATCAGCCTGCTGGAGCTGGGCGACGTGGCCCATCCGCTTCTCCAGGAACTCATCCGTCGCGCGCCGAGCACCTACAATCATTCAATCACCGTCGGTTCGATCGCCGAGGCGGCGGCTGAAGCCATCGGCGGACGCGGATTGCTGGTTCGCGTGGGGGCTTACTTCCACGACATCGGCAAGATGCTCAAGCCGGGCTATTTCATCGAAAACCAGGGAGATGAAGCCAATCGCCACGAAACGCTCGTGCCGGCCATGAGCACCCTGGTCATCATCGCCCACATTAAAGATGGAGCGAATCTGGCCCGGCAACACCATCTCCCCGAACCGATCATCGACTTCATCCTCCAACATCACGGCACGACGTTGGTTGGCTACTTTTTCGAGCGGGCCAGCCAGCAGAAGCGGGAAAATCCCGACGGCGGCGAAGTGAGCGAGAGCACGTTCCGTTATCCTGGCCCAAAGCCCCAGACCAAGGAAGCAGCCGTACTGATGCTGGCCGACGCGGTCGAAAGCGCGAGCCGCACGTTGGTCGGCCCCACGCCGGCGCGCATCGAGAGCCTGGTGCGTGAGATTGCCGAACGGCGGCTCGAGGACGGCCAGTTCGATGAAAGCGGACTCACGCTCCGCGAACTTCGAACCATCGAGGACAGCATGATCAAAACCGTCACGGCCATCTACCACGGCCGCGTCAAATACCCCGACCAACGAACCGCGTAACGCAGTGAGGTTTTTACACGAGACGTACTATTTCAGCCGGCTTGGTGGCGCGTTCCGAGGCTCGAAGGGCGTGGAAGCGTTGTAAAGGAACCGTGATCCGTTGAACGACAATCGCGACTGGACGATCGAGGTGGCCGACGAGCAAACCGTCCTGGCGGTCGACGAGGACCGGCTTCGGCGCGCGGTCGAACTTGTGCTCGAGGCGTCGGGGATCGATCGGGCCAACGTCAGCGTCGCCGTGGTCGACAACCCGACCATCCACCAGTTGAACCGGCGCTATCTCGACCACGACCATCCGACCGACGTATTGAGTTTCGTCCTGGCGCGAGGCGAGGCCGAACTCGAGGGCCAGATCGTCGTCAGCGCCGAGACGGCTCGGGCGGAGGCCGCTCGCTACGGCTGGCCGCCCGAGAACGAATTGCTTCTCTACGTCGTTCACGGCGCGTTGCATCTGACGGGCCAGGAAGATCAAACGGTCGAGTCGCGCGCCCGAATGCGAGAAAGGGAAAAAGAGATTCTTGCCCGTTTTGGTCTGGAGCCGCGCTGGGGAGCGGCATCTGATTTCCCTGATGTCGAGACGGAGGAATAACACGCCGTGAGCACCGTTGCCGTATTCTGGCTGGCCGTTGCCGGGTTGATCGTCACGTGCGTGGCGGCTATCGGTGCGAAGTCGTTGGGGACGTTTTCGCGCCACGATCTCGAGGAAATCTGCCGCCGTCGCAACACGATGGCAAGGATCGGGGTTATCTTGCGCCGGCACGAACAGGCCGGCCTGGCCGCCGAGACGCTTCAGGTCATCGGCACGGCGGTGGTCGTGCTGGCCGGAGCCTTTTGGACCTGGTCAAAATCTCCCCACGCGCCCGAACCGCCAAACTGGACGCTGCTGGGCACGAGCGTCGGCGTCGGCGCTTTGCTGTTGCTTTCGGTCGAAATCTGGATTCCCTGGGCGGTCGCTCGGCTCTGGGCGACCCCGATCGTCCACGCCACGTGGCCGCTGTGGCGCGCCGTGGGCGGCCTCTTGTCGCCGCTGATGCTCGGCGCTCGATTCATCGACACGCTCTTGCACCGTCTCGCCGGTCGCCAACCGCAGACGGCCGACGAGGAATCTTTCGAGGACGAAATTCGCACGATCGTCACCGAAGGCCACCGCGAGGGCCTCCTCGAGGAAGACGCCCGCGAAATGATCGAAAGCGTCATGGAGCTGGGCGACGTCGACGTTTCCGAAATCATGACGCCGCGAACCGACATGGTTTCGATGTCGACGTCGCTTTCGTGGGACGAAGCGGTCGCTTTCGTCGTCAAGCAAGGCCATACCCGGATTCCGGCATACGACAAGAATCGCGATGACATCATCGGCGTTCTTTACGCAAAGGATTTGCTGCCCGAGCTGGCCAAGGACGCGGCGCCGGGCGAACGATCGTGGACGGCCTTGTTGCGCGAGCCCTATTTTGTTCCCGAAACCAAGCCGATCGACGTGCTGCTCCAGGAATTCCAGCGAACCCGCCACCACATGGCCATCGTACTCGATGAATACGGCGGCGTGTCGGGCCTGGTCACGTTGGAAGACGTGCTCGAGGAAATTGTCGGCGAGATCAGCGACGAATATGACAAGGACCTCGTCGACGGCATCCGCCAACTCGGCGACGGCGCGTTCGAGGCGCTCGGCAAAGTGCACGTCGACGAAATCAACGAACGACTCGGCCTCAATCTGCCCGAGGACGGCGAATTCGACACGATCGGCGGGCTGGTATTCAGCGAGTTGGGCCATGTGCCCTTGGTCGGCGAGGAAGTCGCCAGCCACCAGGTTCGCGTCACGGTTCTGGAGGCAACCCGGCGGCGGATTCTCCGAGTGCGTCTAGAAACGCTCCCACGGCCAACGCCCGGGGCGTGAATGTTTTGAAATACGCATCAACCCCAACCGAGACAAACCTTCCCCGGTGGGGGGTATCTTGATCTAGTATTTGCTCTCCAACTTGTCGCGCCGACGAGTCGCGATTTCTTGATGGGCAAGATGGGTAAGATTTATTCGTAAACACACCCTTACATGGAGGGCCGCGCGTAACAAGCCGGCATCGGCCACGACGGAGCGCGGCCCTCCACAGCGTGCCGTTATAATTCATTATCGCACCCCTCGGTTTACCCGAGGAACATTACCCGATAGGATATAAAATTCAGGAATGAAGAACCTCCGGTGGTTTTTTGCGCCGCAGGGGCGCGAGAACACCATGCACCCGTTTTCACGAACCCAAGGAGCACCTCGTGGCCAAATCAGACGACAAACCGGAAAAAGACTCGCAAGCCGCCGCCCCCGCGGAAACCCCGGAAGGGGCTGCCGCCCCGCAATCCCAGCCGGGAGCCCGGCCGCAAGTCGAGATCGACGATACCCACACGATCGCCAATTACGCGAATTTCTGCCGCGTGACGGGAACGCCGGAAGAGTTAATCATCGACTTCGGGCTCAATCCGCAACCTTTTGGCATGCCAACGAAGCCGATTCCGGTCACCCAGCGAATCATCACCAATTTTTACACCGCCAAGCGTATGTTGCACGCCCTGAACCTGACCATCCAGCGTCACGAAGCCACCTTCGGCGTTCTGGAAATCGACGTGCAGAAGCGAGTTCGTCCCGGCGTGCGATAGCACGGCGATTGGTTGGCCGTTCGGACGAGAAGCGTCGTCACGGTTGATCGTTGCCACTCGATTCACGCGCGAGGTCTGGCGTCTCGCGCTGTGAATCGGCGTGGATGGTTTTGCGGATCACTTAGGCCGAACGACGGTCGCGCTGCTTCGGCCGCCCTGGGGAGGGACACGATGAAATCTCATTGGATCACGCACAAGGGAAAGCAGATCCTCTACTGCGACTACTCGAACTTCAAAATCGCGGACTTCGACGCTTTCAAGAATGAATTGAATCAGGCCGTTGCCGTCATCGTCGAACAGCCCGAGGGCACGCTCCTGGCAATCACCGACGTTCGCGGAAGCGTGGGCTCGCCGCAGGTCGTCGATACACTGAAGGAGGCGGCTCTCGTCACGGCCAAGCACATGCACAAACAGGCCGTGGTCGGCGTCAGCGGTTTGAAAAAGGTCCTTTTCGACGCCATTATTCGCGTTTCCCGACAGCCGGCCAAGGCTTTCGGCGATACCGACCTCGAGGAAGCCAAAGACTGGCTGGCCGAGGAGGACTAAGTCGCCAAGAAGCTCGCGGCAAAACGCGTGCGTGGCTACGGTCCCACCGGCGTCTGGCCCGGAATGCCCAGCGGCGTCGCGACGGGCGCGACGACCGACGGTCCAGCGGCGGCCGGTTTGACTGCCACCGGCAGCTTTAGGGTGAAGGCCGTTCCGCGACCCACCGTGCTGTCGACTCGAATGCGGCCTTGGTGTGCCTCGATGATGTCGCGGCACATGGAAAGCCCCAGGCCCGTACCCCCCTTGCCGCTGGCGTCGGGTCCTTTTTTCGTCGTGTAGAACGACTCGAAGATGTGCGGCAACTGATCGGCCGGAATGCCCGTGCCGTAGTCGCGCACGACCAGTTCCACGACATTTTCCTCGGCGTTGTGGCCTAATTTTATGAGCAAACGCCCGCCGCTGGGCATGGACTGCCGCGCGTTGATCAACAGATTCAAGAGAACCTGCTGGATCTGGTTGCCGTTGACCATGGCCTCGGGCACCGCCGCCAATTGTTTTTCGACCCGGATGCGATACTTGTTCATCTCGCGTTCCAGAAGCAGCAGCGTGTCGTCGACCAGCCGGGCCAGGTCAGTCGGTTCGCGGTCGGCGCCGCGGTTTCGGGCCATTCCGAGCACGCTATTGGTAATCCGGGCAGCGCGATTGCTCGCGGCGAGGATTTTTTCAAAAGCCTTTTCCCGGGTCGGGTTGTCCCGATGACGCATACCGAGCTTGGCATAGTTGATGATCGTCATCAGGATATTGTTGAATTCGTGGGTGGTGGTGCCGACCAACTCGCCTAGGGCGGTGAGCTTTTGCGCGTGGGCAAGTTGCTCCTTGAGCGCTTCGATCTGCTGTTGCGGACTCAATTCGTGGTGGACACCCCCCATGACCCGGTTGCTCCTTTCTCGATCGGTTTACTGAAACCCGTGATCCAAAAACTCAACCAAAAATGCCGCTCTCACCCTCTTGACCCATGGGCGGCTTCCTGGCTGTCTTTCCGGTCCGGCAATTCTTAACTAGTGATTAACAAAGAGTTTAGCTTCTTAGTGATCGTATCGTCGAATCCGGCTGGGCAACTGAACCCCAAGCCTATATAATCCGCCGCGCGTGGCGACCAACCCAGGAAATCGGTCAATTGGAGAAGCTGGGATGCACACGGTGGATTTGCTCGACGCCGCACTGGCCCTGGCCAGCCAACTCGGCTACGGCGTTCGCGAGGAATGGCTCGGCGGTCGAGGCGGCGGGGATTGCGAAATTCGCGGCCGCCGGTGGATTTTTCTCGACTTAGCCCTCTCGGCCGAGGAGCAACTCGACCAGGTGCTGGCCATTCTCCGTGACGACCCTGCCGCCGCCGTCGCCGACATGAACCATGAGCTGCGCTGCCTCCTCGGCGCCCGGAAAAGCGCGTGATTCGATTGGAGCACAATCCGTAGGTCAGGCTGTGCCTGACAAATACAGTCATGTAGGCCGGGTCGAGACCCGGCGCCGAAAATATCAAGCGTGCCGGGTCACGACCCGGCCTACGGTCTATCCCAGGCCTGACATTGACTGATAGACGGACCAGTAGGTCAGGCTGTGCCTGACAATACAGACGGATATGGTTCCGTCAGGCACAGCCTGACCTACGTTTGCGAACCATACAACTCGTGGGTCCGAATGTACTCCTCGACCGCCCGGGGCGTCTGGAATCGCAAGCTTTGCCCCGCGGCCGCTCGGCGGCGCAGGTCCGTTCCGCTCGTACCGATGGCGGGCATGGCGACCTGATGGCGCCGAATCTGGTCGATCCGCTCGGGCGAGGCAACCGGCCGTAGGCATGACAGATCGATTTCGCCGGCCCCCGGCCGCGCGACAGCCACCGGCAGGGCTAGCCGGCAAATTTCGCCCGCCTCGCGCCAATTGGGTAAATCTGCCAGCATGTCGGCCCCGAGCAGTAGAAACAGCTCGTCGTCGCCGTGGGTCCGGCAAAAATGGCGCAGCGTGTCGACCGTCCAGCTTGTTCCCCCACGGTCGATCTCGAACGTATCGACCGCAAATGGTTCATGTCCGGCCAGGGCCAGCCGGAGCATGGCCGCGCGATCGCCGGCCGAGGAAAGTTTCTCCCCTTGTTTATGCGGGGGGTTGGCTGCCGGCAAAAAGAGTACCCGATCCAAACGACACTGCTCGCGGCAGCACTCGGCCAGCAACAAATGGCCGTAATGCACCGGATCGAACGAACCGCCAAGAAGTCCTAAGCGCATGGCCCGTTTTCGCAACCAGGGTAACAATGGTCAAGATGCCTATTGCCTGTTATGGTAACGGGTTAGCTGTGCGTTTACCACTACCGCGCGCCACCGGCTCCCCGCCAATGCGAAATTCGACCCAACCGTGACCTTCGAGCAAAAACGTCTTTTCGACTTCGACGAGCCCGTCCCCTGGGAAGAGGACGATCGGGCCGAGCGGCTCGTGGCCACCGTGGTCTTTCCCGACGGACCGCCGGGCGAGTTCGACTATGCCGTGCCCCAGCCGCTCATCGACGGTGTGCAGGTCGGTCGTCGGGTCCGCTGCCCGTTGGGCCGGGCCAACCGGCTGGCGATCGGCTATTGCGTTCGTCTCGAAAACCGCCGGACGGGCAGTCGCGTGCTCAAGCCGGTCCGCGAGTTGGTCGACCGGCACGCCTTGCTCTCGCCGGCCATGATGCGGCTGACCCGATGGATCGCCGACCACTATCTATGCCCCCATGCGGCCGTGCTCCAGGCCGTGGTGCCGGCCGGGGTGCGTTTTCAGGCGGGCACGCGCGACACGGTGCTGCTTGTGCCCGCGCCGTCGGTCGCCGAGACGCTCGACGGGCTCAAGCTGCCGCCGAAGCAAGCGGCCGTGCTCCGCGTGTTGACGACCGCCGACCGGCCGTTGGTCCCGGCCCAATTGGCCAAGATGGCCGGCTGCACGCAGGCCCCCATCAACGAGCTGCGCAAGAAGAAACTGATTGTGGCGCAGCGCGAGCGGGTCAGCACCGATCGGCTCGACGAACCTCCACCGCCCCGCGAGGCGAATCTCGCGCTGAACGACGACCAGCGGGCCGCCTTGGGCGTGATTTTGGCCGCCTTGAATCATGGCCGGCACGAAACGATTCTCATCCATGGCGTGACCGGCAGCGGAAAAACCGAAGTCTACCTTCAGGCCGTCCGCGAGGTCGTCGGATTCGGTCGCCAGGCGATCGTCCTCGTGCCCGAGATCAGCCTGACGCCGCAAACGGTCGCGAGGTTTCGTTCGCGGTTCGACCGCGTGGCCGTGTTGCACAGCCACCAGACCGACGCCGAGCGCCATGCCCACTGGCGGCAAATCGCCCAGGGCCGCGTCCAAGTGGTCGTCGGCGCCCGCAGCGCCATTTTCGCACCGACTCCGCATTTGGGGCTGGTGGTCGTCGATGAGGAGCATGAATCGACCTTCAAGCAGGAATCGGCCCCGCGTTATCACGCCCGCGAGGTGGCCATTGCCCGGACGCGCATGGAAGGCATTCCGTTGGTGCTTGGTTCGGCCACGCCGTCGCTGGAGAGTTGGCGCCGCGCGCGGACCGGCCAATTCAGGCTGGTCGAAATGCCGCGCCGCGTGCTCGCCCGACCGCTGCCCGCGGTCCGCACGATCGACCTTCGCCAGCAGATTCACGGCCGCCACAGCCGGGGCATGATCAGCCGGCCGTTGCACGCGGCCATGCATGAGGCGTTGGCCGACGGGGGGCAGGTGATTCTTCTGTTGAATCGCCGAGGTTTCTCGACCCACATTCAATGTCCGGCCTGCGGCCACGTCGTGCGGTGTCCCGATTGCGACATCGCGCTGACCCACCACCGCACGAAGGAAACGGCCCTGTGCCATTATTGCGATCACGAAATCCCGGCTCCACAAGAATGTCCCGAGTGCCAGTTCGCGGGCATCCGCTACAGCGGGCAGGGAACCCAGCGGCTCGAAGCGGAAGTCCGCGCCCGGTTCCGCGACGCGACTTGCCTGCGGATGGACACCGACACGATGCGCACCCGGGGCAGCCACCAGCGAGCATTGGACGCCTTTCGCCTCGGCGAGGTCCAGATTTTGCTGGGTACCCAGATGATTGCCAAAGGGCTCGATTTTCCCAACGTCACGCTGGTCGGCGTGATCAACGCCGACACGGCGTTGCACCTGCCCGACTTCCGCGCCGCCGAGCGCACGTTTCATCTCGTGACCCAGGTTGCCGGGCGGACCGGCCGCGGCGATCGCGGGGGGCGCGTGCTGGTCCAGACGTTCAGCCCCGACCACCCGGCAATCCGCGCCGCGGTGGGTCACAACTACGCGGCATTCGCCGCCGGCGAGTTGCCGTTGCGGCGCGAGTTGCGCTATCCGCCGTTTGCCGGGATGATTCGCTTCGTGGTTCGCGGCGCGAGCGAACCGATCGCCGCCCAGTTCGCCGCCCAATTGGCCGAGCGGCTCCGGCACTTGCTCGGCGCGAGTTCGCCGTCGGCCCGAGTCCTGGGACCCGCCCCCGCGCCGCTGGCCAAGCTGCGGGGTCAGCATCGTTTTGCGATTCACGTCCAAGGACCCAGCCGCCACGGCCTGCGCGACGCGGCCCGCGAGGC
>JAFGAY010000347.1 GCA_016933425.1 Pirellulales bacterium
CGCAACATGGCCATCTCGGGCAGCACGTCGTTGGACCACGCCGAGCGGGTTCGCCGGGATCTCGAAACACAAGACGCCGACACGCTGGGAGTGGTGGTCCTCACAACGGGCGGCAACGACCTGATTCACAACTACGGCCGCTCGGCGCCGCGCGAAGGGGCTATGTACGGCGCGACGCTCGACCAGGCTCGGCCCTGGATCGAGGCTTTCCAACGGCGGCTCGAGGAAATGCTCGACCTGATCGATGAGCGGTTTCCCGGTGGTTGCCAGGTGTTTCTGGCCGACATCTACGACCCGAGCGACGGCGTGGGCGATCCACCGGCCGCCGGTTTGCCCCCGTGGAAAGACTGTCTCGCCATTCTCGGAGCGTACAACGAAGCGATCCATCGTGCGGCCGCTGTCCGGCCGAACGTCCATCTCGTGCCGATGCACGCTGAGTTTCTGGGCCACGGCGTGCATTGCGCGCAACCTTGGCGCGAGCACTATCGACGAAAAGACCCTTCCTACTGGTACGGCGTGAACCTAGAAGACCCGAACGATCGAGGTTACGACGCCATACGGCGGCTATTCCTGCGCGAAATGGTCAAGGTTTTGCCCAACCTATCCGAACCGCGCCCGTAAGGAAGCGGCTTCATGCGTACCGGCCAAGCGAATCCGGGGCGCCGTTTTTCCATGGCCCACCCAGCCGCCGCAAAAGCCCAAAAATCATGTCCATCCTGTAAATCCTGTCAAAGAGTCCCGTCAGATCAACGGGTCTTCCCCTAGGCGGCGGCCGCGGCGCGGCGGCGGTGGAAGCGGGATTCGCGGACCGCGGCCAGGGCGATGCGGTCTTCGAGATTGGGACGAAACACCGTCAAGAGCAGCAAGGGCAGGAACCACGCCATGTGGTAGACGCCCTGGCCCGGATCGTACCAGAACGTGACGGCCAGCATGATCGCGGCCGAGCAGCTCAGGAGTGTTCCCAGGTTTTTTTGCGCCGGCCACAAGACGAAAGCGAAACACACGGCCAGAAACGCGACGAAAACGGGAATCCGATAGACGGCCAGGTGTTGCGTCCAGAAACCGGCGGCCGGCTCGAGCGTCCACGCGCCGCCGCCGAACATGGTGCGGAGGTAGTCGAAAAACGTGGCGCTGTCGGGCGAGATGGGAATCAGCGTCGCCGCCAAAAAAACCAGCGCGCCGACCACCCCGACCAGAAAACGCCCTAAGCCTCGTTGGGCATAGAAACTACACCACAGCGGCAGCAGGAACAACGGGTAGCAGATGAGCCCTCCGGCCAGCCCTAACAGAATGCCGGCCACAACCGGACGCCGGTAGGCCTCGATGGCCCAAACCAACAGCGCAGCCGGAACCACATGGTCCACCCGCGAGGTCATCTGCGAGGTATAGGGCAACAATAAATAGAGCGCGGCGACGGCCATGCCCGTGTGGAAATTGTCAAAATGCCGATAGCCGATCAGCACAATGCCGATAACGATCGCCAGGTGTCCGAGAATCACGCTGCCGCGCGTGGCCACCGCGCGAACCAGGGCCCGACGCGGCACCGGAATAGTTCGCGCCTGGTCCTCGGGCACGAGCGTGGTGTTGGAATAGGTGGCGAAGACGTGAAACAACGGATAGCCGGGCTCGCGCGGCAAAGCCTTGCGCAGTTCGTCGGGCGTCATCTGCCGGGCCAGGATCCGGTCCATCCGGTGGGCCGCCTTCTGATCGCTTTCGCGCAGTTGCGTCGTCACGACGTTGGTCACCAGAAAAATCAACAGGGCGATGCCCGTAAACATCAAACCGTCGACCGATAAATTGGGTTCGAGCAACGGCCGGCGAACCATCATCGGATCAATCAACAGCCGCAGGAGATAGCCCGCTCCCACGACGGTCAACCACGTGTAGCCGAGTTGCTTGAGAGGCTCTTCCTGTCGGGCAATCAACAGGAGGCCGGGAGCCATGGCGATCAGCCCCAACAGATCCAGATTGCGCACGCTCCAAAAGCGCCGGAATTTGAAGTAAATCCCGATCGTCATCAATGACGACAGGTAGACCCAGGTGGTCGGGTCGAGTCGGTATTCGAAGAGAACCTGATTCATCGGGTCCGGCACGCTCGGCGATCGTCATCCGGCGTCGTGGTCCGATCCGAGGCCACGATTGGCCACACAGCCGTTCCATGATATCCCACCTGCCGTGCTTTGCAAGCCCCCCAGGGCTACCGGACGCGGCAACGATACACGGCGACCTGGAAAGACGCGGATGGAGGGCCGCGACACCTTGTCACGCGCGGCCACGACGGAGGGTGGCCCTCCATTGTCGAACTGCTGCCGGGCGTGGCCCTTCATCTCAGAGCAAAGGTGTGTACACACCCTATTCTTCCTGAAGCCGTGTTTTGGCCTGCTCGGCCCAAGGACTGTCCGGCGCCAGTCGCAGGAATGCAACCCAGTGGTCGTGGGCATTGTCCGGCCGTTTCATCCGGTCGAGCACTCGAGCCAGGTGGTAATGGGCATCGGGATAATCGGGGTAAAAAGCCAACGCGCCTTCCAGGGCGGCAGCGGCCAGCTCCATCTGACCCAATTCGGCCAACACGCAACCCAAGTTGGCTCGGGCCTCGAGGTAGTCCTCGTCGAGTTCGACAGCCATGTAGTAGCGTTCCCGCGCGCCGGCCAGATCGCCGAGACGATAGAGAAGCTCGGCCAGTTGGAAACACAACTCGGCCGTCGGTCCGCCAGCCGCCATGGCCGCTCGATATGTGTCGGCCGCTTCGACGAGCCGGCCGGCTTCTTCCTGCTCGGCGGCCAGAACGGCCAGGCGTTCGGGTGATCGGGCCAACAGCGCGTCGCCGACTTCTCCC
>JAFGAY010000348.1 GCA_016933425.1 Pirellulales bacterium
CCTCGGCGCCGTCGGGGTCGTCCCAGAACATCTCCGTCCCCTTCACACGCAGGTTGATTTGCTTGACCAGCGATTCCATGGGGGAACTGGTCACCGGCAGCCCGAGCCGGCGGTAGCTCGGGTAGTCCATTCGGGATCGGTTGTTCGTCAGGTAACGCACCGCGTCGACCAACGGCTTATTCGGATCGTCGTCCGCAAGTTTCTCCTGGACGTCGATCCCGCGGTTGTGGCAAACGTCGGCCCACGACCGAATCACCTCCTCGACGCGGCCTTGCCAGCAGAGGGTGATACAACGCACGTAGGACTCCCAGCCGTCGGCTTCATCGTCAGTCAGACACATCGCCGCATGGAAGACATAGTGGATCGCGTGGATGAAATCGAGGATCGGCGTGAACGAACGGAAGTGCTGCTTCCAGATCGTCCAGTTCCACGGCAGGCCGTCGCCGAGAAACGCGCGGCGCGGCGACTCGAAGAACCGGCGGCGTCGGGCTTCGCGCTCCATCATCGGCCCGAAGTCGTCGGAACACGCCATGCTGGCCAGGACCGTGCGGAGCACGCGCTTCGGACCGCAATAACGGACGCGAGGCGTCTGGCCATCGGGCGACGAATCGACGTTTGGCCCTGGTTTTCCCGTGATTTTCGCGACTCTTGCGGCCGTTCGGAACGTCGTCGGCAACTCGGCACACGGGTCGTCGCCGTCGAGCGACTCCGGCAGCATCATGCGTTCCAGCGAGGCGTTCTTCGTCTCCCGCCAGCCGTTTTCGCCCGAGGGACGAACTCCTCGACCGTTGCCCGGCTCGCGCGTTCGGATGCGGCCGCCATCGCAAGAGACAACCGCCGCTTCGGGCACGATGACCTCTTGACCGCCACCATCCCACACCTGCTCGGCCAACTCCACGCCCACCTCTTTGGCAAGGCGTCGAATCGTGCTGGCGGAGATGCGTTGCCTGAGGACGCGCTGGATCGTGACCGCCGCCCGCTCGAAAGAACGAACCTCCGCCGCCAGAAAGACGGCCGCCGAGGCCAACTCCGGCGTGATGTCGCGACTATCGAGTCCCATCGCCATCCGCTGAGGGAAAAAAAGACCGCCGGCATCGGCAGCACTCGGCGACGGCTTCCGTCAATTCCACCGGACCGTCGAGGCTCTTGACGGTCCGCCGCTTCGTCGTCACCTCACAGGACGCCCCGCACGTCGGGCAAGGGGCTTCGGACGGGCTGTCGGCGGCCACCTCCCGCGAGGCCCGCTCTTGAATCTCCCGGCTGAGCCGACTGCCCAGCCCCGACGCGGCCCGCTCGATGGTGCCGAAATGCGGCGTTTGGTCAAAGCCCCCTGCCTGGACCATCTCCTCAACATGCAGTTCCGCTAACTCCTGCAATAGCTGACGTTTCCTCTGCTGACGCGCTTGATTCTCGGCATCCATGCCTCGGCTCCTTTGGACGTACTCCCCCTCACTCAAGCCTGTTGCCCCAGCTTACCACAAAACCCGACGAATCTCCTATTGACGTTCCCGCCACCACAACCAAACCCCGCAAAAGCTGAACTGGTCCCGCGAGCGTTTTGCCCGACATTTCCATCTTGCCTCGACTTGCGGTTTCGCCTACAATCCCGCCGCCATGAACTCTCGACGGCGGATAATCTGTCTTATTTTATTGGCCGGCCTAGCCTTAGGGCTTCGCGTTTGGGTCGTCGCGGCGTTTTCCGGCACCGAGTCCGGACCGATCGCGTATGAGCATGGCCGGATTGCCGAGAATCTGCTGGCCGGGCGAGGGTTCTCGATTGAATTGCTGGGCCGCGAGGGCCCCACCTCACAGCAGGCGCCGTTCTACCCAGTGCTTCTGGCCGCGGCCTACGCCTGTTTCGGCGTCGGGAGTTCGTCGGCCGTGCTGGCCGTGCAATTGCTCCAGTGTGTCGCGGGCACGGCGCTGGTGCTGGCCGTGATTTGGCTGGCCTGGTCGCTGGTTCCGACACGTCCGGCGCTCGGGTGGATCGCCGGTTTGGGCGCGGCCGTCTATCCGACCCATCTCTACATGGTGACCCATCTCCAAGTCGCGGTCTGGGCGGCGCTGTTGTTGACGCTGACGCTGGCGGTGGTCGTTTCACCCCGGTTTCGCGCTACGCGGCGCGGGGCTGTCGCGGCCGGGTTGCTCTCGGGCACGTTGCTGTTGGTCGAGCCGATCCTCGCGCTCGCGCTGCCGATTGCGGCGCTGGTATTCTGGCTCGGCGAGCCGCGACGCCGGGCGGCCGGCGCGCTGGGGCGAGTCGGCCTGATGGCCGCGCTGGCCGCCGTGGTAATCGCGCCGTGGCTCGTTCGCGGCTGGATCGTCCACGGCGAACCGGTCTTCATCAAGTCGACCTTCGGTTACGCTTTCTGGCAAGGAAACAATCCGGCGAGCTGGGGCACCGACAAAGTGCCCAAGGCGACCGTCCCTGCCATGCTGGCCGATCATGACGGCACGCTGGCCTCGACCAACACGGCGCTCTGGGAAGCGCGGCACGAAACGCTCTATGTCGATAGCGTCGCACTAACGGCAGAAGACTACCGGCAACTGGCCCGGCTCAGCGAGCCTGAGCGAAGCCGCGAATTGGGTCGCCGCGCCGGGCAATCTATTCGCGAGAATCCCGGTCGATATGCCGGGCTGTGTCTGCGGCGGCTGCGTTACTTTCTTCTGTTCGACGAAACCAATCCGAAGGCAAGTCATCGGGTCTACCGCGCGGCGACTGTTGGTTGGCTCGTGCTGGCGGTGATCGGCATTCTGGTATCGCGCGGCGGTTGGCGGGCATTCTGGCCGACGTACGCAATTTTCGGCGTCGTTCTGCTTTTCCACACCTTGACGATTACGTCGGCGCGGTTTCGGATTCCGGTCGAGCCGATGTCGTTTCTTTGGGCGGCCGCCGCGGTTTGCCCCTTGGTCGAACGGATGGCCCAGCGCCGGTTGAAGATTCTCCGCCCGGCCGAGTGTCCGCGCGACCCATTCGGCGAGACGCACGCCCTCCGCGGACCGCATTTTAACGTATCGAAGCGGGAATCCCGTTCGCGTCGCCGCGCGGGATAGGCATGGTCATTGCGCCGCGGATCGCGATCCATTCGGCGAGCCGCCGATCCATTCGCCCTCGGCCAGCGGCCGGCCCGCCATCGCGAAGCCCATCTGGTAGAACTCTTTGCGGAGCCGGCGAAAGACGTCGAAGCTGTCGGGATACACCCAGGCGGTGACGGTGGTTCTGCCGGGACGGCTCCGCGCGAGGGCCTCGCGCAATTCCGAGCCCCGGGCCAATGCCTCGTCGACCGACTCGCCCATTTCCATGCTCACCGGCAAGAGTGAAAACTGTTCGAGTCGAACATAGCTCCCGCTCGCACCCATCTGCTCGTAGGCTCGCATCGAGACGTCGTACCGCCGGATGGTGTAGGTAATGCGAAAACCGCCGATTGGCCCGGCCTTGCCCGTCAACTCCGATCGGGTTTGCATCCGGTTGGCGTTGCGGTGGAATTCGGTCTTGAGCAGTTCGATGATCTCGTCCCAGGGCAAAACCGTGATTCGTCCGGCGCGAATCTGCAAATGCAGTTCGGGTCCATGCACCGTTTCGCTCAGCGGCGTCGGGTAGTTTTCGATTCGGGTGGTCTCGGGCTCAAGTCGACCGGCCAACTCGACCTGGTTTTCCAGCGAGGCGAGCTCGGCCCGCGCATCGGCCAGTTGGCGCCGCCGGTCGAACTCGGCGCGGGCCCCCGCGTTGAGTTCCTCGCGGCGTTTTCGGATCATCGCTTCGGCGGCCGATTTCATGAGCGCCAGCCGCGATCGTTCGGCGAGCCGGGCGCGGCGGGCCATTTCCACGTCGCGAACTCTCGCCGCCGTTTCAAGCACCTCGCGGTGCACCGCCTGTTGGGCCAGCGAATCCTCGCGCAATTGTCGCTCGGCCGCCTGCTGCTCCGGCCCCGGGACCGACAACCGCACCGGCGCGTTCTTCGCGCGCACAGCCACCACCATCACCAGGATGATCAGAATGCCGACGATATTGGCCACAATGTCCAAAAAGGAATCCTGGCCCGCGCTGTCGACGCCGCCGTCGCCTCGTGATCGTCTTCCCATGTCGTTCGCCCGAGTTTATCTCATTCCACGCGGTGGATCCCGCCGTTTTTCCGCTCGATCAGCAGTCCGCTGTCCTCCAACAGGCATTCCAAGTCGGCGTAACGTTCCTCGGCGCCGGGAAAAACGTAAACGTTGAGCATGGGCCGCCAATACATGCCGTTGCCGGCCATGCCCCATCCTTCGGTATGCGCCCAGATGGCCGAGACCAGCTCATCGACGCTGTCCCGCGTGCGCGGCCCCAACGCGATCGATCGGCTTCCGGCCAAGCCGTTTTGGGCAACCAGCGCGATCCGGTCCGGATGGCACTCGATGCGAATCGGCTGGGTCAAGGGAGTTGCCCGCCGCGATGCTTCGGGCACGGCCCAGTCATGGCCGCGTTTGTCCGCCAGGCTTTTCTCCCGCCGGTGCGAAGATGTATTTGGAGACGGCGGCCCCGACGACCCGGAAGTCGGGTCGCCACTGTTTGGATACCACTCGCCGAGTTGGCGCGGCGAGCCGGTTGTTTGCGAATCGTTGTTGTTTCCGGCCACGGCCGACGCGGAGTTGTTCCAATCGCTGGAGCCGGCGGTCACGGTTTGGCCGGCCGACGACCGTGAACCACCCGACGAACCACCGGACGACCCAGCAAACGACGAGCCCATCGAGCCGTCCGCCGCGCTGCCCATGGCGCCAGTGGTCGCCGTGCCGGCGGCGTCGATTGTCGCGCCGCCGCGAGCGCCCGCCGCCGAATCGCCGGATGAATTGATGGTCCTCGATCCGCGGGGGCTGTTGTTCAACGAATGGTTCGACGAACCGCCCGAGCCATTGTCCCACGCATTGCTTGAGGAATGGTTCGGCGCGTCGAATCCTGGGCCGCCCGATGAACCGGTCCTCGGCGGCCACGTTCCGTTGCCCGGTGGTCCGGCGTTTTGAGCAACCAAGGAATCGCCGCCGTTCCCCTTTGCGCCGTCCGGGTCCGCGTCATCGCCCGGCGAACCGGCCTCGCCGCCGCCGGTGGACCACGGTCCATTGGGAGAATTGCCGTGCGTTGCGTTTCCCGCGGCCGAGTCGCCGCCGCTAAAAGGCGAGGCGCGTCCGGTCCGGTCGCCGCGTCCGGGGCGTCGATGTTCGTAAATATCCGATTCCGCCGGATCGGCGACGCCGTAGGGAACCACCACGCCGCTGCCTTGCGAGACCGTATACTGTGGACGTTCGCCTCCGGCCGCGTCGACCAGGTGACGGTAGTGCCGGGGAGCCGCTTCGGCAAGCCGGACCTGGCGTGCCCGAGCCGCTTCGATCGCCTGTCGAACGGCCGTTTCGAGTTCGGGATCCGCGGCGCCAAAATCCAGTTTCCAATCGTCGTCGACCATTTCGTAGCCGAAATCCGACTCCCAACCGCTCATGGCCTGCCGCGCAGCATAGTATGCGTAAATACCCCGCGGGCGGACCAACAGCAAGGGATAGGGCTCACCTGACTTGCCCGGCTCGAATTGCCCGCTGCGCAACAAATGCTCGCGCGCCGCTCGCAGCGCGGCGGCCAGGGGATTACTGGATCCCATGGGTCCCTCGAAATCGGCCTCGGTGAAGACGATACCCTCGGGCTGGAGCACCACGGCGTTCGAGCGGCATTCGAGATAGATCGGCCGTCGCTGCGTGCCGTTGGGCCCTTCATAGGGCACGACCGCATAAGCCTGTTTTTTGGTCATGGCCTGGCGCCGGGCGTCGGCCAGGCGGCGTTTCATCTGGTCGATCCGCGCCGACAACTCCTGGAGCTGCGCCTCGGTGGCCGTCGGTTGTCCCGGCGCGGGATCCGTCGCGTTGAGCTGGTTCCAATCGCGTTCGAGGGCTTCGAGTTCTCCGCGAAGCTGCCGCGAGTGATCTTCGATGTGGCCCAATTGGAGTCGCGCATCGACCAACTGGCGTCGCGTCGCGGCGAGCGACTCCCGCAATTGCTCGGCGCGCCAACGGACGTCCTCGAGTTGTTCGTTCAGGTGCTTCCGGGTTTCGACCTTTTTGTCTTCGGCAATCCGCGCCGCCTCGACCCGGGCATGACGTCCGAGCACTACCAAGACGAGAATGAGCGCTCCGACCGTGCAGATGAGCACGGCCAGGAACGGAAAGAGCGACATGCCCACGTCGTCGCCCGATCGTCCGGCGCTCCGCGTCCTGATGGCGTGTCTCATGCCGCTTGTCCTGCCGACCTCTTAGGCTCGAGTTCCACGTCGATCGGTTCGCCGGGCAGTTCCTCCAGCCTGGCATTGAGCAGATGGATGGCGGCCGCGAGGCTCATGACCGTCTGTTCGAAATGTTTCGCGCCGGCCAGCGCCGCCAGATTACGATGGAGCGTCTCTTCGAGCTTGGCGACCTGGCCCGTCGCCTCGACCGTCCGGCGAAGCACATCAGTTTGCGTGTTGACGCTTTCCTGCAGCGCGGCGGCTGCCTCGGTGCTGCGGGCAAGCGTTTCCTGGAACTGCTGCCAGTGTTTCTGGTTGCGTTCCGCCGCCTGGCTTTCAGCGGCGACCATCGCCGCGGCATGCGCTTCAAGACTTTCACCCAACGCCCGGCCCATGGCCTTGCCGAGCTGTGCTTCGGCCTCGGAGGTCAATCGGGTCCATCGCTGTTGGGCCGCGTCAATCGAATTTTGCCATAGCTCGGTTTGTCGGGCCACCAGATGCTCGGCGGCGTCGATCATCGTTTCGCTCATGCGGCGGATCGCGGTCAATTGGCCTTCGGCCCCCGAGGCGACCTGCTCAAAGCGGCCGAGCAATTCCTCGTCGGCACGCTGGTCGACCGCCGCGAGCAGGCGATTTTCGACCTGACCGACGCGATATTTGCCGAACATCAACAGGATCGACAACGAAAGCGATTGGGCCGTCGTGGCAAAGGCAACGCTCAACGCGGCGATCGTCGTCGGCATCGATTCCTCAATGGCCGTCGGCGACAGTTGGGCAATGGCCATGATGATGCCGATCACCGTGCCCAAGAAACCGAGGATCGGAATCGCCCAAATCACAACGCGAAACAACGCATAGCTTTCATGCAACCGATCGGCGTCACGATCGGCCGTAATCATCAGCTCGTCTTCAAGGCGTTCGGCCGAGCCGCGCCGATCAATCCGCTCGAGCACCCCGCGAAGCCGGTTGACCAGAAGCGGACTATGCCGCCCCTTCAACCCGTCCAAACGCGACAATAAAACGTCGATGGTGTCGAAAGGCTGGCCGCCTCGCACGACGGGCCCAAGGAGCAATCCCGATTGCGACCGCGGCCACGGCTGACGTGCCAGATCCACGGCCTTGATCACGAGCGTCGCCAAACCGATGAAAAACAGCACGGTCGTTGCGTACTCGATCGGGTGACCCGCCATGTACTCCCGAAGAAGCGACGTCACCGCGCCAATCGCCTTGCTCGCCGGGCCCTCGCCCAACTCTTGTTGAACACGGACGACAATCCCCAAAAGCAAGTAGAATGCGGTGGAAGCAAGGCCACCCCACAGAATGGGCGACTTGGAAAAGCTAGCGAAAGAGGAGTTCTTGTCTTTCACGGATCCATCCTCTGCGGTTATGGGGGCTTGAATGCCAGTCGCTCGATCTCGACGGATTTGCATTAACTCTAAATAACAAAGAGACTTGCGAAAACGTTCCCAGCCGGTCCGTCTGTCGAGTTCCTGTAGCAGGCGTGTTTTACGTTCGTATTGGCGCGCTAGGGTACCGTCGGTGAAGAAATCACGCAATGAGAATCGACCTAATCGACAAACTCGGATGAGCCGAAAATGGTCGCCTGACCGAAAGATTTTTGCCGACCCGCAAAGTTTGCCAAAGTAGAACGGCTGGGTAGGCCGATGAACAGGGCACAAAACGCATCCATCAAGCCTCGTCAGGCCACGCGGGTCGGACCGCGACAACCATAAGGACAAATCCCAGGCCATCGACGACCAGGAAGGAATACGCTGCTTTCCACCAGTCGTTGATGATCCACTCCATCATACACCCAGGGGGGGAACAGTCCGGAGCGGGTCCTGAAACAACAGGACCCGCCCGGGCTGTATGTCTTTCTTGACTGCTCGGGCTTGTCGCAAGTCCGCTTCTCCATCGAAAATCCCGCTCTGGTTCCGGACGGTTTCAGACAGGGAGAAGCCGGTAATCGACATGAAAATGCGGCTCTTTGCTCCCTTGCCATCGTTTATCCTGAAGAAAGCATGTCGCCGTGCCAACTCCATTAAAATCACAACCCATCAGAGCAAGGCTTTCGATCCCATGGGCACTTTGGGCACGGCAGAGTCGGTCTTTTCCACGACGAACCGGGGCAACCACACGCTGAAAAAACTCGAGCGGATGTGCAAAACGCTCCGCCACGAGGAACCCGACCGAGTGCCGATCAGCGATTTTTTCTGGGGTGGTTTCATCCGTCGTTGGCGGGAAGAACTCGGGCTGCCCCGCGACGCTGATCCGTACCGCTATTACGATCTCGACTGGATTGTCACGACGCCGAACATGGATCCTTGGATCCGGCCGTTCGAAATGTTGAAGGAAACTCAGAACGAGGTTGTCGTCAAGACGGGCTTCGGCGCGATCATGCGAAAAGTCCATGCGTGTCCCATGCCGGAGTTCATCGGCTGGGAAATCGACACGCTCGAAAAGCTCGAGGCGGCCAGGTTCGACGATCCTTACGACCGGCGGCGATATTTTTCGTCGGGCGACAACCAGATTGCCGGCGTGGGCGACGGTTTCCAGCGCAACTCGCCCCCTTGGATCGAGACCGTCAAAACACTCTGGCGCGATTTCGTCGTCTATGGCAGCATCGTCGAATGTTCGGAGTGCATGACACGGCTAATTGGCCCCCAAAATCACATGCTTTGGATGGCCCTTGAACCCGAGCGGATGGGAGCCGTGCTGCGCCGGGTCGGCCGGTTCTATCTCGACTGCGTCAAGGCGGCCATCGACGCCGCCGGACCATGGCTCGACGGACTGGTCATTTGGGGCGACGTGGCCTACAAGAAAAGCACTTTCATGCGGCCCGACTGTTGGCGAACGCACTACAAGCCTTGGGTTTCAGCCATCACCGACCATGCCCACGCCCATGGATTAAATGTGATCTACCACGGCTGCGGCAACGTGAATGCGATTTTCGAGGACTTTATTGAAACGAACATCGACGCCTACAACCCGCTGGAAGTCAAGGCGGGAATGGACGTGCTGGCATTGCGCCGGCAATTCGGACACCGCATGGCTTTTTGCGGCAACAGCGACATTCAGATTTGGGAATCGGGCGACCGCGAGGCCATTCGCCGCGAAGTGCTGCGAAAACTCAGCGCCGCCCGCGGCGGAGGATACATCTTCCAGTCGGACCACTCGGTTTCGAGTTCCGTGTCGGGTCCTACCTATGACTACATCGTGAAGCTAGTGCGCGAACACGGGCACTATCCGCTCGAACTCGGCGAATTCGAGGAAGCCATCCCCCTTCCGTGACGCTCGTCGCTTCAAGTCCATCAAATCCGATCGTCGGCGACCGCGCGACGATTCCCCGTCTCGGCGCCGTCCGCGCGCGGCAGCAGTCCCCGCGCGCCGTATTGGTTGCCGCCATTGGCGCCGGGGACATGCCGCGCTCATCAAACCCGGCGTCGCGAGAATCCGGGCGATGATTCGGAGAATCAGTCCGTCATTCCATGCGAATCACGGACCTGGTGCGATCACAAAAACCGAGAACAAGTCATAAATAGCGTCTGTTGCTCATGAAATGGGGACGCCGGACTTTCATAACCCGCTCTGATTTTCCTTTTGCGAACGGCCCAGTTCAAGGCAAAGTTTATGTCCGCATGGCGGCTGTTTTATGTCTGATTCCGACATGGCGTCAGAACCCTAAAGCGGACAAAGAACTAGCGGCAATCGCGCGCCGCGGCTCTTTCCGATCGACCGCCCGAGATCTTTTGCCGGTAGCGGGCCGGCGAGATGCCCGTGACAAGTTTGAACACGCGGCTGAAATGATCCCGGTTGGCAAAACCCACTTCGGTGGCGATCTGTTTGATCGATTGATCGGAGCCGGCCAGAATCGCGCACGCCTTTCGAATGCGCGCGCGTTGAACGTATTTGGCCGGCGTATCGCGAATCCACTCGCGGAAACTGCGCGCGAACCCGTCCGTGCTCATGTGGGCTTTTCGCGCAAGCATGGCGTTGGACCAAGGGGCCGCAAGGTCGTTCCGAATCGCCGATAAAATCGCGGCGAGGTTCTCGGGCAACGGGGCTTGCCACTGAATCTGGGGCTGCGCGAGAACGTACACGACCATTGCGATTCCCGTCTGCTGAATCGCCTCGCGGCGATCCGGCCGCCGGCCGTGAAAGAGTTGACGCAACTCCTTGGCAAAACCGAGAATAACGTCGTTTCGCGGAATAAGAATCGGCATGGCTTGGCCGGGTTCGACGCGCCGTTCCAATGAAAACGCGAACCACAACGACGGAACCGGCGCGTCGCCCACACAAGTGAATCGCCGGAAGCTCGGAATCACCATGAGCCGGTCGGGATTCAACGGCGTTTCCCGACTGCCGAAATAGACGGAGTGCCCCCGCTTGAAATTGTAATACATCCGCCAGAAGGGGCTGAATACCGACGTGAAATTCCAGTGGTAATTCGCGCCCCAGTAGCCCACCTCGTGCAGGACGAAATTCGTCTGGGCCTCTTTGCCGTCGAGCGGCTCGAACTCCATGCCGACGCCGCTGAACGGGCTATCGAAAGCCCCCACGTTCACGTGCGAGCCTCTACGGGGAAGCAATCGTTCTCGGGATAGCCTCGCCGAACCGGAGCGGTTATCGCCGGCTCGAGCCAAATCCCCATCCGGAATCCCGCGAGGTTTTTTTGCTTTTGTCATCCGTCCCGGCAACTTCTCGGCCATGGCTGTCCCTCCGGAATTTGCTGATCCACGGATGCCCGAATCACTCAATCCAACTTACGGGGCCTCCTGGCTCGTGTCAATCGACGCGCTGGCGCGGCAACTGATTATGGCAGTATGCAGTTCTTTTGTCGGCGCGGCGCTAGCCCGGCCGCCATGCTATTCCGCGCGATAAGCGGCGCGGCAATAAGGCGTTTCCCAGAATTGAACCTCGACAACCGGAAATCCGCGGGATCGGGCATGGTCGTGAATCAGGCGCGCGAGATTTTCCGCCGTCGGATTCACGTCCATCAAGAAAAGAGGCTCGCCGAGCTTTGTCAGGACCGCGACGGCCGGATCGTCGCGGCGCAGGATCATCCGGTGGTCCAACTCCTCGTCGACCCACCCCTGCACGACCCGTTTGATCTCCGAGAAATCGACCACCATTCCCTGCCCGTCCAGGCCCGAGGCCTCCAACGTAATGAGCACGTGGCCGTTGTGCCCGTGCAGGCGGGAACACTTACCCTCGTAGTCAAGCAGCCGGTGGCCGTAGCAGAAGTTGATTTCGCGCGTTACTTGAAACATGGCGAATAGTCCGTTTCGATGGGCAATCAGCGGGTCGCCGCAGCGCCGGCCGCATAAATGGTCGGATCCTCGAGTTTGGCCGAGCGAAACGCCTCTTGGCGCTCGGCGCATTTATTGCACGCTCCACAATGCGATCCACGAACCGGCGCGAGGCAGGAAAAGGTCCGTTCCAACGGCAACCCCCGGCCCAGCCGCATGACTTGCGTCTTGCTCATCTCACCGAAGGGACGCACTAGACGAAGGGACGGCGCCGGGGGGCAATTCAACGCCGCTTCCAAATTCTCGAAAAACGGCGACCGCGCGTCGTCGAATGGACTGGTGCCCAGCACGCCCAGCGCCAACTCCCCAATCCCGTGCAACTGGCACCAAATCGCCGCCTTAACAACCAGCAGGGCGTTGCGACCGGGCAAAAAGACGGCCTCGTCGGCGCTTGCGGCGTCGGGAGTAGGGCTGCCGGTCATGCTCCAATGGGTCCCATAGAGATCGTCCAATGGCAAATCGAGCACGACGAGATCGGCCAAGCGGGACGAAGCAATCTCGCGGATAAAACGCTTCGCGGATTGCAGTTCTTCACGCTGCCAAGCGAGCCCCGAACGAATAAAGAAGGGGACCACTGCCCGGCCTTCCCGCGCGAGTTTACCCAACAGAACCCCGCTGTCCAAACCTCCGCTGAAAAGAACTCCGACAGTTTTGGGGGGGAAGGTAGTCGGCATGACGTCGCGCGGCCTGGAAAGGCCCGCTCAGGGTGGTGGTTTCGCTTATTTCAGCAGGAATCCGGCCGCCGTGAAATCGTCGCCGTTCAGCGACCGGACCAATTGTAGGGGGAAGCGACAACCTGGGAAAGTCCGCCGGCAAGGAGGCGGACCCTATGGTCACCTTTTTGATGATTATTCAATGCTGAAAGCTGCCCTTGCAGGCAACCAGGGCGCTGGGTACACTCCGGCCCCTGCCCAGATTTTGAATTCCGACAAGGATCCGCTCGGCGGGAGCATTTGCGACATTCCTTTTCCAAGAAATAATTGCGAAGATTCCGCGTACCAGGGTGGTTTTGCGCTGCCTTCTCGCGTGGGGAGGCGGAGTTGACGGAATCCACGTCATCGCCCCCCCGACAGAACGGTTTTTCCTTGCAATATAAAGCTGGGGTACTTAGAATGAATCTAAGGACTCCGGCTGTCATCCCTTTCCCCTTCGAGGTGAATTATGAGACTGGCAGTGCTGGGGTCCTTGGCCGCGGTCTTATTGATCGCGGTGGTCTCGGTGGTGTTGCCTGACGGCCGCGCGGCTTGGGGACAGCAAACCGGGCACGAACGGGTGCCCTTTGCCGGTCAAGGATTGATCGCCCTGAGCGAGACGGTTGCCGAGCGATATCAGCAAGTGACGGTCATTGATCCGAAGCGGGAAGTCCTCAGCGTCTACCACATCGATCTGACCAGCGGCGTAATCACCCTTCGCGGCGTTCGCAACATTCACTGGGACCTGCAAATGTCGGATTACAACGGCCAGAAGCCGTTGCCGCGGGAGATTCAAGCGCTATTGGAACAGAGGTAGTCCGCATGGCAATGAAGTTCTACAACGTCGAAAAGGTCGCCGAGATTTTGGGCATTACGCCCGCCGATGTCAACGAAATGCGGGAACGGCAAGAATTGCACGGTTACCGGGACGGCGCGGATTGGAAATTCAAGGCCGAACAAATCGACCAACTCGCCGCCGCGCGGGCGGCCGCCGGCACGCCCGCCGACGCTTCGGACGACGCGAGCGAGGAAGACGTCCTGCTCAGCGAAGTCGAACTCGGCCAGTCGGACCCGAGCACATCGGGCACGATTATCGGCCCGCCCCCGTCCGAGGCGCTCGGTTCCTCGTTGTCGGGATTCGAGGATCTCGACCTGACGATGGCCGACAGCGGGTTGGACATGTCGGCGTTGGACATGTCGAGCGTTTCGAGCCTGACCGGCGCCTCGGAGCTTGACCTGAACGTTCAGGATCTGGACGACGACGACCTGGTTCTCGGCGCCGGCAGCAGCGGCGGCGGCAGCGACCTGACCATCGGCGGCGACAGCGGTATTTCGCTTTTGGATCCGTCGGACAGCGGCATTTCGCTCGAGGAGCCGCTCAATCTGGATAGCGCTGTCAGCGGCGATTCGCTCGATCTGGACCAGGACCAGGTGCTGGCCACCGACAGGCCGGCTCCCAGCGACGTCGCCACCGAACTGGGAACCGACAGCGACTTCATGCTCACGCCCATGGACGAATTGACCGATGGGGACGAGGACAGCAGTTCCCAGGTCATCGCCTTGGACGAAGAGGGCGACTCTTCGGACGAGTTGCTTGGCGTGGCGCCGGCGCTCGGGGGAGATTTCGCCGAACCCTTGGGACCCGAAATTTCGCTGGGCGACGACGATGCCATCGCCGGGGCCATGCCGCTGGAAATTCCGGCGGCCGCTATGGGCATGGCCCCAGGGGCCGCAATGGCGGACTACGGCGCCGCGGTCCAACCGGCCGGCGGCGGATCGGCCGCCTTGCCCGAAGCCCCCTATTCGACACTGAACATCCTGGGGTTGGCTTTTTGCGTAATCGTGCTGTTTATCGTCGGCATGATGATGTTCGACTTGATGCGCAACATGTGGAGTTGGAACCAGCCGACGGCGGTTAATAGTTGGTTGATGGATCTTATCTTGCGTAGATAACCGGGGTCGACGAAAAGACGAACCTCGATCCGGCGGCGACGACGGACGAGCGACCCTTTTTTCCGGCCCGCGATTCGAAAGGAGTCGAATCATGCTGGTTTTCTCTCGGCGGCTGTCGTGGACGCTTTGCGCCGTGCCCTTGGTCTTGTGGGGCGGGTGCATGGTGCCCCAGAGCCAAATGGCGGCGGTGCGCGTTCAGAATCAGAATCTGGCCGAACAAAACCGCGTGCAACTGGCCGAGATCAACAATCTCCGGATTCATTGCCGCAACACCGAGGACCAGTTGCGCGACGCCGAGGAGAAATTCAGCCTGCTGCAACAGCGGCTCGGTCTCGACGACCAGAAACTCGCCAACTATGAGGCCGAGCGCGACTCGCTTCGCAAGCAATGCGTGGAGGCCGTCAACGGCGAACCCTGGCTTTCGCCCGAACTGCAAGGGCGGCTTGCCCGATTCTCGAAGGATCATCCCGAGTTGACCTTCGATCCGGCCACCGGCATCGCCAAGCTCGACACCGACATCCTCTTCGACAGCGGTCGCGCCGAACTGAAGCCCGGCGCCGAGGAGCTTCTCCGGAAACTAACCAAGCTGCTCGATCAGCCCGATTCGCAAGATCTTCGCGTCATGGTGGTGGGCCACACCGACGATCGCCGCATCGTCCGCGCGCCCGGCGGCGACGCCTACGCGAGCAACTTCGACCTCAGCTCGGCCCGCGCCCTGGCCGTGGCCAACCGGCTGCGGGGACAGGGAGTCGAATCCGACAGGATCGGCGTGGCCGGTTTTGGGGCCCATCAACCGGTCGTCCCCAACGCCTCAGCCCGCGACCGCTATAAGAACCGCCGCGTCGAAATCTTCGTCATGGCCCCGAACGTGCCGATCGTTGGATGGACCGAAACAACCCCGGCCGTTTATCGGTAACGTCGAAAAAGGGGATAAATCCAATCATCAAAAGGAGAAGGGCGTTGTGACAGCTTCATTCCGCGTGAATAAACGTCCTACTCCTTTTCCGGTCCGGTGCAGGTCTATTGAAGCATGGATATGGTGAAATAACATGCAAGGACCATCTGGCATGAAACAGGCTCCGAAGATCGACGATTTGTCCAGGGAACCGCTTGTCTCCAAATTGTTCAAGGCCATGGAAACAATGGCTTTGATCAATTCCACCACGGATTTCAACCATCTCATAAATCTTATTCTCAAAGCAACGAGAGAGGTGATGGGCGTGGAGGCAAGCTCCCTCGCGCAGATTGATTTTAGCACGAACAAACTCTTTTTTTCCCATGCCGTCGGGGGAAGCAAGAAGGTAAAAAATATCCGCCTCGGAATTGGAGAAGGCATAGCAGGCCATGCGGCCTCAACCAAGCAGCCAATGATTGTCAATGACGTATCCGCAAGCGAATACCATTATAAAGATGCGGACCGCGAAACCCATTTCATTACACGAAGAATCATTTGTGTTCCCCTAGTTGTCCGGGACATGGTAATCGGGGTGATACAAGGATTGAATAAAATCGGCGGTTCCCCCTTTGACGACATAGATTTGAAGCTCTTTACCGCTTTTGCAAACCAGGTAACCGTGGCTCTGGAAAACGCTCGTTTATACAATCTGGCGGTTTACGACGGCCTGACAGGAATTTTTGACCGCAGGTATTTTAATGCCTGGATCACTACCGAATATGCAAGAGTGAAACGGTATGACACACAACTATCTTTCATCATGATGGACATCGATCATTTCAAGCAGGTGAATGACACGCATGGCCATCAGGCAGGAGACTATGTCTTAAAGACACTATCCGCGCTGATTAAGGATCGGATACGCAAATCCGACCTTTTTGCCAGGTATGGTGGCGAGGAATTGGTGCTCGTGCTGCCGGAAACGGAAATGAAAGTGGCCATCGGCCTGGCGGAACGACATAGAAAACTCATCGAGAATACGGATTTTAATTTTAATAACCAGAAGATTCCCGTGACTATTTCTCTTGGCGTGTCCAGCTACCAGGATACGCCCGAGGAAACGGTCGACAAATTCATAGAACATGCGGATAAAATGCTCTATTTGGCAAAAGAGAGCGGCCGAAACCGGGTGCAGCCCTGCATGCCTAAGAAATAAAAAGCCCCCTTCCTTTGCGGGAGAAAGCGGTAATGGATGGTTCGTCAAGCGGCGAATGTGCGTCTTTGAGGGAAAAGATTGATCGTCTGGAAGCCCAAGCGGCACGAGATCGGGTCGCCGTGGAGAAACTTCGGGCGAGCGAAGCCAACTATCGTGAAATGGTCGAGGAAGCATGCAGCATCGTCCTGCGAATGGATACCCAGGGAAACATCACGTTCGCCAATCGCCACGCCCTGGAATTCTTCGGATTCGACGAGAAACAACTCGTGGGCAAGAACGTGGTCGGGACGATCGTTCCGGCGGTCGAGCGGTCGGGCCGCGACATGGCCGAGTTGATCCGCGACATCTGCGAACGGCCCGAACGCCACCAAAACAACGAGAACGAAAACGTCCAACAAGACGGCTCCTCGCGATGGATCGCGTGGACCAACAAGGCGATCCGCGACGCCGAGGGCCGGCCGGTCGAGCTTCTGTGCATCGGCAATGACATCACGGCCCGAAAACTGGCCGAAGAACGTCTCGAACACGAGCAGCGAACGCTTCGCCACATGCTCGAAGCGCAACAGCACGACCATCAGCTTATTGCTTATGAAATCCACGACGGCCTGGCTCAAATGCTCACCGGGGCCGTTATGCAACTCGACGCGTTCGACGAGGCCCGCCGCGACGAACCCGAAGCGGCGGCCGAATTTTTCGCGACGGGCCGCGATCTGCTGGGCCAGGCCGCGGTCGAGGCGCGGCGGTTGATCTCGAATCTGAGACCGCCAATCCTCGAAAAGTCGGGCGTGGTCGATGCAATACGGCTGTTGATCCAATCGCGAGAAGACCATGTTTTACCCCGGGTCGAGTTCGCGTGCGACGTGCGGTTCGACCGGCTCAGCCCCCTCTTGGAAAACTCGCTGTTTCGCATCGTCCAGGAAACCCTCCACAACGCCACGCGACACAGCGGCAGTGACCGGGCCCGGGTCAGCCTGCGGCAGCAGGACGGCCGGGTGCGACTGGAAATCAAGGACTGGGGCAAGGGATTCGACGCCTCGAAGGTCGGCGCGGATCGCTTCGGCCTGAAAGGAATCCGCGAGCGGGCACGAATCCTCGGCGGCAATGCCTCGATCATCAGCCAACCGGGCCACGGAACCGAAACCGTCGTCGAGCTTCCACTGGATATCGTAGAACCGACCATGCAAACGGCATAGCAGGTTAGGTGGTAGCCATGGATCAGGCCTCAGACACAACCTGACAATACATGCGATGCTTATGC
>JAFGAY010000349.1 GCA_016933425.1 Pirellulales bacterium
ATGCCGCTCCCTGACGGTCGCGGTTCGGTTTGGCTCAGGGGCCGCGGTTATCCGCCGCGGACGCGGTTTCGGCCGGCTTGTTTGGCCTGGCGGAGCGCCTTGTCGGCTTGGGCGAAGAGGGTTTCGGCCGAGGCGCCGGTCGCGGGGACCAACTGCCAACCGATGCTCGTGGTTACCCGATGGGTGGTGTCCTGTTCGATGCGGGCGGCTAGGGCGTCGCGCAGGCGGTCGAGAATCATCGCGGCCGTGGCGGCGCCGGGCACGTCCAGCAGCAGTCCGAATTCATCGCCGCCCAGCCGGGCGATAAAATCCGCCTGACGCAGTTGGGCGCGCAATGCCGCGCCCACCGCCGCGAGCACCCGATCGCCGGCTGCGTGGCCGTCGGTGTCGTTGACCTGTTTGAAATGGTCGAGATCGGCCACCGCGACGCACAACCGCCCCATGGTTCCACTGGTTCGATCGGTGTTTCGCGCGGCCGCTAAACGTTCGTCCAACGCCGCATCCCACGCCCGGCGATTGGGCAAACCGGTCAATGGATCGGTCAGCGCCTTCTGTCGGAGTTTGTGTTGGGCCTGCGTCGATACCTGTTCGCTGCGCCGCAGCCGAACCACCTCGGCCAGAAGCCGGCAGGCCAGCCGCAACTCGCCGGGCGAGGGCTCCGGCGGAAGCAGCACGTCGCACGACCCGTCGGGGCTGCCCACATGGATCACCCCCATCGGCACGTCGCCATTTTCAACCGGTGAATCGGGCCAGAAGGCTTCCACCTCGGCCTTTGCCCAATCGGTCAGAAGCACCTCGGGCACGACGCCCTCGGGCACGTCCTCGCGGGCGCGCCAAACGAGGCAATCGTCGCCGGTCAACATGGTCGACCACGATCGGGCCAGGTCCGGCCGTCGGGCCAGCAGAAGTATTTGTGCGGAAATGGGATGGTTCATGTCGGCAATTATACCTCACGGTCGGCACGGGGGAGGGCGGCCTACTTTCCATTTTATCGAGACGTGTTAGAATCATCCCGGCCAATCGGAATTCCTTGTCCCAAGTCTACTGGGCATACCACATGATTACCGAAACGGTGGATCTGGGCGCCATCCCAAAAAACTGGACCCGCCGCCATTTGTTGGGTCTCGAAGAGCTTTCGGCAGACGAAATAACGGCCGTGCTCGACGCGGCCCAGCGATTCCGCGACGCCATGGACGCCGGCCACAAGAAAATCCCTCTTTTGGCGGGCAAGACCTGCGTCAACCTGTTCTTCGAGGACTCGACCCGCACCCGGATTAGCTTCTCGCTGGCTGTCCGCCGTTTGGGGGCCGACGCGGTCGATTTTTCGGCCGCTACCAGCAGCCTGTCGAAGGGCGAAACGGTTATCGACACGGCCAAAAACCTCGAGGCGATGGGCATCGACGCGGTCATCGTCCGCCACCGCACGCCCGGCACGCCCCACCTGTTGGCCCAGAATCTCGGCTGCTCGGTCATCAACGCCGGCGACGGACCCCACGAACATCCGACCCAGGGCCTGCTGGATATCCTCACGATCCGCCAGCGCCGCGGCAATCTGGCGGGCCTGACCGTCGCGCTGATCGGCGACATTGCCCACAGCCGCACGGCCCGATCGAACATTTGGGGACTCAAGAAGCTGGGCGCCCACGTCATCGTTTGCGGGCCCTCGACGCTCGTCTCGCCGCGCTGGGCCGAGGTGGGCATCGAGTATTCCTACAACCTCGACGATATCCTGCCCCGGGTCGACGTGCTCAATCTGCTGCGAATCCAGTTCGAGCGGCAAACCACGCGACCGTTTCCCTCGGTCCGCGAATACGCCCATTTATACGCAATGAACCGCCAGCGAATGGCCCGGGCCAAGAAAGACATCCTCGTGCTAGCCCCGGGCCCGATCAACCGGGGCGTCGAGATATCGCCCGACGTGGCCGACGGCCCCCACTCGGCCATTCTCGAACAAGTGACCAACGGTCTGGCCGTCCGCATGGCCGTGTTGTGCTTGCTCATGGGAACAAAATAAGAATCCCGAGAAAATAATAGCCGCGGGCGGAAACCCGCGCGAAACTCCTTTCACGTCCAAAAAACACCATGCCAAAACTCCTCCTCCGCGGCGGACGAGTCATTGACCCTAGCCGGTCGATCGATCGGGTCGCCGATCTGCTGATCGACAATGGCAAAATCGCCGGGCTCGACATAGAGACGCCCGGCGACGTTCAAATCATCGACGCGACGGGCAAAATCGTCGCGCCGGGCCTGATCGACATGCACGTCCATCTGCGCGAGCCGGGCAACGAGGAAGACGAAACGATCGCCACCGGCACGGCCGCCGCGCTGGCCGGCGGGTTCACCTCGATCGCCTGCGTGCCCAATACCGACCCGCCGATCGACACCCAGGGCACCGTCGGCCTAGTTCGCGGCAAGGCGGCGGCGGCCGACAACTGCAACGTGTTCGTCATCGCCTGCGTCAGCCACAATCGCCAGGGCAAGGAGCTGGCCGAAATCGGCCAACTCGTCGAGGCCGGCGCCGTGGCTTTCAGCGACGACGGCTCGCCCATTTCGGACGCCGAGCTGATGCGCCGCGCGCTGGAATACTGCCTCATGTTCGACAAGCCCGTGCTGAGCCATGCCGAGATTCCCGAGTTGACCGGCCGCGGCGTGATGCACGACGGATTGACCGCGTTGATCCTCGGCCTGGGCGTCATTCCGACGGCGGCCGAAGACGTGATGACCACGCGCGACATCGCCCTTGCCGAATCGACCGGCGGCCGGCTCCACATGATGCACGTCTCGACCGGCGGCAGCGTCGACGCGGTCCGCCGCGCCAAGGACCGGGGCGTTCGTGTCACGGCCGAAGTCACTCCCCACCACTTCACCCTGACCGACGAAAGCCTGCGCACGTTCAACTCGAATTTCAAAATGAACCCGCCGCTGCGCGGGGCCGGCCACGTGACGGGCGTAATCGACGGGCTGATCGACGGCACCATCGACGTTATTGCCAGCGATCACGCGCCCCACGCCAAGGAAAAGAAGATGCAGGAACTCGATCGGGCTCCGTTCGGCATCGTCGGCCTGGAGACGTCGCTCGGGCTGGTCGTGACCAGGCTGATCGAGCCGGGCCACCTCGACTGGCCGACGGCCCTGGCCAAAATGACGATCAACCCGGCCCGGGTGCTCGGCATCGACCGCGGCACGCTGGCCCCCGGCGCGGCGGCCGATGTGACCGTGATCGACCCGGCGGCCCAATGGACCGTCGACCCGGCCGAATTCCGCTCGAAAAGCACCAACACCCCCTTCGCCGGCTGGCAGTTGCGCGGCCGAGCCGACGTGGTCATCGTCGACGGTCGCGTCAAGTTCCGGCGGTGAG
>JAFGAY010000350.1 GCA_016933425.1 Pirellulales bacterium
AACCTGCTGGACGCCGCTGACGGTGATGCTGTTGATGACTTTCGGGTAGTATTCCTCGGCGATCCGAATGATCTGGGAAACGTGTTCCGGCTGGTCGACGTGGCCCGCGATCCGCACGCTGCTGGCCACGGGAGTAACCGTGAGCGAGGCGTTGGGAAATTGCGATTTGAGCACCTCGGACAGTTCCCGCGCATCGCCGAACACAATGACGTCGACCGTGTAGATTTTCTTGTCCTCGGTCCACAGGTTGACTTGGGTGACGCCCGCCTTCTTGGCCGAAACCTGGATTTGGGTCGGCGAGAGGGGGACGATTTGGAGAATGTCGGGATTGTTGACCTGAGCCTGGGGAATCTTCTGGTCGAGCGTGAGAATGCGGCTCGTGTTGACGATCATCTCCATGTGCTCCGATGCGTTTTCGAGCTTGCGCACGATCGATGCATTCGGGAACGCCTCGTCGGGAGTCGTTTGGGCCGTCGCGGCCGGACTCAACGACAAGAGAATCACGCTAGCGGCCAACCATCGAGCAAACCGCGAACGGGGTGCCACCGGCATCCCGCCATTGCCTCGCGGATCACGGGCAAGATGCCCGCGGGACCGATGCCCACGCGGCGGAATTGTTGCGAACATCCTTGTTCTTCCTTGCAAAAAGTCCCCGTCAGGGGGTTACATCCTTGTTATTCCTCGCGCTCCGTCGGGACGAAATCTCCGGAATCTCCGGGATCGCCTGAATTGGGCTCCGCCGGCGGCGCCGGAGGAGGAGAGGGTTCTTGCGGCGGTGTGTTTTGAATCATGGGCGGCGGCGCGGCCGGCCTTCCACCGTTGGCGCCAAATCGCCAGACATGCTCGCCCGACGGACCGGTCGACTCCTCCATCGTGACGTCCGCGAGGTCGGAACCGGAGAGGATTCGTATGTTCCAGACGTTGTCTGCCGTCGCCGTGGGAGGCTCCAGAGTCGGGACCGGGGTTTTACCGGCTTTCATGCCGTCCAGAAACGACTTGAGCCCGCCGAGCCCTCCCGACGACGCATTCGCCTCGGCGTTTTCCTGCGAACGGTCGCCGATGCCCACGCGGCCGAGCAATTCGGCCACCGTTTTGCCGGGGGTGCTGAGGATGTCGTCGCCCCCGGGGGGACGCATGGTCAACTGAACCTTGCCCAATTGTTGGGCAAGCACGATCGTTTCCGCTTGCTCCGGAGTCACTAAAAGCTGAATGACCTTGCCGCGGATCGAATCCTCCGCGTTGCCTTTGGGATCGAGCTTGAACGTGTCGTCGATGGCGAAAACCTTGATGTCCTGCAAAATGGTCTTGGTGCGGCTTTCGGCGACGCCCATCCCGGTGTTTTTCCGAAAATGGACCACGATGTCGACGCGATCGCCCGGGTAGATCAATCCGGCGCCGCTGACCATGTCGACCTTCACGCCGACCACGCGGTAGCCCTTCGGGATGTTGTCGCTGGCGGTTTGCCGGGTGACGCCTTTGCCGATGAGCTTACGCTCGCGGATGGGTTCTCCCTGGTAGATATCGTCTTGAGCGCGGCAGCCCTCGACCTTTTCGATCTGGCTGAGGCTGTCCTCGGGAGCTTTCTCCTTGGGCCATGGCTCGAGCTTGACCATCTTCGCCGAGATCAATTCGCCCGGCGTGATATCCTTCACGGCGACGAGAATGGACCGCGTGTCGCCCTGCTGAACAACCGGTTCGCGGTTTTTACTGATGACCTGGGTAACGCCAATGGCGGCCACCAGCCCGCATCCCAACGCTAGCACAAGCAAAATGAGTGATTTGGGCCGCATTGGTTTTCCCCTTGTTGCGACAATTAACCCCAACTAACGCCTAGACGCCCGGCCGCCGGATGGGCGACCGCGACGCGCCAGGGCGCATCTTTCGCGGCCCGGGGGGAGCACAGGCGTTTCGGTTCCGTGTTCCCTACGATCTACTGGACTCGCTCGGTGCGCATAACGGTAGTGGCCGATAACGTTCTACCACCCAAGTACTTCGACGCCGGGAGCCAACTCACTTCACTGAATGGAATGGAGACCGTGACGCTGACGACGTCGCCGTACTCGGCGTTCTCCGGGCTCATCGGGTTACCCTCGGTGTCGAGAATTTGGACCGATGCGTTGGAAATCCCGACGGATTCAAGGATTTCGTCGACCCGATTCTCGACGTTCACCGCGGTTTGCTGCGGTAAAACGGCCATCCGCGCCCCCTCCCGAGATGCATTGGTTATGATCTGCTGCACCATGATGGCGCGTCCAATTTCGATCATCCCAAGGATCATCAGGAAAAAAATGGGCGCAACAATAGCGAACTCAACCGCCGCAGCGCCTCGTCTGTGTCTTCGGCAAGATCGACATACTTTCTCCACCTTGAAACCACAATCTTGCATACGTTGGCCATCAATAGGGCCTGAGTCGTCAGGATTAGCGTCGATATTTGGCAGAATAGGTTGATTCATAGCAAAAGTCCCGTGAAGGCAAAATAGGCAATCGTGCCAATGGCAATGGGAATTCCGTACGGCAGTAGGAGCATCGAACTCTTGCGCTCGGCCGCCATGGCCGAGAGCTGGTTGGGATCGCGCACGACGAGGATTTCCGTTGCGATGGCCCAAAACTGGCCCGCGTGTTGGCGGACCTTCTTCCGGTAAATCACCATTCCAATGGCGATGAGTCCTCCGATAACCGCGGAGAGACAAAACGCATAGAAAGTATTCCAACCCCAGACCCAAGCGCCCACGCCGGCCAGGAGTTTGACGTCGCCGGCGCCCATGCCGCCGATGGCATAGGCGGGCAGCAACAGCGCCAGGCCGACCGCCGTTCCAATGAGACTGGCCACGAGCCCGTCCCATCCGAACAGAATCGCGCTGACGGCCCAGCCGCTCAAGACCATTGGAAAGGTGATCCAGTTGGGAACCTTGAGTTTCCAACCGTCGATCACTGCGGCCGCGATCAAAATAACGCTAACCAGAATACAGATGCCCGGCATGGCGGCCATTGGGCTAGGAGTGTTCCATGGCTCAAACATTCATTTTTCTCCGTCGTTGCTTCTCGACTACCTCGTGATGGTTGATTGGATGGGTACGATGGCCTCATGCCCGCGCGGTCAGCACGAAACTGAAAAGAAAGCCCACCAGGCTGAAAAAACATATGGCCATTTGCAGAGCCGTATTGATCGCATCCGGGGACAGGGGCCAGTACATAACAACGCTTCTCCACTTTGAGCGATTTGACATTCCGCAATCGATTGGGTGGCACGCTCTGAAAGGGTGTGCCACCCGGACCTCAGGGTGTGTTACCCGGACCGCGAAGCAGGGGGTGTGGGGACACAATCCCCAAAACCCTCTAAAGCAACTCTAGGTTAAAAAAAACCCCCTCGATGCCCCAATTTGGGACATCGAGGGGTTCCATGTTATCGCGTCTGGGGGTTTGCCGGGGCACGTGGCCGGCGGCTCGCCCGACGCCACACGTGACGGTTAACTACCCTTGCACCTCGGTCAATTTGTCACCCACGCTGGTGAACGTGGTGTTGGCCCGGGTGCCGATGGTCTGAATCGCCGCCAAGCAGACGACGATAATCAGGGCCATCATGACGGCATACTCAACCGCCGTTGGGCCATCTTCCGAAACGAGGAAACGATGCACCTTCGTAGCAAGCGACTTCATGAGGATTCCTCCTTTTCAGCGAACCGACATCAACGGCCTTTTCTCGGCCGCAATGTCGATCCGTGACCAACTTGTGTGAGGACGAGAGGACACGTCGCCGGGCCGCAAAGCCCAACAATGGCCTGAGTTGTGCCCTCTCGAACCCTGGAAAAACGGTGAAAAGCCGCCTCTGCCTCCTACAACTCCGAAAACGTTATTTCTTTTCGGTAACCCGGCTGCCGGCGGGCATTTGCCCGACGGTCCTAGGCTTTGCGTCGCAGCCTTTCGGCTGGTTTGCCTTTGTCGAAGATAGAGACATTCAGGCCTCGGCGGCCGAAACACCCTGGCCTTCGGATCGCACGGATTCCACGCAACCCCAAAACCAAAACCTCTCGACCGCGAAGACGGGATAACCTACGGCATATTGGCCGCGCGGCCATGCCCGCTCTACCTTGAAACGTAGGTCAAAAACCCGAAAAGTCAAATCGGGAACTTTAGGGGAATTTAGAAAGGCGCGAGGAAAATTCCGATGTGGAAAACGACCGCGCCGGTTGCGCCGGTTGAAAGGGATGGGCGAGATGCCAGTCGAAAACCGTCCAAGAAACGCAAACCAATGCTCACTCAGCCCCTTATAGCCGCGGGCGGAAGCCCGCGCGAGCACTTCACCCCAGCGTCGCATAAAAAAACCGGCGGCTTTCGCCGCCGGCTGTGATCTTTAGTGCTCCGGGATGATCTATGCCCCCGGATGATCGACCGAACGTCACTCCGATTCCGGGCCATTCGTCTCCGAGGCGTCCGGCGTCGGCTCCATGTCGGGCAAGACAACGTCCCGCTTGAGCGACCCCGGATCGACGTCGGCCCCGCCGGTTTTCTCGACTGCCGGCTTGCCGGGTTCTTTGGCGGGCGGCTCGGGATTTTTCATTCCGACGAACAAAACCGCCGCGCCAACGGCCGCGCAGACCAGCGGCACGGCGAAGATCTTGCTCCATTGGAATTTGCCGTCCACCGAGCACTTGTCCATGACAAAGCCCGCCAACTGGGTGCACAGAAACAACGACAGGCCGGTCTGGACAAAGAAAATCAATCCCTGGGCCGCGCCACTCATTCCCTTGGGCGCGATGGTTCCCGTGTAGAGCTGGCCGACAATTATGAAGAAAACGTACGCGAAACCGTGAAACATCTGGACCGGAATGATGAGCGCCGGTGCGCGACATCCGACATAGGCCGAAAACAGGACCACCCAGCACAACAGGCCGACGGCCAGCGTCGCGTTGAAACCGAGCAAATCTCCATAGAACCAGTCCATCAGGAACCAGGTGGCCGCGGCCTGCGCGACTTGGGCGATGGCCATAACGGCCGAAATGTTTTTCGTCTTGATGCCGATGCCCTGCATGAACGGCGCGGAACCGAGAAAATAAAATTGTTGCATCCCGGCCACCACCAGCGTGACGACCATGAACACGGCGAAACTCGGATTCTTCAGAAGCGTCAGGGCGTCGAGAATGGAGCTTGTGGCGCCTTCCGCGAAGGGAGTGTTCGGCTGGATCAAACAGCTCGCGGCCATGATCACGGAAACCAATCCCGCCAGCACAAGACAATCGCTGCCGTCGCCTTCGCTCTTGCGAAGATTGCGCATTCCCGCAAGGAGATAGCCGACCAGCGCCCAGGCCACCGGCGCCCAAATGAAAACAACGCCCGGCCCGAATCCATGACCCTCGTAATGCGTAAGGAGAACTTTGTTCACCAGCGGCAGGGTCGCCGCATAGCACAACGACCAACCGAACATAACGGCGAAAAGCCCCCAGAATTTTTGCTGCCGGGCGGCGACGAACAATAAAAAGGCTCCGGCCAAGTGGCAACCGGCCATGAGCCATTTCGCGTCGACGTAGGTGTCGGACAACCACCCGGCCACCAGCGGCGTGACCATGCTGGCCAGGGGAAGCGTTGCATAGATCCAGCCCGTCTGTTTGCCGCTCATCCCGAGCGGGCCCAGGCATCGAGCCGCCAGAACGGGCGCCCAGGCGCCCCAGATGGCGAACTCGAAGAACATGACAAGACTCAACTGAACATAGAGCGTAAGATCGAATTCCACGACGATCTCCTTGGTCAATAGAGTGGCGATTTGCCCAGGGCGCGCTCCTCTCGCAAGGTTCCGCGAGAGGGCGCGGTTCTCAACCGTGCTCCCCTTGCTCGCTCCGACGAACGCCGCATTGTATTGGGCGAGGCAAACGCGACGATGGCGGCTATTGTAGAGAAGTCCGCCTTTCAGGGAAAGATGGGTACCCCTCGGAATCCGGCTCGACCGATCACGCCGCCGACGGCCGCGCGCGGGGCGCCGGCGCCGACAGGTCAAACAGCCCAAGAACTTCTTCCTGGGTCAGGCTGAGCCGGCGCCCGGGCCGCAGGTCGGAGAAGATCGTATCGAAAAGCTCGCGTTTCTCTTCCAGAATCCGGTTGATTCGCTCTTCGATCGTGCCGAGGGTGAGCATTCGGGTCACGGTCACCGGGCCGGCCGAGCCGATCCGGTGGACCCGATTGATCGCCTGGTCCTCGACGGCCGGATTCCACCAGCGGTCGAAGAGAAACACGTAGCCGGCAAACTGGAGATTCAGCCCGACGCCGCCCGCCCCGTAACTCAAAAGGAGCACATGGGCGTCGGGATCGTCTCGGAAACGGCGGATCACCCCGTCGCGGTGCTTGGCCGGGATCCGGCCGTGATATTCAAGCGGCCCGAAACGCCCGAGAACGTCGCGGAGCCGCTGGAGCGTCTCGACCCATTGGCTGAAGACGATCGCTTTTCGGCCGCTGTCGGCGACTTCCTCGAGGTCGGCTTCCAAGCGTTCGAGTTTCGTGCTGGCCCCGGTCGCCGGATCGAAGTTGCAGATTTGCTTCAGTCGCAGGATTAACTCGAACACGTGCTGGATCGTCATGCGCTCGCCCAGTTCGTTCAGGTGGACGACCCCCTCGCCCTCGGCGAGTTGATAGGCCGCGTGCTGCTCGGGCGAGAGTTCCAGCTCGGCGTCGCGGAACAGCTTGGGCGGCAAATCGGCCAGCACGGCCTCCTTGGTGCGCCGCAAAACATAGTCGCTCACCGCGCGGCCCATTCGCCGGGGGCGCATCTCGGGCGAGAGATAGCCCGGCGAGAGAAACTCGAAGATGCCGACCAGGTCCTCAGGGCTGTTTTCGACGGGCGTGCCCGTCAGCGCCCAGCGCCGTCGCGCGCGGAGACTGCGAACGACCTGGCTCGTGGCGCTGTGGCGATTTTTGATCCGTTGCGATTCATCAAGGATGACCAGGTCGAACGACAGCGCCGGATCGTCGCCGGCCAGCGTGTTCCGGTCGCGGTTCAAGAGTTCATAGTTGGCGATTTTTACGGGCACGTCAACCAACCGCCACTGCCAGTCGCGCTTGGCCTGGTTTCCCTCGATGACCGAGACGGGAATCTCCGGCGCCCACAGATCGAACTCTCGCCGCCAGTTGGTCACCAGCGATTTGGGGCAGACGAGCAATACCCGCTGCGCCTCGCGCCGATGGATCAAGAGCCGGACAGCCGTGATCGCCTGCATGGTTTTTCCCAGCCCCATCTCGTCGGCCAAAATGGCCGTCTGGCGCGGATACAAAAACGCGATTCCCTCGAACTGGTAATGAAACGGCTCGAACCGAAATCCGAACGATCGCTCGGCCAGAAGGATTTCCAAGGGCGGCTGCAGAAGATAGTTCAACCGATCCAGAAGTTTGATCACGTCGCCCGGCGGACGGATGCGGATCGCCTGACGCCCATCGGCCGCCGGCCCGTGAAAAACGGCCGGACCGGGGGCGCCGGCCGCTTGCGAACCAACCGGCTCGTCTTCCGCCGGCTCGAGGAAATGAAAACTTCGCGTCCGCGGGACCGGCGATCGGGTAATTGGCACCGAAACGACGCGCGGACGCGGAGTTGTCAACGGCACGGCCACCATGTCGATCGGCCCAAAACCATCGAACTGGTCGGACCACGCGCTGCTGGCCGGTTCGACGCGCGCCGCCAAATCCCAATCGCGCACGTCCGGCGAGCCGGACGCCTCCCAGCGCAATCCTTTCACTGGGTCGATCGACCAACGCGAGGGATGAGCGGTTAGGGATTGGGGATGAGCGAACGACATCGTGCGTTATTGGAGCGTGTTATTCAATTGGTTTTGGCAGCCATAAATCCCACCGGGCTCGCGCTTCGTCTTGGCCCAGCCATTCTCGCGCCCAGCGTCTCCGTGTCTCGGTGTCTCCGTGGTGAAAAAAACCATTTAGACTACTCGCCGCCGGCGCGTCGGGCCTCCTCGATCGCCTCGCGGATTCGCGCGAACGGCTCGGCCAGGTCGAATCCGTCAGGCAGGTCGGCCAGACGCTCGGCGATCGTCGTTGCGTCGGCCGCGACCGGCGTGAACAGACGATTATGGCCGAGGGGGAAGTGTTGCGGCGGCGGGCCGGGAGCGTGGGCCGAGTGCAGTCGCCAGGTTTTGCCGCCGTTGCCCGGGATTGTTTCGGCCGGATTCGATGGGGCGACCTCAGGTTGTGCCGCCGGCGCTTCGACCAACGCCACCGGAACATCAATCAACTCGCGGACAGCCAGCACGGCCGACTGGTCCGCGCAAACCACAAGGGGGGTGTTTTTACAGCCCGTCAGCAGGGTTTTCCCGATTTGCTCTCCGTAAAGGTAGTCGTCGAGCGTGGCGCCGTAGAGAATTTGCTGGGCGCGATTCGGTTTAATGGGGGCCGTGCAACGGAACTCCAAGGGCCGGCCGCGAAAATCGAGGGCCAGATAGCCGCCGAAAAGCCCATCCCTGGGGCATTCGAGCACTGTCAGAAAGCCGAGGCAGTTTCTCGGCTTAGGTTCGTTTCTTCCGTCAGCGGCCATGGGGGCCTTCTGGACCAGGGGAGTCGGAAACCTTGCCCGGCCACAATAGTCCGGGCGGCCAGCCGTTGGATCGGGTTATGGCGGTGGGGGACTTTAACCCGGCTCTGTCAAAGTAAACGACCTGGACCCGAGAAAATGCTCATCTCTCGGGGATCCGCCAAGGTGGGGATCCTTGGAAAAGAAGGCCTCGTGGTGAAACTTTTGCATGTAGACTCTCGACTTTTTTGCGGGTTTCTGATTATACTGAAGTCTCCGGCGGGAAAGAAAGGATAGCCATGAGCAAAGACCCCCAGCCTGGACAGTCCCTGTTCAGCCAGATTGACGTGTCGCAGATCGGCGCCCAGAAGCCCAAGGCCACGCTGCATCCCCGGGCGGTCGGTCCCGAACCCGAACATACCCGGCTGCTGCGCGACATCCTCGCGGCCCAGGATCGTCAGAACGAGTTGCTTGAGGAATTGGTTGCCCAGGTTGGAGCTGCCCAACGCCAGCGGGCCTCGGAACTTGGCCAATGGAAGGAAGCCAATCCGCATCTGGCTCGGGCGTGCCGCCAGGCGGCCGAGTCGCTTAGCCGGGTGCAGACCGAGTTTCTCACGACGCTCACCGAGGAAATCCGCGAGACGCAAGAGTCGCTCATGGACGGGGAATTCATGCTCAACGAGTTTGTCGACCGGTTCGGTCCTCGGCTGGCGCATCTGAACGGCGTCCTCCAAGTCCTTTCGCAGCTCAGCGCCGCGCCCGACTCGGCCGGCGCGCCCAACCTGCCGTAAAGCCTTCGGACCACAAGACCGTCTCCAAATCTCCCGGCCGGTCGTGAAACCAAATCGCCTCCTTGCGAATGACCGCACGCTTTTGCCACTGGGCATAGCGTTTCTTGGCGTGATGGTCCTTTTAGGCTGTCGGCCGCAGGGGGACGATCCGCGGCAGTCGCCACGCGACGCCCAACCACCGAATCCTTCCACCTCGGCCGAGGAAACCGGCGCCGAGTTGGCCGGTCCGGCCGATTGGCCCTTGTTTCGAGGCGATTCCCAATCGCGGGGAGTCGCCGGCGGCCGGCTGCCCAGCCAACCCAAGCGGCTTTGGACCTTCTCGGTTGATGAGGGTGGTTTCGACGCAACGGCCGTCATTGCCGAGGGCGTCGTTTACCTAGGTTCGCTCGACGGCGATTTTCACGCGGTGGACCTCGACGATGGCCGGCCGCGGTGGACGTTTTCCAGCAAGGCCGGTTTCACGGCCACAGCCGCCGTGGACGCCGGCCGCGTATGGATCGGCGATCGCGACGGGCGGTTTCATTGCCTCGACGCCGCCAGCGGCGAACCCCTGTGGCACTTCGACACCGACGGCCAAATCGACGGCGGCGCGAATTTCCACGGGCCCAACGTGCTCGTTGGCTCGCAAGACGGCCACCTGTATTGCCTGGAATCGGCCACCGGCCGTCTCGTCTGGAAATACCAAAGCGGCAACCAGATCCGCTGTTTTCCGACCGTGGTCGACGACCAAGCGCTCGTGGCCGGGTGCGACGGAGCGCTGCACGTCATCGAATTGGAACACGGCCGGGAAGTTGCATCCGTGCCGTTGGCGGCGCCGACCGGCTCTACGCCGGCCGTGCTCGACAACCTGGCGCTGGTGGGAACCGAGGGCCGAACGCTCATGGCCGTCGATTGGCGCGCCGGGCGCGTCGTTTGGGAATACGCGGCCTCGGACCGCGGCGACAGCTCGCGCAGCTCGGCCGCGGTGTTGCCGTCGGCCGTTTTTATCGGCTCGCGCGACGACCGGCTCCATGCCCTCGATCCGACGACCGGACGGCCGCTTTGGAAATTCACGACGCGCGGCCAAATCGACGGCTCGCCCGTGCTGATCGGCTCCTGGGTCGTCTTCGGCTCGGACGACGGCCGAGTATACGCCGTCGACCGGCAATCGGGCCGCGAGGCGTGGCGTTACGACACGGGCGGAGCCATCGTCGCCTCGCCGGCCGTGGCTGCCGGGCGAATCGTCATCGGAACCCAGGAAGGCGACCTGTTCTGCTTTGGGCGGGAAAAGGTGAAAGAAAAGTCCGCTCAATAAAAATTTCCGGGAGACATCGGCCATGACGCCATGGTATCCATTGCGGTTCGCCCCGCTCTACCGGCATTATCCATGGGGTGGGCGGCGGTTTGAAACGGTGCTGGACCGCGCGCTCGAACCGGACAAAATCCACGCCGAATCCTGGGAAATCGTCGACCATGGCGAGGATCAGAGCGTCGTCGCGGCCGGACCGCTGGCCGGAACGACGCTCCATCGCCTGGTCGTCGAGCACGGCGAGGCTATTCTCGGACCGGCGCGGCGGCCGACAAGCGGCCCCTTGGCCCATCGTTTTCCGCTGCTCTTGAAATTTCTCGACGCCGCCAAGAACCTGTCCGTGCAGGTGCATCCCGACGACGCCATGGCCGCGCGGCTCGACCCACCCGAACTCGGAAAAACCGAGGCCTGGTTTGTTCTGGCGGCCGATCCCGGCAGCCGAATCTACGCGGGCCTGCGGCCCGGCGTCGATCGGGCGGCACTTGCCCGGGCGGTCAATGAAGGAACGTGCGCCGAGTGCGTCCATTGGTTCGAGCCGCGGCCGGGCGATGCGATTCTGATACGCTCGGGCACGGTCCACGCCCTGGGCGCCGGCGTCATGGTGGTCGAGATCCAACAGGCCAGCGACACGACCTATCGCCTGTTCGATTGGAACCGCCTTGGCGTCGACGGAAAACCGCGTCCGCTGCACGTCGCCGAGGCTCTCGAAGCGATTGATTTCTCCGCCGGGCCGATCATGCCGGTCCACGCCGGCGCGGCCGAGTCCGACGCGCCGGTCCCCTTGATCGAGTGCGAGTATTTCTCGCTTGGCCGGTGGGATTTTTCGCGGTCCGTGTCGCTCGGCGGAGACGAGCGTTGCCATCTGGTCAGCGTAGTGGCCGGCTCGGCGATCATCGGCGGCGACGCGGCGGAGGGTCCCCTGCGGCTCGGCCAGACGATCTTGCTGCCGGCCGCGCTGGGTCCAACATTGGTAACGCCGGAGGGCAACGCAACACTGCTGGACGTGACTCTCCCGTGATCGTGGCAGCTCGTCACTCTCGGCCACGGTTGCCGCAAGGACGCGAAATGGCTAGAATTGCGATAAGCTGTCCCCACTTCCATACCCACTTCCCCACCCCCATACCTACTTCGGAGTACCCCGATGACCAGACGCGCCCTTGCGATTGCCGTGTTGTTGATTCTGCCGTTTGTTTTGCCGGCTGAGGCCCCGGGCCAGGGCCGCGATCGGGCGGAGGTTGCCGTCGGGGACACGTGGAATCTGACGGACATTTATCCTTCGGACGAGGCGTGGTCGAAGGCGAAAGACGAGGCGGCCGGCCAGTTCGACAAGATACTGGCCTTCAAGGGGCATTTGGCCGAATCACCTGCCCAGTTGTTGGCTTGCCTGACGCTCGACAGCCGGATCAGTAAAGAGTTGACGCGGCTGTTTTGCTACGCCGGGATGAAGTCGGACCAGGATACCCGCGTGTCGAAATACCAGGGCATGAAGCAGATGATGCGCCAACTGGCCACCGACTACGGGGCGAAGTCGTCGTTCATGGCGCCCGAAATCGCCGCGATGAGCCAGGCGGCGATCGACGCGTTCGTGGCCGAGGAGCCCGGGTTGAAGCCCTATCGGATGTACCTGGGCGACATCCAGCGGACCAAGGCCCACCGGTTGCCGATTCCGCAAGAAAAGCTTCTCGCCGAAGCGAGTCTCATGGCGAGCACGCCCGGCTCAATCAATTCGATTTTCACCGACGCCGAGCTTCCGTATCCCGAGATCACGCTTTCCGACGGGACCAAGGCGAGGCTAAACATCGCCGGCTACTGCCGCTATCGCGCGCTGGCCAACCGCGCCGACCGCGAGGCGGTTTTCGCGGCCTTTTTCGGCGCCTTGGGCGGCTTCCAGCAGACGTTCGGCGCCCAGCTCGCCGGCGAGGTCAACAAGGACATGTTTTACGCCAAGGCGCGAAAATATCCTTCATCGCTGCACTACTCGCTCGACAAAAACAACATTCCGGTCGCCGTCTATCACGCGCTGGTCGATAACGTCAATAAGAACCTTCCCTCGCTCCACCGCTACCTGCGGCTCAAGCAGCGGATGCTCGGCGTCGAGCAGCTTAAATATTCCGACATTTACGCGCCGACCGTCGCCAAGGTCGATCTGTCCTATCCTTACGAACAGGCCCAGCAACTCGTGATCGAGGCGGTCGAACCGCTCGGTCCCGACTACGTGGCGACGATCAAACGGGCCTTTCGCGAGCGATGGATCGACGTTTATCCCTCGCCGGGCAAGCGATCCGGCGCCTACAGCAACGATGGCTGCTACGACGTGCATCCCTACGTCATGCTCAACTACAACGGCAACTACGAGGACGTCAGCACGCTCGCCCACGAATTGGGGCACGCGATGCACGGCCACCACGCGAACAAAACCCAGCCCTACCCGACGGCCGACTACTCGATTTTCGTGGCCGAGGTGGCCTCGACGCTCAACGAAGCGCTGTTGATCCACAAAATGCTCGAAACCATCAAGGACGACGACGTCCGGCTTTCGATGCTGATGAGCTATCTCGACGGAATCCGCCAGACCGTTTTTCGCCAAACGCAGTTTGCCGAGTTCGAGCTGGCCATTCACGAAAAGGCCGAGGCCGGCCAACCGGTCACGGGCGAAACGGCGTCGAAACTCTACGGCGACATCGCGCGCAAATACTACGGCCACGACCAGGGCGTGTGCGAATTTCCCGAGATTTACGACATTGAATGGGCCTTCGTCCACCACTTCTTCTACGACTACTACGTCTATCAGTATTCGACGTCGTTCACCGCGTCGACGGCGATGGCCGAACGCATCCTGGCGGGCGAGCCGGGCGCGGTCCAGCAGACCATCGACTTCCTCTCCGCCGGCGGATCGAAGTATCCGATCGACACCCTGCGCGACGCAGGCGTCGACATGCTCACCGGCGAACCGTTCGAGCGGACCATGAAAGTGATGAACCAGGTCATGGACGAGATCGAAAAAATCTTGGACAAGAAGGCCCAAGCGAAGTAAACCACGGCGAATGGCAACCACCCGGCCGCGGAGACGCGGGGACATCTCTTTTAATTCCCCGCTTCTTGGCGCCCTCGCGCGAGAACGTCTTGGAGCCGTTTTTCAAGCGATTCCTTGCCGCTCGTAAAGCCGATTCCGATCGACAGCGCCCAAAGCGGCCGGCTGCCAAGCCGGTCGACACCGAGTTTGACCAGGTCCTTGCGAGTGCAAACCACCGCGTCGACATCGAGCCCCTCGGCCCAGGCGGCCAGCGACGCAAGATCGGCCTGATCGTAACGGTGGTGGTCGGGCAGTTCGCGAAAACCGGCCACGCGATAGCCGCACGCACCGAGCGTGTGGCGGAAGCCGGCCGGATTGCCCAGCCCGCAGAACGCGGCGACCGATCGCCCGCGAAGCGAATCGACCGGCGACGTCGCGCCGCCGGCGGCCAGCAAGGTTTCCGGTTGATGGGTCACCTCGAGCCAGGTCGCCTCGGGACACAGGCTCCGCACGCGACATTCGATCGCCGCGCGCCGGCCGGCATCCAGGAGATCGGCGCGCGAGAGGACCACGACGTCGGCCCGACCGAGCCCCCCGACCGGTTCGCGGAGCGTGCCCCGAGGAAAAACGTGGCCGAAGCCGAACGGCTCCAAGGCGTCGATCAAGACGACGTCGAGATCCCGGGCAATCCGCCGGTGCTGAAAGGCGTCGTCCAGAACAAGGACTTCCACGCCAAACCGCGCGACGGCTTCCCGAGCGGCGGCCACGCGGTCGGGATTCTCGATATGCGGCACGTCGGGCAGTCGCTGGCGCAGCTCGAGCGCCTCGTCGTTGGTTCCTTGCGCGCCGGCCCGATAGCCGCGGCTGATCACCGCCGCGCGAATGCCCCGGTCGTGGAACCATCCGGCAATCCAATGGACCAGGGGTGTCTTGCCCGTCCCGCCGAGCGTCAGATTGCCCACGCTCACCACGGGCACGCCGGCGCGGTGGACGGCGCTCGCGCCTTGGTCGTAGCGGCGGTTGCGCCGCGCGACGGCCAGCGTATAGGGCGCCTCGGCTGCGCGAAGCACACCGCGGAGCACGGCCGCCCAAAGTCCTCGACGCCGGCCACTGACCAAATCGCGGAACTCGGACGGCTTGAACAAAACGGGCATCCTTGGGTGTGAAATGGGTTGGGGGGCAAACCGCCCAACGGAACGATACCGGAGTCGCACGCCGGGGTCAACTCTTGGTGGTTCTCTCCTTTGTCACGGATCGGGTATTTTTTGAACGGGACGATCTTGGATACTCAATCACTATCGAAGTTACCTTTCTCTTCCTATCAAGCGCAATCATCCCAGCCCACCTAATGCCTAAAGTTCATATATCCCGTCCTTATGGCATACTTCCAAATTAGCACGCCATCCAGAAAGTTATTGCCGGGGCCAATTCGTTACGGCCACGACGGAGCGTGGCCCTCCACATGGAGGGACGCGCTCCGTCGCATCCGCCTTGTTGTCCGGCACAAACCTTTTGGAGGAATTGCCCGTAGGTGCTGAAATCCCCAAATCAGGCCCTCCATGCGTCTTATCCTTGTTTGCCTACGGTCTAGCGACTAATCTAATAGTATGGCGGCGCGTTGAACGGGCAGTGCCGGAACCTGCCTGGGCTTGGCGATTCATTTTCGCGATGCTCGCATCTTCCAGCGACGCAGGCCGCCAACGGATTACGGAACAGAAACATCTTCCCAGTTGCGCAAAATCCGGTCGTTCCCCGGTCCCACGGCGGACCGGTGGATCGTTCGGCCATGGCTCAGCACGATTCATGCAGACAGCCCAAAGGGATTTTGGAACATTTTCCGAATCGCGCGAGAATTCCGCGTCTGTGAATTCAAACGCGGCGAAATCGCGGTCCGTCGCGTCGTGGACCGCCGCTTTATTGGGGCACGGATACACTCGGAGCACTTCGTGGGTCGTTTTTTTTGCCTGCCTGCTCGGCGTGATCCTGGCCGGTCCGACGGCGCGGGCCGCTGAGCGGTGGCAACCATTTCTCGAGGGGCTTCGCCAGCGCGGAATGCACGACGTGGCGCTGGCGTACCTCGACCGCATGGCCGCCGATCCGCGGTGTCCGGCCGATCTCGGCGAGGTGCTCGACTACGAGGCGGGCATCACGCTCATGGCCGGCTCGCGAACCAGTCGGCTCATGAGCCGGCGCGAACAGGCGCTCGACGATGCTCGAACACGGCTCCAAAAGTTTCTCGCCGAGCATCCCGACCATGAGCTGGCCTCGCCGGCCGCCGGGCAACTGGCCAATGTTCTGGTCGAGCGGGGCCGATTCCGCGCCGAACAAGCCGACTGGCCGACGACCCTGCCTGCCCGAAAGGAACAACTGTTGGCCGAGGCCCGAGGGTTCTACACCGAAGCCCACGAGGCATTCCAGAAGGCGGCCGAGCGAACCGTCGCGGAACTTAAGGCGATGCGCGACGCCGCCGAGGACGCGTCGCTCGCCGACCGCCGCAAGCAATTGCAAACCAACCTGCTCCGCACGCGGTTGTTTATGGCCACGGCGGTCTACGAAATCGGCAGGACGTATCCGCCCGGCGATCGCCAGCGTCGGGCGAAGCTCGCCGAAGCCGCGGCCGCTTACAACGCGATTTACGAGCAATTCGCCGCCCATCGGGCCGAGCCGCTGCTGGCCGGCTTCCATGCCCGATTGTGGGAAGGTTGCTGCTGGCGCGACCTCGGGCAAAACAAGAAGGCGCTGGCCATGTTCGACGAGCTGCTCGCGCGGCTCGACGACGCGCCCGCCACGCGGGAACTGCGAAACCAGACGCTTGTTCAGACCATGGAAACGCTCGTCAAGCCGGAGGTGCGCGGCTATAAAAACGCGATCGAGTTTTACCAAAAGTGGAAGCGGCACGCTCGCGGCGCCGACGAATCGAGCGCCGACGGCCTGATGATCCAGTGCCTCGCGGCGGAAGCTTATCTCGAACAAGCCCGGGGGCTCGACAAGGGCGACGGCGACCGGACCAAACTGCTCAAGACGTCGCGTCGCTTATTGCGCGCGGCGACCCGATTTCCTGGCGCCCATCAGGCCAAAGCCAAGGCGATGCTCCTCGATCCATTACTCGCGTCGTCTCGCGAGGCATCCGGCGAGCCGGCCGATTTTGCCGGCGCGCGCGATCGGGCCGATGCGGCCAAGGATCGCATGCAGGCCGCCGAGCTATCGGATCGCGCGGACCAGGGCGATGAGGATGCTCCAAACGACGACGCGAGCCGCGCCGAACGGATCGCGGCGGCCCGGGACGAAGCGATTCGCTATTATCGGGCGGCGTTGGCCCTGGCCACGCCGGAAACGCCTGTCGAGGACTTGAACCTCGTGCGTTTCCAGCTTGCCTATCTCTACTGGACTCGGCACGACCGTTACGACGCGGCCGTGCTCGGCGAATTCGTCGGCCGGCGTTATCCCGAAAGCCTCGCCGCGCGCCAGGCGACCATGATTGCCTTGGTTGCCTATGCCGAGCTATACAACCAATCTCCGGCCGGGCACGTCAAGGAATTCGCTCGCCAACACATGATGGCCCTGGCCGACCACGTGACCGAGCGTTGGCCCGGCGGATCCGAGGCGGGCGACGCCTGGATCACGCTGATCCACACGGCGGTAATCGATGGAAATCTCGACGTTGCCCGCGGCTATCTGGCCAAGCTTCCCGAGGACTCCCCGCGGCGCGGCGAAGCCGAAATGATGCTCGGCCGCGCATACTGGTCGGCCTGGATCGAGGCGAACCGCCGAGGCGACGCGGCCGGACCCGACGAAGCAGCGCAAGCCGCCATGCTCGCCGACGCCGAGCGCTATCTGACCAGCGGCGTGCGACGAGGCGGAGCGGAAGATCAACTCGGCGGGTCGCTCGCGGCGGCCGTTCATGCCTTGGCCCAAATTCACCTGCTTCAGAATCAGCCCGACGCGGCTGTCAAACTGCTCGACGACCCGGTGATCGGCGCCATGACGCTCGTGCGCGCCAAGCATCCGGCCGCGATGCAAGAGGGTTACGACATCGAGATCCAGAAGACGGCCCTCCGCGCCTATGTGGCGGCCGGCCAGTTGGACAAGGCCGAGTCGGTCATGGACGCGCTGGAAAACCGGGTCGCGGCCACCGGCGACCGCCAGGCCGCCGCTCGATTGACCGAGATCTACCTTGCGCTGAGCCGCGAATTGCAGGATACGCTCGAAATGCTCCGCCGCCGGCGCCGGACCGACGAACTGACCGCCGTGTCGCGCGGGTTCGAGCTTTTCCTGAAACGCATCGCCGACCGCAAGCAAGGCAATACGTTCGCCTCGATGAATTGGGTCGCCGGCACCTTGGCCGACCTGGGCGCCCGCTTCGACACGGGCGGGGCCGATCTCGCGCCCGAGGCCAAGAGCTACTACGAGCAAGCGGTCGCCGTCTATGACAAGATTCTCGATCGCTGCCGACAGGAACCGGCCTTCGCGCCGGACCAGCGGGCCATCGACGGCGTCAAGGTCCGCTCGGCGCGCGGTCTGCGCCGGCTCGGCCGGTTTGCCGAGGCGCTGGGGCGGCTCGTCGACGTGCTCCAGCACCGCAACCGGATGGTCGACGCGCAGATCGAAGCGGCTTACGTCTATCAGGATTGGGCCGCGGCAACCGGCAACGCCCAACGATATCTTGAGGCCATCGCCGGCGGCTGTCCGGCGCGACGCAAAGACGGCACTCGGGTCAACGTCGTCTGGGGCTGGGGCAAACTGGCCAACCTGGTCTTCCGGTCGCAGTCGCGGCTGGCCACGTTCCATGAGGCTCGATACAACCTGGCTTACTGCCGGTTCCAATACGCCATGACGCTCACCGGCCAGCAGCGCGACAAGACGCTCGCGCTGGCCGAGAAGGACGTCACCGTCACGCAACTGCTCAGCCCGACCCTCGGCGGCGAACAGCTTCGGCGCGACTTCGACGATTTGCTCAAGAAGATACAAAGCGTGCAAGGCCGCAAACCCGTCGGACTGAATGGCGATGCGGCTCAACCACGGAAATAGAAGATTTTTTACCACGAAAGACGCGAAAGACGCGAAAGGGAGCTTGGGTAGTTTTGCCCCGGGAGTTCCGATTATGAAACGGCGATGTGTGATATTGATTCTCTTGGCGATTTTCGGCACGGCCCAAACGGCCGCCGCGACGGATCGCGTCAGAAAGAAGGACAAGGAAACCGTCTTCGGCCAGATCGCCGAAATGAGCAACCGGCAAGTGGTCGTCGTCGATCGGGGCTCGCGAATCGCGATCCCGGTCGGCCAGATCAGGGCGGTCTACTACGACGCCGAACCCGAGGCGCTCAGCCATGCCCGCGCCGACCTTGTCCAAGGTCGCAACGAAGACGCTCAGAAGGCTTTGGCGGGCATCGACATGAGCCGAATCAAGCGAAAAGCGATTGCCGATGAGATCGAGTTTCTCAAAGCCGCGGCGGCGGCTCGCCTGGCGCTGGCCGGCAAGGGCGAAATCCGCGAGGCCGGCGGTCTGATGGCCGCTTTTGTCGCCAACCACCGCGACAGCTATCGCTGGTTCGAGGCCAACGGGCTGGTTGCCGATCTGCTGGTCGCCAACCGCCAGTATGCCCAAGCCGCGCGCTACTACGACGCGCTGGGCGAGGCGCCCTGGTTCGAGTATCGGCTTCGGGCCGCGCTGGGCAAGGGCCGCGCGCTTCTTGCCGGCGGCAAAATCGACGAAGCTATGCCCGCGTTTCAAAACGCAATCGACGCGAAGCCGGATTCGCCGAAAGAAAAGAATAACCAAACCGAGGAGTATAGGAAACTGGCCCAAATCGGCAAGGCTCGTTGCACGGCCGCCAAGGGCCAACCGGACGAGGCGGCTCGGGCGATCCGCGAAATTCTCGACGAGACCAATCCCGAGGACGTAACCCTATCGGCCGCGGCGTACAACGGCCTGGGAACGGCCCTTCGCGCGGCCGGCAAGCCCGAGGATGCCCTGTTGGCTTTCCTCCACGTCGACATTCTCTATTTTGCCAGCCGGGACGACCACGCCGAAGCCTTGGCCAATCTGGCCGAACTCTGGAACGAACTCCATCAGACCGATCGGGCCATCAAGGCCCAGGAAATGCTCAAAAATCGTTATCCAAACAGCCGATGGACCCCCCCATAGGCTATATTCCTTTGGCCGATAGGACGTCCGCGGCGGGAGCCTTTGGGCGGAGCCATAATTGAACTAGACTGTAACGAAACCGGAAAGCAATCCTACCCGTTCGGAGGTTATCATGCGTCATCCAAAGCGTTCGGCGGTTGTCCTGTGCTCGCTGCTGGCCGGCGTGCTCGTGGGAGGCGCATTCGCGGCCGCCGTTTTTTCGAGTCCCGCGCCGGCTTGGGCTCAGGCCGACAACGCGGCGAACGACGCCGACGCCTCCGGCGAGGAGCTGGCGCTTGAGATGCCCGTCGACGCCGCCACGCCGCCGGCCGACGCTGAGGAAAGCCCTCCGGAAGAGAAGAGCTATCTCCAGTGGATGGCCGAGTCGCTGGGTGTTTCCTACAGCATCGTGTTTCTGGCCATTTCGTTCACGCTCGTTTCGCTGTTGGTGATGAACATTCTGACCGCGCGGCGCGAATCGCTGTTGCCCACCGCGCTGGTCGAAAACTTCGAGAGCCTGCTGAACGAGGAAAAATATCAAGAGGCCTATGAGCGGGCCAAGAGCGACGAGTCGATGTTGGGCCAGGTCCTCTCGGCCGGTCTGGCCAAATTGTCGCGCGGCTACAACGAGGCCATCGAGGCGATGCAGGAGACGGGCGAGGAAGAAAACATGAAGCTGGAGCACCGTCTGAGCTATATCGCTTTGATCGGCACGGTCAGCCCCATGATCGGCCTGCTCGGCACAGTCCAGGGAATGATCGCCTCGTTCCAGGTCATCGCCACCAGCGCGACGGCCCCCAAGGCAGCCCAACTGGCCGAAGGAATCGCGACCGCGTTGTTCACAACCCTGGTCGGACTAATGATCGCCATTCCGGCCATCGCCGCGTACAACATCCTCCGCAACCGGATCGCCCGGCTCGTGCTCGAAGTGGGCATCCTCAGCGAGGACTTGATGAGCCGGTTTTCCAACGTCGGTGCAAAAAAGTAGGCCGGGTCGCGACCCGGCCAGCGTAGGTCAGGCTGTGCCTGACAGCACCATGGTTAATAAGACGATTTGATTTTTCGTTAAATGTCAGGCATAGCCTGACCTACGGAAGAAGTTAAATGTCAGGCATAGCCTGACCTACGGAAGAAGTTATACGCCATGCGTTTTCGTTCTCGACATTCCGCCGCCGTTGCCGATGGCGACATGACGCCCATGATCGACATGGCGTTTCAGCTCATCGCGTTTTTCATGGTGGTGATCAATTTCGCGGGAGCCAACCAGGACGAACGCATCCATTTACCCCTGAGCGAGTTGGCCAAGCCGCCCGAGGCGCCGTTTGAGCTTCCCATCACTCTCCAGCTCGACGCCCAGGGCATGGTGATTGTCGCCGGCGAGATGATTCCCGTGGCCCGCGTCAAACCGCTCCTGCGCCGCGAGCGGGAATTCATAGAATACCGCGGCGGCAAGCCGTCCGAAGCCACCATCATCATCCGCGCCGATGCCCGCGCCCGAACCGGGCTGGTCCAAGAGCTGATCAAGGCGTGCCAGGACACGGGCTACGAGAAATTCGCGGTGGCCGCGAAGCAGCAGGAAGAGGACTGACCGATGAGAATCCGTAACGTCGGCCGCCGCCAGGAACCGATCCGACTGATGATGACGCCGATGATCGACATCGTCTTCCTGCTGTTGATTTTCTTCATTATGACGTTCAAAATCGTATCGCCCGAGGGCGACTTCAACATCCGCATGCCCGCCGAGGCTCCCGCGGCGCGCGATCCGGGCATTCTCATGATTCCTCCGCTGAAGGTGCGTCTGACGGCCGACCGCAACGGTGGTTTGACGGGTGTTTACCTGGGCGAGGCGCGCATGGCCGACGCCGCTCCGTTCGAGGAATTGCGCGAGCGCATCATGCAAATCGTGGGCGACGACGCGGGCCCCGGCTCGGCAGTCGAGGACTCCGAGGTCGAACTCGATTGCGACTACAACCTCCGGTTCGAGTACGCGATCGACGCAATTACGGCCGTTTCGGGCAAAATCCGGCACGGCGAAATCATCAAGCTCATCGACAAGATCCGCTTCGCCCCGCCGCGCTCCCAGTAGGGACCTCGCTTCCGCGAGCCGCGAGCGAGTCTTCTGCAAAACGGCATGGCCCGGCCACCCGGGTGTGGGCATGGTTGCCCGGTCCCCTCGATCCGTCTATACTGAGGGTTCCGAACCCCGGTCGATCCGCGTCAATAAGCGAGGCCGGCCGCCGCATGTTACCTGATAGTGTTCTGGGATTCCGATGCCGCCATCCCCTAGTTCCCCGCCTATTTCTTGGAATGTTCATCGCGAATCGTTGGACGACTTGCGCCGCATGGCCGACGAGTTGTCGCTCGATATTCCGCTGGCCGAAGACGTGTCGATTCTTGCCGAGCCCGTCTCGGTTGGTTCGTTCACGACGCCCAATTCGCTGGCCGTCCATCCAATGGAAGGCTGCGACGGCGACTCGCGGGGACGTCCCGGACTGCTGACCGAGCGGCGTTATCTCCGGTTTGCCCGGGGCGGGGCGGGCCTGATCTGGGCTGAAGCCACGGCCGTCGTGCCCGAGGGCCGCGCCAATCCCCGCCAGCTCTGGCTGAACGACGAAAGCGTCGAGGCGATTGGCCGCCTGGTCCAGGAGACTCGCGCGGCCGCCGCTGAGCGATTCGGCGAAGCGCACCGGCCGCTGGTGGTCGCCCAACTGACCCACTCCGGCCGATATTCGCGTCCCGGTCCCCAGCGTCATCCGTTGATCCCCGCGCACGATCCCTATCGCGACGCGCGCATGAACCTGCCCGACGATTGGCCCGTGCTAACCGACGACGATCTCGATCGGTTGCCCGACGCCTATGCCCGGGCAGCCGTGATGGCCTTTGACGCGGGATTCGACGCGGTCGACATCAAGGCGTGCCACGGCTATTTGTTCAACGAGGTGCTGGGCTGCCACACGCGGCCGGGCAAGTACGGCGGCTCGTTTGAGAACCGCGTCCGGTTGATGCTCGACACGGTGGATCGGGTGCGGGCGGCCGTGGGGCCCGACCGCATGATCACCAGCCGGCTGGGCGTCTACGACGCGGTCGCCCATCCCTACGGCTGGGCCGTCGATCGCGACGACCCGGCGCGGCCCGACTTGTCGGAGCCCCTGCGACTGATCCAAATGCTCGTCGAGCGCGGCGTTGGGCTGTTGAATGTGACGATGGGCAATCCTTATTACGAACCGCACGTCAACCGTCCGTTCGATCAGCCGGTGGTCGGCGGCTATGCGCCGCCCGAACACCCATTGGTCGGCGTCGCGCGAATGATCGGGCTGGCCTCGCAAATTCAACGGGCGTTTCCCTCCCTGGCGGTCGTCGGCACGGGATATAGTTGGCTCCGCGGGCTGATGCCCTACGTGGCGGCCGGGGCCAAGGCGTCGGGCATGGTCACTTTCGCCGGGGCGGGCCGCATGGCCTTCGCCTATCCCGACTTCGCCGCCGACATCGTCCGCGCCGGCCGGCTCGATCCCGAGCGTGTCTGCATCAATTGCAGCGCATGCACTCAGATCATGCGCGACGGCGGAACGACCGGATGCGTGGTCCGCGACGCCGAGGTCTACGGGCCCATTTATGCCCGGGGACGATTGGGCAATCGCGACTACCTGGCGCAGTTGGCCGGCGCGTGCCGCGGGTGCAACGATCCGACGTGCCGCCAGGCGTGTCCGGCGGGCATCGAAATTCCGCAATTCATCCGCCTGTTTCTCGAAGGCAAGGAGCAGGAAGCCTACGAGGTGATTCGCCGGTCGAACGTGTTTCCGGAAACGTGCGCCTACTTGTGTCCCGTCGAAACGCAGTGCCAGGGGCATTGCCTGGAAAACTTTCTCGGAACGGCCGTGCCGATCGCCGCCGTCCAGCGCTATCTGGCCGAAAAGGCCAATAGCGAAGGCTGGTCGCGGATTCGCGTGCCGGTCGAGGCTTCCGGCCGCCGCGTTGCCGTGGTCGGCGCCGGGCCGGCCGGTCTGGCCTGCGCCGCCGTGCTGCTGGAGGCCGGCCACCGCGTGGTCGTTTTCGACCGCGAGGATCGACTCGGCGGCATGATCAATCGGGCCATTCCGGCCGATCGCGTGGGCGATTCGCTCGCCCGAGAGATTGCCGCCTTGTTCGACCAGGTTCCCGAGGACCGGTTCGCTTTCCGCCCCCGCGTCGGGCTCGACGAACAGTTCACGGTGGATCATCTGTTCGACCAGGGATTCGACGCGGTGTTTCTCGGCATGGGCCTGCCGGGCGCGCTGGCCGCGACCTCCCAGCGGCTCGAAGGGTTGACCGACGGCCTGGCATTTCTCGAGGCGGCCAAGGAACCCGGCGCGGCGGGGCTCCGCGGACGGCGCGTGGCCGTCGTCGGGGGCGGCAACACGGCCATGGACGCCGCTGTGACCGCCAAGCGGCTGGGAGCCGAGGACGTCTATCTCGTCTACCGCCGGTCGTTCGCCGAAATGCCCGCCTGGCCCAAGGAACGCGACCGCGCCCTGACGGCCGGCGTTCATTTTTTGATCCTCAACGACGTGGCCGGCTACGTCGACCAGAACGGCCGCTTGACCGGAGTTCGCCTTTGCCCGACCGAGTTGGGCGAGCCCGACGCCTCGGGCCGGCGGCGACCCGTGGCTTTACCCGATCAGGCATACACGTTGAAAATGGACCTGGTCGTCGAGGCGATTGGCCAGGCGCCGCCGGCCGAATTGCGCGAGGCGCTTCCGGGCGTCGAGTTGTGCGACGGCCGAATCGCCCGCCGCCCGGCAAGCTGCCAAACGACGCGCGATCGTGTGTTTGTCGGCGGCGACATCCAACACGGCGCCGCCACGGTCGTGGCCGCCGTGGCCGACGGAATGCGCGCCGCCCGCGAAATGTGCGCCACCGTCCTGGCCCGCGACTAACGGAGGCCGGATCACGCGACCCGGCTAATGGGAAAGGGGCCATGCGACAAAATCGCCGGGTTGCGACCCGGCTTACACCCACGCATCACGGGAGGTAAAAAAATCATCATGGAATCGAACCGACCGGTTGCCCTGGTCACGGGCGGATGCCGCGGGATTGGACGAGCCATCGCCGCTGCGATGGCCCGGCTCGGCATGAACGTGGCCGTTGCCGATTGGGCCGAGGAAGACGCCTCGGCCGAGGTCAAATCGCTGGTCGCCGGCGCGGGGGTCGAGTTCCTCTTCGTCCGCACCGACGTGGCCAACGCCGACGACCGCGGCCACCTGGTCGAAACGCTCAAAACGACCTGGGGACGCTGCGATTTGCTGGTCAACAACGCGGGCGTGGCCCCGCTGGTGCGGAGCGACCTGCTCGAAGCCACCGAGGAGAGCTTCGATCGGGTAATGAGCATCAATCTGAAGGGGCCATACTTCCTCACTCAGAAAATCGCCAACTGGATGATCGAACAGCGGCGCGAGCACCCCGATCGCAAACCGCGCATCGTGAACACGGGCTCGATCTCGGCCTACACGAGTTCGCCCGGCCGCGGCGAGTATTGTCTCTCGAAAGCGGGCGTGGCTATGATGACGGCGCTTTATGCCGACCGTCTGGCCGAGCACGGAATCGGGGTCTTCGAGATTCGGCCCGGCATCATCGCCACCGACATGACCTCAACTGTCAAGGAAAAATACGACGCGTTGATTGCCGGAGGGCTGACGCCCATCCGCCGCTGGGGCACGCCCGAGGACGTCGCCCAAGTCGTGGTCGCCATCGCCGAGGGCCGACTCGACTTCTCGACCGGCCAGGCCATCGGCGTCGACGGCGGTTTCCAAATCCGCCGGCTGTAATCAGAAAATCACGTAGGTCAGGCACGCCGTGCCTGACAAAACCAACATCGCAATCAAACACCAACATCGTTGACCGTGTTGCGATTGAAAACGTCAGGCCATTGTCAGGCACGGTGTGCCTGACCTACATTTCAAAAATCCCAGATTCCCTTTATGCCATGCCCAATTTCGACGCAGCCCGACCGATTGTTTCCCGCCATCGCCATGCCGCGTTGATCGTCGGCGCCGGTGCGGCCGGGATGAATTGTGCCGTTCACCTGTATGAATTTCTCCGCGAGGCCGGCGTGGAGAATCCCGAACAGCGCATCGCCGTTCTTACCCGGGGTGTTCCCCTGGGCGCCTCGCGGATGAGCGGTTCGGACAAGCAGACGTATTACAAGATGGGCACGTCGGCCGACACGGCCGACAGCGCGGCCGACTTCGCCCGAAGCCTAACGGCCGGCGGCTGCGCCCACGAAGACCTGGCGTTGATCGAGGGCATCGGTTCGCTCCGCGAGTTTTACCATCTGGTCCGCGCCGGCGTTCCCTTTCCGCACGATTCGCTGGGCTCTTACGTCGGCTACAAAACCGACCACGACCCCTACGAGCGCGCCACGTCGGCCGGGCCGAAAACCAGCCGCATGATGAGCGAATGCCTCCAGCGCGAGGTCGAGGCCCGCGGAATCGCCGTTTTCGACCGCCAGGAGGTTGCCTCGCTGGTCGCGGTGGGCGAGGGCCCGGCGAAGCGCGTCGCGGCCGTGATCGCCGTCGACGCCCGGGCGCTCCAGCAAGGCGAGCTTCGCGTCAACGTGTTCCAGTGCGCCAACCTTATTCTGGCCGCCGGCGGTCCCGGCGCGCTCTATGAAACCACGGTCTATCCCGAGGGCCAGATCGGACTGCACGGCTTGGCGCTGGCCGCGGGACTGGCCGCCGAAAACCTGACCGAATTGCAATTCGGCATGGCCAGCACGAAATTCCGATGGAACGTCTCGGGCACCTACATGCAGGCGATTCCGCGGATCGTCAGCACCGACGCCGAGGGGAACGATCCTCGCGAGTTCCTCGCCGATTCGTTCCCGACGATGTCGCGACTGGCCACGGCCACGTTTCTCAAGGGCTACCAGTGGCCGTTTGATCCCCAGCGGGTGACCGATCACCAGTCGTCGTTGATCGACGTGCTGGTTTCGCAAGAAACCCGGCGAGGGCGGCGCGTGTTTCTCGATTTTCGCGCCAATCCCGAGGGAAACGACGCCATTGGTCGATTCGCCATCGAGGATCTAGAGCCCGAGGCGCTCGACTACCTCGCGGCCAACGCCGCGCTTCAGTCGCGGCCCATCGAGCGGCTGGCCCACATGAATCCTCCGGCCATCGACATTTACACCGAGCACGGCATCGACCTGTGGAACGAGCCGCTGGAAATCGCCGTTTGCGCCCAGCACAACAACGGCGGCCTGGCCGTCAACCGGTGGTGGGAATCGTCGATTCCCCACACGTTCGTCATCGGCGAAATGGCCGGCACCCACGGCGTCAAACGCCCCGGCGGCTCGGCGCTCAACGCCGGCCAGGTCGGCGGGCTGCGGGCAGCCCAATACATCGCCCGGGTCCACGGCGCCGAACTCCCCGACGAGGCGTTCGGCGGCGAGGCGATTGCCGCGCGGCTCGACGCGCTGGGACGCAAGTGGAGCCAATGGTTCGGCCACAGCGCCCCACGGACCGGCGACGACGTGCTCCGCGAAATCCAGCACCGCATGACGGCCTTCGGCGGTCCCATGCGACGCCGCGACGCGGCCGCCTGTGCGCTGGCCGACGCCGTCGCGCTGGTCGAGCGGCTCGGGTCCGAGGGGCTTCGGGTCGAGGAGCCCGGCCGTTTGCCCGAGGCGATCCAGGCCGAGCATCTTGCCTTGGCCAGCGTCGCTTTTCTCAAGGCGGTCGTGGCCCTGTTGGAGCAAGGAGCCGGCTCGCGAGGGTCGTTCCTCGTGTTGGACGACGACGGTCGGACCATCCACCCCAACGCGCTCGACGACGACGGCCGACCGATGCGATATCGGCCCGAGAACGAGTCGCTCCGTGAGTCGATCGTGCGTGTGACGGCCGATGCCCAATCGCCCGACGGATTCCGTTGCGAAACCATTCCAGTCCGCAAGCTCATCCGCAAGTCCAAGGCTTTTGAGGCCGCCTGGCGCGACTACCGCGAGGCCAAAATCTACGAGGAGTAGGTTTATTGGCGTAAGAACGTGTTTTGAAATTCGTTTTGGCGACCATGATCCCCACCGGGCTTGCCCCGGTGGAAACAAGGTTTGGCAACTACTCGGCCGAGCGGCCCCAACCTGGTTCCGTTTGGCCAAAGCTTCCCATGAATTCCAAACACGTTCCGAGCGTGTCGCGCTGCCCGAGCGAAATCGGCTCATTCTCGCGCCATGCGCCGCAGCGCCTCGACGCCTCGCTCGATAACGGCGTCGGGCGCCGCGTAGGAAATCCGGAAATGCGTGTCGCGCCGGCTGAAAACGTTGCCGGGAATAATCAACAGCTTGTGCTCGTTGATGGCCCGTTCGACGAACTGCGTGCCGGTTCCCCAGGGCGCCTTGGGAAAGGCGTAAAACGCGCCTTGCGGCGCGGTCAGTTCGTAGCAGTCCGCGAGTCCCTGGACCACCAGGTCTCGCTTGCGGCGATAAGCGGCAATTTGCGGGGCATTGTCCAGGTCCATGGCCGCGGCGGCCGCCCATTGGAACGGGTGGGGCGCGCAGACAAAGCTGTATTGCTGCAACTTGGTCATTTCGTGGATAAGCGCCGCGGGCCCATGGGCAAATCCGACCCGCCAACCCGGCATAGCGTGGCTCTTGCTGAATCCGTCGATCACGAGCGTTCGCGGATTGAATCGGGCCGGCGAGACAAACGATCCGTCGTAGCAATAGTCGCGATAAATTTCGTCGCTCACCAGAAGAATGTCGCGCTGGTCGGCTAATTCGGCCAGCGCACGAACACTCGCTTCGTCGGCCACCGCGCCGGTCGGATTGGCCGGACTGTTCAGCAAAATCAGCTTGGTCCGCGGCGTGACGGCCGTCGCGACCCGATCGACGTCGATCCGAAAGTCGGGATACGTGTCGACGTGAACTACCCGAGCGCCGACCACTCGGGCCAGCGCGTCGTACATGACAAAGTAGGGATCGAAGACGATGACCTCGTCGCCCGGGTTCACCGTCATCATCAGCGCCAGAAACAGCCCGCCGCTCGTGCCGCTGGTGACCAGGACGCGGCGGTCGTCGTGGCCCAAGTCGGCGTCGACCCGGGTCTGGAGCTTGTCGTGCAGCACGGCCGCGCCCTGGGTAACCGAATAGCCGTTGTAGCCCTGGTCGATGGCGTCGATCGCCGCCTGCCGCACCGGCTCGGGCACCTCGAAATCGGGCTGGCCGATTGACAGATTGATCGGATCGACGAGTTTTGCCCCCAGGTCGAACACCCGGCGAATACCCGACGCATCAAAACACCTGGCCCGTTCGGCGATCCAACGATCAATCATCATGAAACGTCAAAAGGAAGAAGTCGGAGGGAGAAAACCAGAAGTCGGCGGTCAAAAGCATTAGTGCGTTCTTCAGATAACTGTAGCGGGTGTGATGCATATTTCGCCGCCACCGCGGGCTTCCGCCCGCGGCTATTATCCTAGGAAAGACGCTACACGTATCTGAAGACCGTACTAATAGCCGTGGGCGGGAGCCCACGGTATACATCCTTCACATCGGATGTCGATCATACTCTTTGCCGTTCCATTCTACTCGGCCTCGACCGACTCGTCGAGAACCTGGGAAAACGGGCGGTCGCTTTGGCTCAGCGCCACCAGCAGCAGGCTGAGCGTGACCAGGGCGTCGGCGGCCGCGTGGCCCGATCGCCCGTGCCAGAGCCGGCCGGTGGGCCCGCCGCCGAGCCGTGCCCGTTCGCGTTCCATGGCCCGGTGCATCTGGGCTCGTCGCCGGCCCGCGCGAACCACGCGGAAGCCGAGCCCGCGCAGGCCGTGCTCGGTCGCGGCCGACGTTTCCTCTTCGACGACAATGGCCGGTTCGCCGGGCGCGTCCGCCGGGGGTGGGTCGTCCCGATGCAAAAAAACGCGGCGAGCCACAAACCGCAGGAGCCGATGGTCGGCCACGGCGCGGCCTTGCTCGTCGATCGCCCGGCATCGCTCGCCATTGCCGTCGATTTCAATGCCCAAATGGGCCTTCTCGCGGACCACCACGTCGGAGGCCGTCGCCCTGGGATCGTGGAAAAACCGGCATTCCAGCGATTTGCTCAACCGTTGGACATGCTCGACCAGCGGCCGGCAAGGCGTGTCGAGCACGACGCGCAACGGGCGCAATCCGTGATAGTAGCCGGAAAGCGATTCGAGATAATCGTTCTCGAACGATCTCCGGTCGAGCGAACCGAACGCGCGCGTCGGCCGGTCGATTGGGCCATGGAAAAGCGATTCCAAACGATCGAGCGAGGGTGCCTGCGTCGCGGCGTCGGCGGCGCCCAGCGGCGTTTCCTTGTTCCAAAATCGCAGGCCGCCCTCGTGCGACCGGCGGCCGGGATTGCCGACGAGCATTGCGCCGTCGGTTTTCGATTGGCACAGGGCAAACGCCAGGCATCCGCTCGTGGCTGCTCCCACGTCGACGACGTTGCAGCCCGCCCAACGCAGCCCCGCGGCGGCGGCGGCAACCAAGGGCGCGCTCAGACGCCGGCCGTCGCCCGCCAGAAGCACGGTCGGCCAGCAACCTTCTTCGCCGTGTTCACGAAGCAACAAGCCAAAAGCCGCGCCGGCCCGGCGCGCCGCGTCCGGCGAAAGTTCATTCAAAAGCGCGCCGCCGATGCCTTCGCCGTCGAACAGGGCAGGGGAGGGTGCCGCCGCGTGAACCTCGGCAATTTGCTCGGCCAGCTTGTCGGAGAACCCAGCCAAGTCGGTCCGGTGAACGCACCCGCGGCACTTCGGATAAAACGCCGCCAGCCGCGCCCGATGCACCGAACGACTAATCGCCCCCGGCTCGCCCGGGCAGCAAAATTCATCGGCGGCTGAGTTCCGGTCGTTCATTGGCGGTTAACTCGTTTCCTGATTCCGCCGGAGTAAATCCAACGTCTCTTCAATCTGCTCGTGCCACTGCTGCAACACGGACGCACTGAGTCTCTCATCAAGTGATTCGGTCAATAATCGCCCGATGGGATTGTCGATTGCTAAAAGTTGCTTACGTGCATTATTGATTTCATCCTCGGTTGGCGGCAGGGGCAGCTCTTGCTCGAGCGTTTGTTCACACAGGTCGCATAGCTCCAAACACTTCGCACGATTCCGCCGTACTAGCGGACTGTCTCCCAGGTAGTCGATCGGAAATTCCGGGTGCAACTGCCGCGGCCAAATTTCGGAAACCACCAAATCTGCGAATTCGAGGCTATCTACGTCTGCCTGTCGTATCGAGTTGATCCAGTCCAGCATTCGGGCGCCCATGAGCCGGGCCGTGGCCTTCTTATCGAAGGGGCAGGGGTGGTCATCAAGCAGATCGTGCAGTGCCTGACGGCGCCACTGGACTCGTTTCTCCAAATCGGCGGTCACTTCCGCATCTTCCTCTTCGGACACGAAATCTTCATAGTCTTCTGTTTTACACAAAGGCGGCATTAACGAGATGTCAGAGTAATAATGACGCAATAGCTCGTCGACCAAGGATTTGGAATCGGCGCCATCGGGCATTAGGTCGAGACGGTTGAGCGTATAATGACAGAAATCAATGCCAATACAACGAACAAGATCCTCCGGGGTCGGCGCATACTGCTCAATGAACTCGATCAGATCGGCTGTGGCTTTTTTCGAGAGAGAGCCTTCCTGTGCGAGACGCCTTATTTCTGACAGTGCCTTTATATGGAAACCATGAGCAATGATGAAATGCACGACTTGGCTATCGCTCGCCGCGATGATCTTTCCCATATGCAACAAGTTCACAAGGTGATTGACCATGGCCGTGAAGTCGTTTTTGGCTCGATCGAGTTTCAGTCGAAAATACAACGAATTGCACACTTTCTCCCCCATTATCCACATTATGACATCATCCGCCTCGATGAGACTCTTGTCGCCGCTTGTCGTGGCTTCGAACGCATCGTCGGGAAATCGAAATGCACCCCGGTGAATTCCCTCGTCCATGAGTTCAAGGACACGCTTGTTCCGTTCGATCAGATCGGCAACACAGGCTCGCTCCTGGTCGGTTTCGATGTCGACAGGCTTCGGATCCGTCGGGTCATCCCCGGGATCGCCCCAGCGGAGCCGCATGAGCAAGTCGTGATCGGTTGTATGAATGTCGGGCATCCAGGCGAGGTTCTTCGCATCATGCCACGGAAACCAGGCGTTCTGTTCGTCCGACAGAGGCCTGCGATGAAAGATCACTTCCGGTGAAACATGCTCAATCAGACGCGAGATGGCCATTAGTTCCGTTCCTTTCCACACCAGGGTGTCGTCGGAAAAATCGCGTTGGTCCGGCGTCGATAGTCGATGTAGTCCTGGCCGAAACGTTTTTCGAGGTACGTTTCCTCGCGGCGGATGCGCAGTCGCACCAGGACATACAATATCAACGAGGCGGCCAGCATCGGCCACGAGCGGCACATGAGGGCGATGCCCGGCGCGATGGTGAAGATGACGTTGGCATAAAGCGGATTGCGGCAGATTGCATAGGGGCCGGTCGTCACGAGCCGATCCTGGCAATAGGCTTTGGCGAGCGCCAGGCTCGCGGCGGCCTGGAGCGCCAGACCGAGCAACAACAAGGCCGAACCGGCTGCCAGCAGGGCAGGGTAGGGGACCCACGGAATCGCAAACCACCGGGGCCAGGCCCACGTCGCCGCGCCGGCCGCGACGTCGTACAGAACGACGGGCGTCATGATCCTTGGCCCGATGCCCCAGATCGACATTTTCATTGCTTGCCGGCTGCCCATGGAAATGGTTTCCGGTGGCGGTCGCGTGACGTGGCCCGACGCGGCGTTATTGTAGTCGTTTTGCCGCCGGCGGACAACGCGGCGCGGCAACAAGGGTGCGGAAAGGATATAGGGTAGTGCCCGAGAAGATGCAGATGGAGGGCCACGCTCCGTCGTGGCCGCACATGACGGCCACGGCCACGACGGAGCGTGGCCCTCCATTAGTGCGTGCGTTGTCGCGGCCCGGCCCATGGTTCTATCGAACGCGGCAGCGGAACCGGACGATACCCCCTTCGCCGACCGGCAGCGGATCGGTGATTTCCCAGCGGAGCACGTCGGAGCCGGCTTCGTTCGGTTGGGCGGAGAATTGGGCCGGCAGGCTGCTCTGCGCGCTGTCGGCCGCGTATTCCAACCGCGTCGTCAAGCTGTCGACGATCGTAACGTTGCCGATCGGCTGGTTGCCCACGTTGTCGAAACGGAGCGTGAAGTCGACGGTGTCGCCCGGCTCGGCGAATCGGGTCGAGGCGACCTTGACGATGCGCAGCCGGGGGCAGGCCGGCGGCTGGTCGACCGCGTAGACGGCCGTGGCGTTCTGGTCGCGGACGTCCTCGGCGGCCGATTGTCGGTCGAGTATGATCTGGACCGATTCGGTGTCGGTCCAGATGATGGCCGCCGCGATGCCCTCGGCCAACCGCGCGCGTTCCGAGGCGAGGAACGTCCCTTCGCGGATGATCTTCAGGTTTTCGTACGGCTGGAACGCATCCTGGAACGCGTCGAGTTTCTGGACGTTTGACAGCGCGCCATCGCCCAGCTTCGTCCGATAGATGACCGGCGGCTGCGTCGAATTCTGGCGGACCGGTTCGATTTGCTGCTTGCTGCTGGCGACCATTTGCAACTCGTCGCATCGGACGGCTTGCATCGGCTGGCCGACGCCGCCCGGCTGGGCGATCTGCTCGCCTTGGACCATGCTGACGACCTGGCGGACCGAACCGAAGCGCGGCGCGTACAGACACACGCGGTTCGACCGTTCGACCAGCGTCCGTCCGTCGAGCGTGTCGAAATGGGCGACCGTGTCTTCCGAATCGAGCCCTCGCATTTGCCAATCGGCCGCCACGCCGACCGGCACGTCGCGGTCGCCGCCGTCGCAGAGATATTCATCCTCGGGCCACGGTCCCGCGATGCCCGGCGGCGTCCAGGGAGCGGCCAGCGCGTAGGGCAGGGGAGTGCCCAGGTCGATTCCCTCGCACGGACATGCCGTCGCCGCGCCGTCCTCGGGACATCCGGCCGCCGCGGGCGAGGCCGCGCCGGCGAATGCTTCCGGGGGCAAGCCCGGCGATCCACTCGGCGCCGGCGCCCGGCACGAGCAGAGGATCAACGTGCACAACACGACCAGCCCCCATCGCCAGAAGCGAGGCATCGACGCGCAAAACGTCGTGTTATCGCCGTCGGTTTTCATACTTGCTCCTGCCGGCTGCCTGGTTGGCGGTTGGCGGCCGATCGTCCTTTTTGGGGCGGGGCGGGCAATCGGCGGACCGGCGCCGGATAACACTGCACCGGCGGCGAGCCGAAATAGAAACCCTCGTCCACCGCGCCGCCGACGTCGGGCACGCGCCCGCCCAGGCGAAGAATCGCCACGGGCCGCCCCGCTTCGTCGGCCGCCGCCAGCGGATCCTGTCCCGGCGCGACGTCGAATCCGCCCTGGCGTCCGCCGTTTTGGGCGACGGGCACTGCCCGGGTCGGATCTTCGAGGTAAATCACGCGCGTGACGAACTTGCCCGAGGCCGCCAAGCGCAGGTCTTCCTCGGTCAGTTCGATGGGGATCGGAAAATGCCGTTCCTGGCCGTTGGGTGTGTAGAGCCGGTCGATGATCTCGATGGTCGGAAAGACCTCGACGCCCTCGGCCAGCGGGATCCGCGTAACGCGGATTCGATAGACATGCCCCACGAGCATACCGACGCGCACGGGGGCGTCGGCCGGCTCGGCGAATTGATTTCCGACAGCCAGCGAGATCTCGGCCCCCGCGGGAGCTTTGATCTCGACCGGCTGAAAGAAACCGCGCAATGGTCCGCCCCGCTGGAGTTGCACACTGCCAATCGCTCCCGGTGGCATCACACCCTGGTGCAGGTAGTGGACCTCGTTCTGGCCGGCCGACAAGCGGCACGTGCAGCACAGCAAGAGGACCGCTACCCTCACGGTCGAATCGGCAACTCGGACCCAGGCACGCCAATCACTCGTCGCGCGGCAGCGGGGTTCTTGGACCATTGTCACGGATCACGTGGTTTGGGAAAAGCAAACGTTGGTTTCAAAAGTCGGGTGGGCCCTGTCCGGGGGCCCACCCTTGCTTCTTCTCGCGTTGTTCCGTCGAATCGCATGTTCGCCGCGGGCCGCGTCGTCGCGCGATTTTCCGCGGCGGTGAAACGTCCTATTGACCCGCTTCCGGGTTGTAGTAGCACGAGCCGTCGTCGCACGGCATTCCGCCGCATCGTCCGTCGAACGACGTTCCCTCGCACGGAATTTCTTCGCACTCGCCGTCGCAGGGAACGCCCTGACAACCCGGCTGGATGCACTCGCACCTGTCCGACAGCGGTTGATGGAACATGCCCAATCCGCCGCGCGTGCATTCCTCGATCTTGATATGGTTGACCGGCTTCGGATAGCTGAGGCCGGGCTTCTGCTTGACGTCGATCTTCATCGTGCTGACGGGATTCGGCATGTGAACTTTCGTATGGTTCTTGATCACGTGCTTGCGCAGCCCGGCCGGTATGCCCAGCGGAACGTGGGGTGGTCCGGGAAGCCCGATCGGCGTGCCGCACATCGGCATGCCGTACTGCGGGCCCGTTACGCCCGAGATGTAGTTCATCGGGACCGTGCTGGCGCCGCCGGTGGCCATGGGCATGGGTCCGCCGGGCACGCCATTGCACTCGCAGGGAGCGTTGTACGAAACGGGCATCACGTTGCCCGGATCAACTCCCTCGCCCGGCATTTCGAGGTCCTTATTGCCCAGCCGGACGATCGCCATGATCGATCCGCGACGGTCGGCCTCGACGATCGGGTCCATGCCCGGGTCGAGCCGCGTGCTGACCAGCGTTTCGACGCCAGCCAGGGCCATTTCCTGGAATTCGGGATCAGGCAGGTAAATCACCTTGGTGACAAAATTGCCGCTTTGCACCTGGTCCAAATCTTCCTCGGTGAATTGGACGGGAATCGCATTGTGGGCCAAAAACGCCATGGTTCGCGGCATGGCCGGAGCGATTTCCAGCGTCGGATACAATTCCATGCCCGGCCGGCCCGGCACGTTGGTCAGCTTAAGCCGATAGATGGCCCCTTGGCCGAAGTTGTATCGACCCGGGCAAACCAGCGGCGTCGAATCGAACTGGCCCGGCATCGACACGTCCCAGGTCACGGCCATTCCATCGGGCCCGACGAAGGCCACTTGCGATGGCAAGTTGCCGCCGGCCGGTTCACACGGCTGATAGGCGAGCACTCCCGGTCCCGGACCATCCACGCCCGGCCCAGGGTGCATGAGCATCTCGGCGGGCGGCAGCGTGTTCTGGCCCACCAACGCTCCGGCCGGCGGTACGACGGTGTTGTAAGGCCCTTTGCAGCCCACCAACGCCACCATAATCATCAACATGGTCACTACATACTTCATGGGTATCCCCCCTCTAATGGCCCGCTGGATTGGCCGATCGACGAATCGACCCCCGGCGGGCATTTGTGTGGTTCATCGGTCGCACCACCAGAACAAACGACGGCGCCGGCGACCCGTAAACCTCGCCTCGCGGTCGGAGCCGCAGAGCCAGGCGATTGACGTAGACCCTTTTTGGGCCACGCCTTACAATGTCGCATCGGAGCATCGATCGCCGCACGTCGTGGTGGCGCTCTCCCAACGGGTAACCGACCCGCTGGAGCCGCGCAATCGCCCTCCGAGGTCTATTGGTCGGCCTAATACAATGCGATTCTTTGGAAAAACCGTCACAACCCGTAAGATAGCGACCAATCTGCCTAGAATAACCCTTATTCTCATCTTTCTGCCTCTTCTCCAGGCTTCCCGGATTTACTCACAAGAGGGTACGGCGGCCGATCAAAACGCAACCCTATCGGGTGGAAACCAGAGACCCGCCTCCTCGCTAACCGACCGTAGCCGCGACGCCGACGTTTTGCTGGATCGCGCGATCGGACTGCTTGAGCGTTACCACTCGGTTGCCGCCAACGTCACTTGTGAAGCCGACCTGTTTGGCAAGCGCGTGGCGGCCAAGGGCGATTACCGCGAGCAACGCAGCGGGCCGCTGCCCAAGGTGCGGCTCGAACTGAAGATGCCGATCGGCGATAAGACGGGCGCCCTAGTCGAGGCGTGCGACGGCCGATACCTGTGGAGTTATCTCCGCCTGGCCGACGAAGAGGAATTGACCCAGGTCGATCTGCAGCGCGTGGTTCAGGAGCTAGGTTCCGCCGACGCCGGTTCGCCCACCATGTCGCTTTCGGGGACGATCGGCATGGGCGGACTGGCCGGGCTGATTCGCGAACTCAAACGGAATTTCCAATTCGACGTTATCGAACCGGTCCCATTTCGCGGCGAACCGGCCTGGGAACTGCGCGGCGGCTGGCGCCCCGCGCGCCTCGCGGCGATTTTGCCCGACCAAAAGGACGCCATTCTCCGCGGCGAGGCGCCGCGTTGGGAAAAGATGCCGGGCCACTTGCCCAGCCGTGTGATTTTGACGCTGGGCCGCGACAATCTGTTGCCCTATCGGCTCGACTATCGCCGCCAGGGCCGCGCGGCCGAAGGTGGCGCGACTTTGGATGCTTCGGCCGGCGTCGAGGGAAGCGTGGTCGTCGAGTGGTTCAACCTGAGCGTCAACGAACCGATGAAACCGTCCGAATTCGAGTTTTCCCCGGGCGACGTCGACGTGAACAACGTCACCGATACGTTCATCGAACGGCTCAAAACCCGAGCCGGATCGGATAAGACCGACTGAATGGCCACTGTTGATGGAATACCGTGATCGTTTTCGCGTTTTCGTTTTTTCGCAGTTTCGTGATGAAAAAACCGATCGAATGTGATTTCGAGGCGCAAAGCGAAATTCACTCGAGGTGAAACACGCTGTTGACCGTCACCGCATGGATCGTTCCCTGGCGGAAACGGAGCACGTTCAGTCCGCAGTTGTCTTGGGGGACCGATCGATATCGGGCCAGCGGCATTCCGAGCAACTGAGTCAGGTAGCCCCGGTTGACGACATTGTGGGCCACGACGACCACGCGGCGGCCCACGTTGTCGCGCAACAGCGCGTCGAGCGCCGGTGCGGCACGATCCATCACCTCGCGCAGACATTCGCCCCCCAGGTAGCCGTGCGAGCCGGCGTCGGTCATGAAGGCTTCATAGGCGGTCGGATCGGCGCGGCGAATGTCGTCCCAATTCATCCCTTCCCATTCGCCGACGTCCACTTCGATGATATCCTCGACAATCTCGACCGACAGGCCCTGGGGCGCGGCGATCGCTTCGGCCGTTTGCCGCGCGCGGCGCATGGGGCTCGAATAAACCGCGTCGATCGTCCGCGAGGCCAGAAAACGTCCCGTCCGCGCGGCCTGGTCGCGCCCGACGACCGACAATTCCAGGTCGAGCCGCTGCCCCTGCAAGACGGGCGGATTCTGCTCGTTGTTTTCCGTCGCGGCATGCCGAATCAGATAGCAGATCGTCGACTCGCTGTCAGTCATTTTTGAAATCCTGCTCGCAATCCGTGGGTCAAGCTGAGTCTGACAAAAAAACGGTAATGGGTTGACATTTGTCAGGCACAGCCTGACCTACGGCTAAACCCCACCCTCTAATCCCCAATCCCTAATCCCTAATCCCTTCCTGTGGTATATTGGTTGCTATTGTAGCCTCTTCGAGGCATTTGAAAATCCACGCGGGAGAAAAACCATGCGAGCCTGCGTTCAACGAGTCTGCCGTGCCCGGGTCACCGTCGGCGGCGAACCGGTCGGCCAGATCGACCGCGGACTGGTCGTGCTCCTGGGCGTTGCCCAAGGCGACACCGAGGACGAGGCGCGGCGCATGGCCGATAAAATCATCGCGCTTCGCGTCTTCGAGGACGACGAGGGCAAGATGAATCTCGGGCTGGCCGATGCCGGCGGGTCGATGCTCGTCGTAAGCCAGTTCACCTTGCTGGCCGACTGCCGCAAGGGTCGCCGCCCGAGCTTCACCGACGCCGCCGAGCCCAAGCTGGCCGAAACGCTCTACACGGTTTTCGCCGACCATGTCCGCCATGCCGGCGTGCCGGTCGCCACGGGCCGATTTCAACAGCACATGGAAGTCGAATTAACCAACGACGGGCCGGTAACCATCCTGTTGGACAGCGAGGAACTCAACCGGCCACGGCAGCGGAAATAAGTGAATACTGAATCACGAAAACACGAAAGCACGAAAACGCCTTCGACCCTACATTCTTTCTTTCGTGTTGTCGTTCTTTCGTGTTTTCGTGATTCGTTTTTGAACCATGGCATGTCAGGCTTTGCCTGGCGCGTGTTGATAATGGTAAAATAATAGCCTGGAGGTCGTCATGAGCACTGAACTTGCCATTCGCCGCGCGATCGACGACGAACACGTGCGGCTGCTGTCGATTTTTTATTATGTGCTGGGCGCGCTCAATGCGTTGTGGGCATTCTTCCCGCTCATCTATGTTTTTTTTGGGCTGTTCTTCGTAGCAATTTTTCCTACGGTTCCTCACAACAAAGACGCTGCGCCCATGGCGTTTTTTGGCCTGTTCTTCATTGTCATCGGCCTGTTTGGATTCGTCGTCTGCGTCGCCTTCGCCGCCTTGAAGATCTACGCGGGCTACTGCCTGGCTCAGCGGAAAAACCGGGTGTTTTGCTACGTCGTGGCGGCCCTGTCGTGCCTGTACATGCCGTTTGGCACGATTCTCGGCGTGTTCACGTTTCTGGTCCTGGCGCGGCCGAACGTTGCCGCCCAATTCCATCGGGCCGCCGCCGAACTGGTCGAATAGAAATTCGCCATGACGTGGGCGCGGCGATTGAGGGATCTTGGTCAATCCTGGAGGGACGTGCTCTGTCGCGTCCGTTTTTTCGGTTGTTTGCGGCCACGATAGAGCGTGGCCCTCCAAGGGACAAGGGCCCAACAGAAAACTCGACGCTTGGCCTTCGCGCGCCGTTGAATCGTTCACGCCGCCTGTTTCCGGCGTTTCGACGGTTTGCGGGTGTCTTTCCATCGGCGGTGGATCCACCAGTATTGCTCGGGCGCTTCGCGGATCATTGCTTCCAGCCGGCTCGTGTACCATTGGGTCACGTCGCCCACCGAGCCCATCTTGCGCACCTCTTGGGCATCGGCCAAAGCCGTGATGGCCATTTCCAGATGGAGCGGCCGGTCCAGACGCCGAGAGCTGGTGACCACGACCGGCGCGTGGTGTTCGAGCGCCAACAGCGCGATGGCCTTGTGGGCCGAGGCCTGGCGGCCGAAAAACTCGACCCAGCATCCCTTCGGGCCCGCGTATTGATCGGCCAGAAGCGTCATGGCGCCGCCTCGGCCGAGCACCTCGACGATCTGATCGTATCCGCCGTTTTTCGGAATGATGAACTGGCCCGTCTGCCCCCGAAAGCGATTCAAGAAGCGGTCCAGATGCGGATTGTCGAGCGTCCGCGCCACGGTGTAGGTTGGGAAACCCAGCAGGCCGAGGACGTAGCCGGCGACCTCGAAATTGCCGAAATGGGCCGTCACGATGAGCGTCGGATCGTCGGTCAATAGCAGGCGAACCAGTTGGTCCTGGTTTTTCAGCCGAACGAAGCGGCGCCAATTCGTTTCGTGGATCTTGCGCGGGGCGTGGGCGACTTCGAGCACCAGGAGGAACAAGTGCTCCCACATTCGCTTAAGAACCATCGTCCGCCGCTGGTCGCTCCATTCGGGAAACGCATGGCGCAGATTTTCCTCGGCCACGTCCCGACGAACTCGGAGCACGTCGCCTAAGAGCCAGGCAAACCAACAGGCGATCCGGCGGCCCGTCTCGATCCGCAGCGCCTGGGCAATGCAAATCAACACGCGCACGAGGAGATAGACCAGATAATCGAGGACTTGTTGTTTTCCCGGCATGAACGTCGACTTTCTCCTCGACCAAGCAGGCTAAGCGGAGGATGGCCCTTCTCGCGGAGCGAAACGAGCATCGGGCGACCATTGTTTCAAGAAATGAGCCTTGTGCCAAGGGCGATTTCGCCGCCTGAGAAACCGCCAAAGGACCGTGGGGGGGAGGAACTGACAGCGGTTTTCGTACTTGGGGCTTCTTGCGAACGTGTTTTGAAATTCGTTCTGGCGACCATTATCCCCACCGGGCTCGTCCCGGTGGAACAAGGTTTAGCAACTACTCGGCCGAACCGCCCCCCCACCTAGCCCCGGTCGGCCAAAGCGTCTCACGCATTTTCAAGCACGTTTTTACCGCGGCTTCCGCCCGCGGCTATGATCATGGTTCCCAAGCTCGATTTCTGGTTCTCAATTTTTAGAGGGTTTTTTCCTTGCTTTTAGCACCGGATCGCTTGCCAGCGGCAAGGAGATCGCGCGGCCCGTCTCGGCCGCTTTGTAAATTGCCAGAATGACCTCGACCGACCGGCGTCCCTCGGGCCCGTCGACCGCGGGAGCCGTTCCCTTGTGGATGGCGCGGACAACTTCGCGAAACTGGGCGGCGTGGGCCTGGTGGCCGATGGCCGCCGGATCGGCCGCGCCGCCTCCGCCGCCATGTCGGGCCGCCATTTTCTCAACAATCGCCCGATCTCGCGGCTTTTTCTTCGCGAAGTCCCATTTCACGAGGTCCTCTTCCTCGAGCATGGCGGAGCCTTCGGTGCCGTGGATTTCGATCCGCTTGAGATAGCCTGGGTAAATGGCCGTGCTCGCCTCGATCACCCCGAGCGCCCCGTTGACGAACCGGAGCGCGGCTACCGCGTGGTCCTCGACGGCGATCCGCTGGTGGGCCAAGAGGGCCGTTTGGGCGCGGACCTCGGCCACGGGCCCCATCATCGACAGCAGTAGGTCGACGCTGTGGATGGCCTGGTTCATCAGGGCCCCGCCGCCGTCCAATTCCCATGTGCCCCGCCACGCGCCGCTGTCGTAATACTTCTGCGTGCGATACCACTTGACGTAGGCGTCGCCGGCCACCAGGCGGCCGAAACGCCCTTGGTCGACCGCTCGACGCAGCTCGACGCTGGCGGCGTGAAATCGCGAGGGAAAAATGGTCGAAAGCACCACGCCCGCCTTGTCGCACTCGCGGATGATCCGATCGCAGCGGGACAAGGTGATTTCCAACGGTTTTTCGACGATGACGTGTTTGCCTGCCCGGGCGGCGGCCACGGCCGGCTCCAGGTGGGCGCCGCTGGGGGTGCCGATGGTCACGACGTCGACCGCCGGATTGGCCAACATGTCGTCGAGCCGATGATATGCCCGGCAGCCGGTTGCCGCGGCCAGCCGGTCGGCGGCTTCCGGCCGCGTGTCGAAACAAGCCGCCAGCCGCGCCCCGGCGACGTTGGCGATTGCTCGCGCGTGGAAATCGGCGATCATGCCGCAACCAATTATGCCAAAACCAAGTGCCATCCATATTCTCCTTATCTCGGGGGGATCGCGGGGAATCCCGATTATAGAAGCCGGGCAGCGCCGTGGAAAGAGGCGGTTTCGGGCTGGACAAGCACGGTCGGATCGCCGAACATGAATGCGCCGAACCACGCCGCACCGATGGCCGCTGCCTATGCCCAAGTCCGATTTCACCGTTGAAACCCTGGCCAAGTATCTCCACCTGGCGCCTCAGCAGGTGGCCCGGCTCGCCGACCGCGACGAGTTGCCGGGCCGCAAAGTGGCCGGCCAATGGCGTTTCAGCCGGGCCGAGATTCACCACTGGCTCGAACGTCGCATTGGCGCGTCGAACGAGGGCGAGTTGATCGAAGTCGAGGACGTTCTCGATGGGGCCGCCACCCAGGAAGAAACCGAAATCTCGATCGGCCAAATGCTGCCTCTTGGCGCCATTGCCGCCGAGTTGGGCGCGCGAACGGCCGGTTCGGTCATTCGCTCGATGGTTGCCCTGGCCGCCGACACCGGGCTGCTCTGGGACGCCGACAAAATGATCGAGGCCGTCCGCACTCGCGAGGAAATGCACCCCACCGCCCTCGAAAACGGCGTGGCTCTGCTCCATCCGCGCCGGCCGATGGGTTCGATTCTCGCCGGGCCGCTGTTGGCGCTGGGGCGAACCGCCTCGGGCATCTCGTTTGGCGGCAGCGGCGGCGCTTTGACCGACGTCTTCTTTTTGATCTGCTCGACCGACGATCGGCAGCACCTCCGCGCCCTTGCTCGATTGAGCCGCGTGATCACCGCGCCTGGTTTTTTGCAAGCGCTGCGGCAGGCGGATCACGCCGAAGCGATTCATGCACTCATCGTTGATACGGAAGAGGATTTGACCTAAAAGGCCGCTCCCTCACGGTCGCGGTTCGGTTTGGCCCAGTTTGTAGGTCAGGCTGTGCCTGACAGAAGGGGTAGAGACCTCTGTGCCTGACAGAAGGGGTAGAGACCTCTGTCAGGCATAGCCTGACCTACGATCAAACATCACCACGCTCTCTACCCGCCGCGTCATGCATAACCAAGAACCTCTCTCGATTCTCGTGCTGGGCGACACGCACAGAAGCGAGTTTGCCGCGGCCCGGGCGAGTCTCGACGCCCTGGGGCAGGTCGACGAGGCGGCATCGGTCGACGAGGTTCTGGCGACGGCCGACGCCGATGGGTTGTCGCCGGCCGTGATTGTCGTCGCCCAGCGATATCCGGGCGAATTTGCAACCGAATCGCTCGATCAGCTCCGTCACAAGGCACCTCTGGCCCGAATCGTGGGTCTGTTGGGAAGCTGGTGCGAAGGCGAGAGCCGCACCGGCTACCCGTGGCCCGGTGCAATACGGCTCTATTGGCACCAGTGGATACCTCAGGCGCGCCGCGAGCTGGCCGATTTGACCAGCGGCGGGGCGTCAACCTGGTCGCTGCCGAGCACAGCCAACGATGAGGAGCGGCTGCTGGCCGGCTCGCGTCCGACCGTCGGCAACCGGGCGGGCCTGATTGTTTTATGCGTCGAACGATTCGAGAGCCATGATTGGCTGGCGGCCGCCGTGAGCCGTCGCGGATTTTCAACCGTTTGGATGCGCCGCGGCCAGCGGATGCGACTCCAAGGCGTCCGCGCGGCCCTGTTCGACGGAACGTCGCTCGAAACCAACGAGTTGGTTTACCTTCGACGCCTGCACGCCGGCTTGGGGCCGGCCGTACCGATCATTGCCCTGGCCGATTTTCCACGGATCGAGGACCACGATCGGGCCCGCGAGGCCGGTGCCGCGGCCGTATTGTCCAAACCGCTATTGCTGGAAGACCTGTACGATCGGTTGGACGAATTGACAGCCTAATCCCACGTCGGCCACCGCGTCCAACACCGCGGAAAACTCCTCGCGGGCGATTTCCGAGAGCATGGCGGCCCGCCTTCCTCAAGCCGAATCCAGAAAAAATGTACACATGTATAGAATGATGGCAGCGTATACCGATAACAAGGGGTACGCCGGGCCACTTACGATTCCCTTGAAGATGGGTTACCATTGCGTTGCGCGGGGCGTGGTTTCACGCCTTCTAGGTAGGCCGGGTCACGACCCGACCTACGGACAAACACGGACGGATACGGTGTCAGGCACAGCCCTGACCTACGTGGTTTCTCTGTTTTCCCTGTGCGTGAAGATCCTTTGGCCAGACAGTCCCGAAAGCGAAAATCCAGCAACGCACGGCCGACGTGTGCGCTGATCAGTCTTGGATGCCCCAAAAATCTGGTTGACAGCGAGCAGATGCTCGGCCGGCTTCAAGCGGCCGGCTATCGCTGGGTGGTCGAACCCGAGGGAGCCGACCTGGTCGTGGTCAACACGTGCGGTTTTCTCGACACGGCCCGCGAGGAATCGCTTGCCGTCGTTCGGCAAATGGCCGAATTGAAGCGACGGGGCCGGCTCGGGGGTATCCTCGTGGCCGGCTGCATGGCCCAGCGGGACAAGGAGGCCTTGATCGAGGCGTGTCCCGAGATCGACCAGGTCGTGGGGCTTTTTGCCCGAGACCAGATCGCCGTGGCCGCGCGGCGAACGACCGCCGAAAACCGGCCGTCGACGGTGGCCGAGCGACTGCTGATGGCCGACCCGCTCGAGCGCGCCCCGGCCGACGATTGCCGCGTGGCGTTGGTTCCCTCGCACGTCGCTTATCTGAAAATCGCCGAGGGTTGCGACCGGCTCTGCGCCTTTTGTTCGATACCGATGATCCGGGGCCGCTATTTGAGCAAACCGATCGACCAGGTGGTCGACGAGGCCCGGCGTCTGGCCGACGGCGGGGTCCGCGAATTGGTGCTGATTGCCCAGGACACCAGCGTCTATGGCCACGATCTGGCCGACCGTCCCCGGCTGGCGGAACTGCTCGGGCGGCTCGATCGGATCGACTCGCTGGCTTGGATTCGGCTGATGTACCTGTATCCCCGTCGGAGCGATCTCGACGACGAACTGCTCGACGCGATTGCCTCGTCCGATCGGGTTTTGCCATACCTCGACATTCCGTTGCAGCACATCGCCGACGAGGTTTTGCGGCGGATGCGACGCGGAGCGACCGGCGACGAGACCCGGCGGTTGATCCAACGGATTCGCGAGCGGATTTCCGGCGTCGTGCTGCGGACGACGCTGTTGGTCGGATTCCCGGGCGAGACGGACGCCCAATTCGAAGAATTGCTCGATTTTGTCCGCCGCGAGCGTTTCGACCGGCTGGGGGCGTTTGCGTACCGCCGCGAGCCGGGCACGGCGTCGGATCAGCTCGACGGCCACCTGCCCGAGTCGGTCAAGGAGTCTCGATACGACCGCCTGATGGAAACCCAGCAGCAGATTGCTTTTGAATTGGCGGCGGCGCGGGTAGGCCGGCGTTTGGACGTTATGATCGACCGCGCCGTGGCCGAACAGCCGGGCGCTTACGTCGGACGCACGGCGGCCGACGCCCCGGAGGTCGACGGGCTGGTTTACGTCACCGGCGACGATCTTCGGCCGGGCCAAATCGTTCCGTGCGAGATTGTCACGACGCAAGATTATGATTTAATAGGGGTCGCGGTCGATCGAGCCAAGTAGCCGTCGCCGCGCGGCGCGACCACCATCAAACCGTTGAGGCAGAACCATGTCGAAAGCCAGGAAGCCGATAAAACCACTTTTGTCGAAGTCCGTTCTCAATGTGCCCAACGTATTGACCTCGGCGCGTCTGCTGTTGTCTGTCGGCATGTTCGCGCTGGTCGGCTTCGAGTATTATCTCGCGGGGTTCGTCGTGTTCCTGGTGGCCGCCACGACGGATTGGCTCGACGGCTACTGGGCTCGGAAGTACGGTCAGATTACCGTATTGGGCCGCATTCTCGACCCGTTTGCCGATAAAGTAATCATCTGCGGCTCGTTCGTGTTTCTCGTTGTGGCCCCCGCCATGGCCGCGGCCCCTTGGGGCTTGCGGGCGTGGATGGTCGTGGTCGTCATCGCCCGGGAAATGCTGGTGACCATGCTCCGCGGACTGATCGAACGGCAGGGAGGCGATTTTTCGGCCCGATGGTCGGGCAAATGGAAGATGATCGTCCAATGCGTGGCCGTGGGGGCCAGCCTGGTTTATTTGGCCTACGCCGCGTCGAGCGCCGGCGCGCCCGACTGGTGCTGGTGCATCATGATCCTGTCGATCTGGCTGGCCGTGGCGTTGACGATTTACTCCGGCGTGGTCTATATCGGTGCTGCCATCCGAATCCTGCGCCCCTCGAGCGACGAACCCGCGTAAACCTTTGTTCATTGCCTAATAGCCGCGGGCGGAAGCCCGCGTAACGACACGTTTTCAATCCTCCTTTTCCCCAAGGAACCGTCTGCCCGTGGCATCCGAGTCTGTGTTGCTGGTCCTTGGTTTTGTTCTCCTTTCCGGCCTGGCGGTCTGGGGCATTGTTTTTAATCGGCTTGTTGAGGGCAAACCGGTCCTGGCGGTCGAGCCGCGACGTCAGGTGCCCTGGACCGGCTGGGACGTGCTGGCGGTCTTTGCAGCCTATGTCATGGGCCTGGTTGCCGTGGGTCAGCTTGGCCATATTCTCTACGGCGCCAGGGCAAAGGCGCAGGTTGTTGCGCCGGGCGATTTGTCGGACGAAAACCCGATCGTGCAGCTTTTTGCCGGCGCGGCCTGGCCGGCCATGGTGGTCTGCGCCGTCCTCGTGGTGGTGGTTGCTCCCTTGTGCGAGGAAGTTCTCTTTCGCCTTTTCTTGCAAGGCTGGCTCGAAAAGGTCGATCGGCGGTTGCGCAAGCGAACGTCGCGGCCGATAACGTGGCTCCGCTGGGGAACCTTGGCGGTCATCGTCGCGTCGGGCATGTTTGCCATGCTTCACTTGCGCGGCGAGCCGCGGCGTTACGAGCCGGAATATCTTCTTTTTTTGCTGATTGGCAACGGCCTGGCGCAGTGCGTCGCGGCGGCGGTGGGGATGGTCCTGGCGCGCCGCACGCGGGCAGCCACCTGGGCTGATCTCGGCTGGCAGCCGCGAAAATTTCTTTCTGACGTCGGGCTCGGCCTGGCGGCTTTTGTCGTGGCGGCCGTGCCGGTCTACGTGATTCAACATCTGGCTCGGCAAGTGGTTCCGCCGGGCGCGGCGGACCCGATCCCGCTTTTCTTCTTCGCCCTGGTGCTGGGCACGCTTTATTTGCGGACCCACCGGATTGTGCCTGCGATCGTGACTCACATGGCGCTGAACGGCGTGACGTTGCTGATTCTGGCACTGTCGCTATGAACAGCGGTGACTCGGGGACATGGGGCCTTTGGGAAAAGTGACCCCCTGCCCAATTTCCGCCTTGACACACCCTGGAAAATCGAGACAATCCCCGGACCCTAATAACGGACGGGCAAGGAGGCTCGTCCCGGTTCGCGTGGGCCGGTTCCGGCCCGGTGAATGTGTCCGCTGCCCGGGGGTGGGCGGCGACTGCCCTCGAAAAACCATAGGCAAGGAGGCCTTCGGCCGTGCAGGTCTGTCCCGATCGGCAATGCCGGTCCCACTTGCGCACGTTGTTTCCGGAAGCCACGCTCGTTGGCTCCGGCGACGTTGAGGTGCGCGCGTGCGTTTGCGACAGCCGTCGGGTCGAGCCGGGTGATTTGTACGTGGCGATTGTCGGAACGCGGCACGACGGCCACGAATTCATCGCCGAGGCTATCCATCGCGGTTGCGCGGCCGTGCTCAGCGAGCGCCCCTTGCCCGAGGCGACCGTGCCGGTCTGCGTCGTGGCCGACACGCGGGATGCTTACGGCCGGCTGTGCCAGGCCTTGGCCGGCGATCCGAGCCGCCACGTCAAGACGATCGGCGTTACCGGCACCAACGGCAAAACGACCACGAGCTGCTTGATTGCCCGGATGTTCACCCACGCGGGATTCAGGACCGGTTTGTTGGGCACGCTGGGTTATTTCGACGGCGACCGGTGCGACGACGCCGCCTGGACCACGCCGCCGGCCGACCGCATGGCCGACTATCTGTCGCGGATGGTCGCCAACGAGTGCGACTACGCGGTGATGGAAATTTCGAGCCACGCCCTGGCCCAGTCGCGGCTGGCCGGCGTCCAGCTCGACGCGCTGTGCGTGACCAACGTGCGGCGCGACCATCTCGATTATCACAAAACCATTGAGGACTATCGCTCGGCCAAGGCGAAATCGCTCGACTACCTCGCGCCCGAAGGCCTGGCCGTGGTCAACGCCGACGATCCGACGTCGGCCGCTTTGCTGTCGAAAATTGACGGGCCGGTCCTCTCGGTGGGCATTCACGCGGCGGCCGAAATCACCGCGACGGTGGTCGAACGCCACTTGAGCGAGCAAACTTTTCTGCTGACCGCCGGCAACGACACGATTCCGGTCCGCACTCGCATGATCGGTTTGCACCACGTCTATAACTGCCTCGAAGCGGCCGCGATCGGGCTGGCCCAAGGGCTGGATTTACCCAGCGTGGTCCGCGGGCTCGAGGCCGTCGACTACATTCCCGGCCGATTGCAGCGGATCGAGTGCGGCCAGCCGTTCGGCGTGTTTGTCGACTATGCTCATACCCCCGACGCGTTGTCGGGTTGTCTGCGGGCACTTCGGTCGGTCGTTGGCGGGAGGCTCATTTGCGTATTTGGCGCCGGCGGCGACCGCGACCGTGAAAAGCGTCCGTTGATGGGCCGGGCCGTCGAGGAGAACAGCGATCTGGCCATCTTGACCAACGACAATCCGCGCAACGAACCTCCGGCGGCCATCCTGGGCGACCTGCTTTCGGGATTTGCCCGACCGTCGGCGGTCCAAGTAATCGCCGATCGCCGCGAGGCCATCCATTTTGCCTTGGATTCGGCGCGGCCAGGCGATTGCGTGCTGATTGCCGGCAAGGGCCACGAACAACATCAAATCATCGGCGACGAGCGACTGCCGCTGGACGACTACGAAATCGCGGCAAGTTGGTTGTATGAACAAGGAATTGAAATGTAGGCTGGGCCGCGGCTCGGCGGAGTTGAAAGGCGTTGCCGGGTTGTGGCCCGGCCCACGGGATACGATTCGATGATGCATAGCCCCAGTTTACACGATTTATATTCGACCATCGGCGGCTGCTTGGTTGCCGATGGACCAGCTCCCTTCGGCCAGCCGTTGGGACCGGTCGCCACCGACAGCCGGCGGGTCAACGAGGGGGACGTTTTCTGGGCGCTGCGTGGATCGAGCTACGATGGGAACGACTTTGTCGACGAAGCGCTCGAGCGGGGCGCGGCCGGAGTGGTCACCAACCGATCGACTCCCACGCCGCTGGGCCGCTGGGCCGTCGTTGTCGAGGACACCCAGCCGGCCCTCTGGCAATGGGCCCAATGGCGCCGCCGCCGTTTCACCGGGACGCTACTAGCGGTGACCGGAAGCGTCGGAAAGACGACGACCCGGCAAATGATCCACACCGTTTTGCGCCGCCGGCTCAAGGGAACGGCCAGTCCACGAAACTACAACAACCATTTCGGCGTGCCGTTGAGCATGTTGGCCATCGAGCCGGACCACGATTACGCCGTGCTCGAGTTGGGCGCGAGCAGCCGCGGCGAAATCGGGGCCCTGGCCGAACTGTGCGCTCCGAAAATCGGCGTGATTACCCACGTCGGCGACGCCCATCTGGGCGGATTCGGCAGCCGCCGGGGCGTGGCCGAAGCCAAGGCCGAACTGCTCGCCTCGCTCCCGGCCGACGGCCATGCCGTGCTGGTCGACGATCCCTGGGTGCGACGCATTGCCGGGCGCTGCCGGGCGCCGATCACGTGGGTCGGCCACAAGGACGCCGACGTCACGGCCGACGACATCAGAAGCGTCGGCGGACAGCTTCAATTCCAAGTCGCCGGATGCGATTTTCACGTGCCGGTCTGGGGACGCCACCACCTCAACGCGGCCCTGGCCGCCGTGGCCGTCGGACGATTGCTCGGTCTGGATCTGGCCGAAATGGCCGACGCCCTGGCCGAGTTCAATCCCGTGCCCATGAGGTGCGAAGTCTCCGAAGTCCGCGGCGCCACCGTGATCAACGACGCCTACAACGCCAATCCCGTATCGATGCGGGCCGCGCTCGAGTTGCTGCGCGATTTCGACACGTCGGGAAGAAGAATTATCGTCTGCGGCGACATGGCCGAACTGGGCGATGCGTCAATCCGACACCATTTCCGTCTCGGTAGGGAAGTTGTCAACGTGGGCGGAGCCGATCTGCTGATCGCCTGCGGACGCTTCGCACGCACCGTCGTCGACGGCGCCCGGGCCGCGGGAATGCCCCAAGGTCGAACGATCCCCTGCACAACGCCGACCGAGGCGCTGCCCTACCTGGGCCAGGCCATCTTGCCGGGCGACGTGGTTTTGGTCAAGGGATCGCGAAGCATGAACATGGAACAAGTCATCGAAGCGTTTCGCTGCTATCCACGGCGGCGAAGCGCGTGAGTGAAAAAGGGATTTGGGGATTGGGGATTTGGGGATTATGAGATTTCGGGGGTGACGACTTAACCAAACACGCCGTTCAGTCCACGGACAACAAGCTACGGACTACGGTCTACTAAACTAGCAGAGGGTCCCGTCGTTCGTGCCGGGTTTGCGGGAACCTTGGCGCGGCCCTCCCTCCTGGGTCGGAGCATTACCTTGCTGGATCCGGTGGTTACTGGGTCAACCACCCCGGCAAGTGCTTCACGATGGGGCCTTGGACTGAGCGCCGGGGCGGCGCAACCACGCCGCTCCGGCTGCTCAGGGATTTTTTTTGGGGGATTCGGGGGTCGGGATTTGGGGATTTCGGGGGACGATGGGGTGGAACCGCACGTTCGTTAGCCGCCGCGCCTGCGCGGCGTTTTTTTCAGTTTTTCATCGGCGAGCGGACACGGCGGCTTGCATTTTTCGCATCTGTGTTTTTGTCGCTTCTTTTTTACCCAATTAGTGCTGACTTTTTTTCGTCCGACGCCCATGCTGGTTTGGTGGCTGCGATCACTTGGCGACTCGTTTGGATCCGACAGCCTGGCGGCGGTCGGAAAAATCACGTTTCGCGGCGCGCTGGCGGCCGGCGTGGCGCTGGCCGTCGCGCTGTTTCTGGGACCCCGACTGATCGACTGGCTGCGGCGGCGATTCCGCGAACCGAACAAAAGCGATTCGCCCCAGCTCCGCCAATTGCACCAGACCAAGCAATCCACGCCCACCATGGGCGGATTGTTCCTCGTGGCCGGCGTGCTCGGCGCGCTGGTGCTGCTGGCCGATCTGGCCAACCCGTTCGTTCAAATTGCCCTGTTCCTCACCGTGGGACTCGGACTGGTCGGCGTCGTCGACGACGCGGTCAAACTCCGTGGAAAGGCCAATGGCATTTCGGCCCGAGCCAAACTGCTAGGCCAACTGGCAGTGGCCTCGGTGGCCGCCTGGTGGTTGTACGCGCATCACGCGGCCCAAGCGTCGACGGGAAGCGAGCTGGGAGCGCTCGCGCTTTGGATTCCGCTGGCCGACGTGGCCGTGCCGATTGGTTGGGGATTTGTGCCATTGGCCATCGTTGTCATCGTGGGCATGTCGAACGCGGTAAATCTGACCGATGGGCTCGACGGACTGGCCGGCGGGTGCTTGCTGATGAGCATCGGCGCGATGGGCGCGGTCGCCTACGCGGCCGGGCACGCGCGGATCGCCGACTATCTCACCATGGCAAGGATTCCCGGCGCCGGCGAAATGGCCGTGCTGGCCGCGGCGATTGCCGGGGGAGTGCTCGGATTTCTTTGGTTCAATTGCCATCCGGCCCAAGTATTCATGGGCGACACGGGTTCGTTACCGCTGGGGGGATTGCTGGGGTTGATCGCGCTGGCTTGCCGGCAGGAGGCGCTCCTGTTGGTGGTCGGGGGGGTTTTTTTGGCCGAGGCGGCTAGCGTCGTGGTGCAGGTGGGAGGTTATAAGTGGCGTCGACGCCGCGTGTTTCGGTGCGCGCCGCTGCACCATCATTTCCAATTCAAGGGCTTGCCCGAGGGAAAAATCGTCGTTCGTTTCTGGATCGCGTCCGCCGTTTGTGGTATCTTGGGACTCGCTTGTCTGAAGGTCAACATCTCCGAATGTTACCCCGCCGCGGCGGCGACTCGGGCCGAAACGGCGGTTGCGTCCCCCGAAGCGAAAACCAATTTGCACCGCGCGACGTATCAAGATTCCGTGAGACCGTGCGAATACGTAACGGACGTGGATTTTCCGCCGGCGACCAAGAACCGGTGAAACCACGCGTCCGATTCAGCGGACTCGCCTTGCCTGCCGTTTCGACGAGACATCCAGTTGGGATAGGGGAGGGCAGCGGAACTGGAATTGTCGCGGTTGCTCCATTTCCTGGAATGATGCAAATCCGATTTTGGGGGAACTTTCCAACGGTGAATGCTGTCTTTACGAAGTCATGACTAACCATAAGCACACAGAAACGACCGTTGCCGCTTCCCGGCAGCCCCACGTGGTTTTCGCCGGCGGGGGAACCGGAGGGCACCTTTTTCCAGGGTTGGCCGTTGCCGCCGAACTCTGTCGCCGTTGGCCGTGGCTCCGCGTCACGTTCGTCGGGGCCGGCAAGCCCATCGAGCGCGAATGGGTCGCGGCGGCCGGTTACGATTATGTTGTCCTTCCCTGCCGGCCCGTGCCCAAACGGTTGTGGCACGTGCCCGGTTTTCTGTTCGACAATCTGGCCGGTTATCGGGCCGCCCGGCATCTGCTGGCCGAACAGCCCGCCTCGGTCGTCGTCGGCCTGGGCGGCTATGCCAGCGCGCCGATGGGCCGCGCCGCGGCGCGATCGGGCGCTAAACTTGTCCTGCTCGAACAAAACACCGTTGCCGGCCGCGCCACGCGCTGGCTCGCCCGATCGGCCGACGCGATCTGCCTTGCCTTTGCGCAAACGGCGGACGATCTTCGCACGCCGGGTAAAATCCACGTCACGGGCACGCCCATCCGGCCGGGCTTCACCAACGCATCGCCGCCCGAGTTGCGGCGGCGCCTGCTCGTGCTCGGCGGCAGCGGCGGGGCCGAGTTGATCAACCGGTGCGTTCCCCGGGCACTGTATCACGTCCGCGAACATCTTGAAGGGGGCGAAATCGTCCACCAGACCGGTCCGGCCGGCGCGGCGGCGACCGAGGCGCTTTATCGCAAGCTCGGTCTCGACGCGGAAGTCGTTCCCTTCGTCGTCGACATGCCGCGGATGCTCAGTTGGACCGGGCTGGCCGTGAGCCGCGCCGGCGGCTCGACGCTGGCCGAACTGGCCGCCGCCGGCGTGCCCGCCGTGCTGCTTCCCTATCCCCACGCGACGGGCGATCATCAACGTAAAAACGCCGAAGTGTTTCGCGACGCCGGCGGGTGCGCGCTGGTCGACCAGCGCGACGTGGCCGGGCGGCTCGAACCAGCGCTGGTCGAGACATTTCGCGGTCTTCTTGCCGATCGACCTCGCCGCCGGCGCATGTCGCAAATGATCGGCCGCCTGGCGCGCCCCCGCGCGGCCGCCGAGGTCGCTGGAATCATTGAGGGCCTGATCGGCCAAGCATCGCGCCGTTCGGCACGCGCCGTCCGGCCCGACCGCCTTATCTCGCCAAGTCCTGGATTGGGCTTTGGGCCGCACGGAAGAGACGGCGCTTCCCCTCGGCAGCAAGGGATTTCCCTCTTGGAATCCCCCCGATAGGCGTGTTTTTGCACGGCATGGGCCCGGGTCGCGTAGAATTGAAGGTGTAGCCCTGCTTTCCAGCCGCGCTGCGTCCATTCTCTCTTCCCTTTCCGGCGACCGAGGTTATTCGCATGTCGAAGCAGGATTCGAGGCCTGCCCGGCCCCAGCCCAAGCTGCATTATTCGTTCCTGAAGATTCTTTCCGGCTCGGACCTTTCGCGGCGGCGATTGCCGCTGATGTCGGCCGTTGCGCCCCAGACCGGGCCGGTCGTTTGGCTGACCGCCTGCGGCCACGGCGACGAGGTGAGCGGCATGGCCATCGTGCAGGAAGTTTTCCGCGCCATCCGCCGGCGATTGATGCGAGGGTCGGTCTTCGCATTTCCGTTGATGAACCCGTTGGGATTCGAAATGGCCACGCGCAACATCAGCATCAGCCGCGAGGACCTCAACCGGTCGTTTCCCGGCAGCGCCACCGGGTCGCTGGGCGAGCGGATCGCCCATCGCATCTTCACGGCGATCGTCGAGACGCGGCCGGCGATTGTTTTGGACCTGCACAACGACTGGATCGAGTCGATGCCCTACGTGCTGGTCGACCGCGACCCTGGCCCGGACCACCGTGCGACCTACGAAAAAACGGTCGCGGCAGGCCGTGAATCGGGTTTCTGCGTGATCGTCGATCCGGAAGAGCTGAACAAGACCTTGTCTTACAATCTGCTGGTCCGCGATATTCCGGCCCTGACGCTTGAATTAGGTAAACCGCGCGTCGTAAGCGAAACGAACGTGACTCATGGGGTCGAGGCGGTTTGGAACATTTTGGCGGGTCTCGACATGATCGAGCCGCGCGCCGAGTCCTTTCGCTACGCGCTTCCGCCGGCTTATGGCAACGGCCGCCTGTTGCGCTACTCGGACAAGCCCTACGGGTCGAAGACCGGCATGATCCGCTTCCTGGCCAAGCCGGGCGACGTGGTGCGCAAGGGCCAGCCGCTGGCCAAGATCGTCAACGCCTTTGGCCGCCATCAGGAAATCGTCACTGCCGTCGACGACGCCCTGGTCCTGGGCCACACCGACTCGTCGGCCGCGTTTCCCGGGATGCCGATCATGGCGTTTGGGGTGGGGGACGGGTCATGATTGACGCACGCTATCCGGCCAACCGGCGCCGCGCGCCAAAACAGCCTTGCATGGTGAACAAATCATCTACCGCTTCTTATGAACAACACCGTCGATTTTCTTACGAGAGCCGCTCTCGCCATTTTTCTGGATCGCGCGCCGCGTGAAAAACGCCGTAAACGGTTACGGCGCGGCCCTCATGCTCGTAGAAAATCGCGTAGGGAAATCGGCGCATGAGCGCGCGTCGGTAGTTTTCATGCGCTTTTGCATGGATTTCGGGAGTGCGGCGAATCGTTTGAAGGCACGCATCGACGCAACGCAGGAACTCCTCTCCCAAGCCGGCTTGCCGAGACTCATACCACTAATACGCGTCGCCGATATCCCCTGCCGCTTCCGGCGCGATGATGAGCTTAGCGGCCATGCTGAGCGCGGATCCTTCGCTGAACCTCGTCCCAAGATAGTCCCGAAGCCGGCGTGTTTACCAGATTGGTCTTTCGCCTTGCCAGCTCTTCCTTTTGCCAATCGTGAATGGGAACCACGGTTGGGTTGGCGGCCAGATCGTCCCAGAGATCCTCGACCAACTGGAGTTTTTCCGCCGGACTTAGGTCAAAGATGGAGGTAGATTTTGGATTCATTACCCATGCCTAACAAAAAGGCTGTGAACAGACCGGCCTTTCATAAGTTCATGTTCCCAGCAATCAGACCGCATGTCAAGAGTTTACGTTGCAAGGGCGCGGTAACGGATTATGGCGGTGTGTGGGTCCCTCCATATCAGGGTGCGTGCAAGATCCAATCTTGCCCGTCGGGACCAACCAAAAAAACCGTGTCCGCGATGCAATGCGATCCTTCTCGCGCGACGGATTTCCCGTGGTCTTGGACGTAAACAGGCGGGTTTTATCCGGCCTCTGCGCTGTTCCACGACCAGAATCAGGCTATTCGGCCAACTGACACCGCGTGCCAGGATAACCTTGCATGATGAATGTTACCCGGACGCCGCCGCCGGGGGCGTCCTGGCAGCCGACGCCCAGGCGGCTGTTGGCGCCGGGCGGGTTGAGTTGGGCGCGGAGGAGGAATCGCTTGCCTGTCCGCGCTTCCCAGAGGACAAACGTCATCGTCTGCGGCGAACTTTTCACCAGTTGATAGTAATCGTTCAGATTGCGGACCGGTTGGCCGTTGACTTCGAGGATACGGTCGCCGACCTCGGGTCGATAGACCGGGCGGCTCCAACGCAATGGTTGTGCACCCGGCTGGTCGGGTGGGGAACCGCTGGGTTGAGCCCCCGACGACATGCCGGTCGGACCCGGTTGCGAGCGTCCGCCTTGGGTTTGGGCCAGGCTGTAGACGCGGGGCGTTTGGGTGGTTTGCTTGGCCGCGCCGCGCGTGTCCCAACCCTCGGGAGCGACTTCCTGGAAGAGGATTTGCATTTTTTGTTTGAGCAAGTTGCCGACGGCCACCCAATTCAAATTCTGGTCGCGGTACTCGAAGAAAATGCCGAACGGCGGCTTGTCGGGATCGAAATTGCCGTGCATGCCGTGTTCGGTCAACCGGCCGAAATACTCTTGCATTGCCCGATGATGGTCGACCGACGGAATGGCCGCGTCGCTGCGCGTTTCCTCGGGATCGGGTTTCGGGGGCGCGAGGCCCGGGTAAGGTTTGAAGTCGGGCTGATTGCCCATGTAGGCCAGCGACAGCGTCAGCAGCCCTCCGCCGACCGCGCCGATGGCCACCTCGCCTTCGCTCGACGAGTTGATGTCGACCACGCCCCGCGAACGAATGAACAACGACTCGAACAAGGGCGACATGCGCTGGGGTGGAATCATGTGGGCCGCCGCCGCGCCCTCACCGCCCATGCCCGAGGGAACGCTCAGGTTGCAGGCATCGGTGATCAGCACGGCCAGCCGAGGCCCCTTGGCGGCCATGTGCTGGAGAATCGTCTTGCGGTGGAGCCGGTTCTGGCCGTCGGGCATCATGAGAAAATGCCCCTGGTCGTCGCTGGCGCCGTGGCCCGTGTAAAAAACGATGATCGTGTCGTTTGCCCCGGCCGGGCAGCGGTCGATGGCCGTGAGCATCTTGGATTTCATGTCGACCAGGTCGAAGCGAGCGTCGGGTCCTTCCCAGGGCGTTTGCCCGTTGTCGTCGGGAAAGTTGTACACGACCAACTGGCGCGCCGGCACGTTGGCGTAGAAGGCGTCGAATATGTACTGGAGGTCGGGTCCGGTGGAAAACGACAGGCCGCTTTTTTCCGACGTGTCGGCCACCGAGAGGAGAAAAATGCGCTGGGCGCTGGCGGCGGCGCACGTCAGGGCCAGCACGACTGTGATCGCAAGGCGCGGTGCGAGGCGGTTCATCGGAAAACTCCTGAATAGTTTCTGTTGCGGAAAACCTTCTGTCGCCTTTCGCTCCGCGAAAGCAGCGACTATTCCACGCTACTTTCGCGGAGCGAAAGGC
>JAFGAY010000351.1 GCA_016933425.1 Pirellulales bacterium
CCTTTCGCTCCGCGAAAGTAGCGTGGAATAGTCGCTGCTTTCGCGGAGCGAAAGGCGACAGAAGGTTTTCCGCAACAGAAACTAATGACGTCTTGAAGTTGTCTTGTGCATTAAAAAGGAGGGCAAGACGTGCACGGAAGAACTATGGGCAGCGTGGTTTTTGGAGCTGCGATTGTAGGCGTGTCGTTTTGCTTGACGGCGGTTGCCGACCAAATCACCCCGGCAATCTGGCCAATGACGTATTACGCGACCTTGGCCGGCGAAACCGGGGCCGACGCAGGACAGGCCGACGCGGGAGACGACGAACTCGCCTTCCTCAACACGGATATTCAACAGTTGTCGCGGGTGCAGGTTAATGCCCCCTCGATGGCGACCGAGGTAACCAGCGTCACCAAACAGCCCAGCACGATCGGCCGTTCGGCGGCGGCCGTTTTTGTCATCACGCCGGAAATGATCCGGCGCAGCGGGGCCACGTGCATACCCGAGGTCCTGAGAATGGCGCCCGGCGTATGCGTGTCGCGTTACAATTCGCACGGTTGGGCCATTTCGATCCGCGGTCCCCATTTGCACTACTCGCGCGAACTTCTCGTGCTCATCGACGGCCGGGCCGTGTACAACACGCTCTATTCGGGCGTCTATTGGGACGTGCAGGACCTGGTCTTGGAGGACATAGAGCGGATCGAGGTTATCCGCGGTCCCGGCAGCACGCTTTGGGGCTCGAACGCGGTGACGGGCGTGATCAACATCATCACGAAAAAGGCCCAGGACACGCAGGGCTCGCTGGTCACCACCGGCAGCGGCAACCTGGACCGATCGATCAGCCAGGTCCGCGTCGGCGGCGACAATGGCCAGGGATTGTCATGGCGGGTTTACGGAAAGCATTTCGAGCGGGGAGCCGAGTATCTGCCTACTGGGGCCAACGACGATTGGCGCATGGGTCGCGGCGGTTTTCGCGTTGACTGGGAGCCGGGCCAATGCCGCGATCGGTCGCTGACCGTGATGGGCGATTACTACGGCGGCCGGGAAGGGGACCAGTGGATCGTCGCCAGTCCCGATTTCCCGTATGCCGAATCGGTTGTCACCGACGACTCCGTCGCCGGCGCGAACGTGTTGGCGCGATGGAATCGTCAGTTCGACGAATCGTCGGGCTACATGGTGCAAACGTATTTCGATCGGGCGTACCGAAACGAATATCCCCTGGGATTCATGCAGACGACGTTCGACGCCGATTTTGAGCATCGGTTCCCCCTGGCCGAGCGCCATGGGCTGATCTGGGGGCTCTGTTCGCGGCAGATCCGCACCAACATTCTGCACGACACCTTCGCCACGCGGATGAACGTCCGCGCCGATACGTTTCGTCTTTTTAGCGGGTTTGTGCAAGACGAAATTACGCTGGTCGAGGATAAGTTCATCTTTACCGTCGGCACGAAGCTCGAGGACAACAACTACACGGGCTTCGAATACCAGCCGAGTGCGAGGCTCCTGTGGGTTCTCGATGAACGGCGCGTGGCGTGGGGAGCCGTCACGCGGGCCGTGCGGCTGCCGGCGTTCTCCGAGCGGTATGGCTGCAACTACATCGGTCCCGTCGAGCCTTATCCCGCGTTTCTCGAATTGGTCGGCAACGAAAATCTTTGCGCTGAAACGATGATGGCATATGAAATCGGCTATCGGGCGCAACCGACGGACCGTTTCGCGTGGGACGTCGCGATGTACATCAACGCCTATGAGAATATGATTGGGTCGATTGACGGCCCTTACGATCCCAGCCCTCCCTACGGCGTTCTACCGACGGATTTGGTGAACGTGGGTCGAGGGTTGGGATATGGTCTGGAACTGAGCGCGACCTGGAATGTAACAGACAACTGGGAGCTTTCGGGGTGGTACGGCGTTTCCATCCTCAATTTGTCGTCGCCGCCGGGCAGCAATCCCTACATCATCCAGGGCACGGAGAAAAGCATTCCCCACAACCAGGTCCAGCTCCACTCGCTCTGGGACTTGGGCAACCATTGGGAACTCGACGGCGCGCTGCGCTACATGGACAGGATGATGTTGCAAGGCGTGCCTAGTTACATTACCATGGATCTTCGCCTGGGATGGCGTCGCTCGGAGAATTTCGAAGTCGCCCTGGTCGGTCAGAACCTTTTGAGCAGCCATCATTACGAATATGCAACCTCGCCGTTGATGCCCGTGACCACCGAGGTGCGGCGGACGGTTTATGCTCAGATGGTGTTGCGCCGGTGAAGATGAAACACGATAAAAGCCAAGCCGCTTTCGAGCGCGCGCGGCGGTTGATTCCCGGCGGGGTGAATAGTCCCGCCCGGGCATTCGGCGCGGTGGGGGGAAATCCAATCTTCTTTCATCGGGCTGAGGGGGCGTTTTTACACGACGTCGACGGGAATCGCTACGTCGACTTCGTGGGGTCGTGGGGGCCGATGATCCTGGGGCACCGGCATCCGGCCGTGGTCGAAGCCGTCGAGGCGGCGCTGGCGCGCGGGACCAGCTTCGGCGCGCCGACCGAGGCCGAGTCGGAATTGGCCCAGTTGATCGTCGATGCCGTTCCCTCGGTCGAAAAGGTTCGGCTGGTCAACTCGGGCACCGAGGCCACGGCCAGCGCAATCCGCCTGGCCCGCGGCGCGACGGGCCGGGCACGGATCGTCAAGTTCGCCGGAAATTATCACGGGCACGTCGATAGTTTGCTGGTGGCGGCCGGCAGCTCGGCGGCGACGCTGGCCGTGCCCGACTCGCCGGGTGTGACTCTCGGCACGTCGAAAGACACGATCGTGCTCCCCTACAACGACACGCAACAGGTGGTCGACCTGTTTCAAGAACAAGGCGACCGCATAGCTGCGGTGATTTGTGAGCCGGTGGTGGGCAACATGGGCTGCGTGCCCGGCACGCCCGAATTTCTGACCATGCTTCGCCAACTGACGATGCACCATGGCGCGATTTTGATTTTCGACGAAGTGATGAGCGGGTTCCGCGTCGCCTACGGCGGGGCGCAGTCGCGTTTGGGGATCGTGCCCGACGTGACGACGCTGGGCAAAATCATCGGCGGCGGATTGCCCGTCGGAGCCTACGGCGGCCGGGCTGAAATCATGGATCACGTGTTGCCCGCCGGCCCGGTGTTCCAGGCCGGCACGCTCAGCGGCAATCCGTTGGCCACGGCCGCGGGCATTGCCACGTTGCGCGTGCTGCGCGATAGTGATGCTTACGCGCGACTGGAGTCGCTCTCCGCGCAACTGGCCGACGGGCTTTCGCGAGCGGCCGTCGAAGCGGGCATTGCGCATACGATCGGGCGTTGCGGTTCGATGATGACTTTGTTTTTCAAAGGCGAGCCGGTGGTGAATTGGGACGGCGCGAAACAATGCGACACGAAACGCTTTGCCGCCTGGTTCTGGGCACTCCTGGAACGGGGCGTCTACATGCCATGCAGCCAGTTCGAGGCGTTGTTCGTCTCGACGGCCCATGTGCCCGACGACGTCGAGGCGACGGTGGCCGCGGCGCGCGCGGCGCTCGCCGAGTTGAGCGACAAGTAACCATTTCCCGATCCCTCCCATGATCCTTGCCTCGTGGAACGTGAATTCGATTCGGGCGCGCCAGGAACGACTGGCGGCCTGGCTCGACAAGGTTCGTCCCGACGTGGCGTGTCTGCAAGAACTCAAGGTTGTTGACGAGGCTTTTCCCCACGCGTCGCTCGAAGCGCTGGGCTATCACGCGGCGACGTTTGGGCAGAAGACCTACAACGGGGTGGCCGTGCTTAGCCGTACGAAGATCACGCGAACGATCCGGGGATTGGGCGACGACGATCCCCAAGCGAGATTCCTGGCGGTGGACGTGGACAAGCTCCACGTTCTCTGCGCGTATGTGCCGAATGGCCAGGAAGTTGGATCGGACAAATGGGCCTATAAGCTTGCGTGGATGGAACGGCTTCGGGCGTTTCTCGACGCACATTATTCGCCGGAAGACCGCCTCGTGCTCTGCGGCGATTTCAACGTCGCGCGGGACGATTTGGACGTCGCGCGGCCGGACGACTGGGTTGGCTCGGTGTTGTGCCACGACGATGCCCGGCAAAGATTCCAGGCGATTCTCGACTGGGGCCTGGTCGATGTATTTCGCCGGCAGCACCCCGGCGGCGGGCTCTATTCGTGGTGGGACTACCGGATGCTCGGTTTCCCAAGGAACCATGGTTTGCGGATCGACTACGTTCTGGCCACCGAATCCGTGGCGAAAAAGTGCGTCGCCGCGAAAATCGACCGCGACGAGCGCAAAGGCGAAAAACCGTCGGACCACGCGCCCGTGGTAGTCGAGTTTGTTGCGTGACGGATGCGCGACCGGCCTCGGACCATCACAGGGAGGGTCGTGCTCCGTCGCGGCCGCATGCGACCGGCCGCGAATTATCACTTCTCATGAAGTGCGTTAGCCGCCGATTTCCTTGCTTACTATAACCACGTCTTCCTCCTGCTGTTCGTCGATGGTGAATCCGCGGTTGCGGAAGGTGGTGATCATGCGGTGGTTGTCTTTCGAGGTTTCGGCAACGACTTGTTTCAAACCCCAACGTTGGGCCACTTCAAGACAGTAATCGGTGAGCACGCCGCCCAGGCCGTGGCCTTGCCACCGGTCGACGACGAGAATGGCGTATTCGCCCGTCTCGTGGTTCATGTCGGCCACGAGCCGGCCGACGCCGACGAGCTTTCGTTGTCCTTCCTCCTCGACCTCGGCGACGATGCCGATCTCGCGGTCGTAGTCGATAAAGCAATACCGGGCGGCCATTTCATGGGTGGTTTGCTTGAAGAGATAACTGAACCGGAAGCGGATCGACTCCATTGAGCAGCCGGCCAGCAGATCGTGCCACATGGGCTCGTCCTCGGGCTTGATGGGCCGAAGGATCACGTCCTCGCCCGTCTTGAGTTGCCGCTCGGTGACAAATTCCTCGGGATAAGGTCGAATTGCCAGGTGGGCATAGGGTCGCGGCGAGTGGACCACCAGGTCGCGGTCGACCACCACGCGAGCGTCGAGCGCCACGGCGTCGTTCTCGGTGATAAGCAGTGGGTTGACGTCGAGTTCCTTGATCTCGGGATAGTCGGCCACGAGGTAGGAAAACCGCATGAGAATTTCGACCAGACGCTGGATATTCGCGCCAGGACGGCCGCGATATCCCTTCAAGAGCGGCCACGACTTGAGCGATTCGAGCATGCGTCGGGCGAGCGATTCATTCAACGGGGGCAGGCCCAAGGCGCGATCGCGGAACACCTCGGCCGCGACGCCGCCCATGCCGACCATGATGACCGAACCGAAAATCGAGTCCTTCTTGGTTCCTATGATCAGCTCGAAGGCGTTGGGGCGGCTGACCATGGGCTGAACGGTGGCGCCCCAGACGTCGGCGTCGGGCTTGCGTTCGGCGACCGTCTGCATCATTTTTTCATACGCCCTTCGGACCGCCTCGTCGGTGGCCAGATTCAAGGCCACGCCGCCAACGTCGGTTTTGTGCGTGATGTCGGGCGAATGAACCTTGAGCACGACCGGGTAGCCGCATTGCTGGGCGACCTCGACCGCCTCGTCGGCCGATCGGGCCAGATGGGGTTTCGTGGTCGGAATTTCGTAAGCCTCGAGGAACGCTTTCGACAGGTTTTCCGAGAGAATCTCGTTGCCCTCGGTCAAAATCGTGTCGAACACGCCGCGGAGCCGCTGGCGGTCCATCTTGAACCCGAGCGGAATGTCGCGCGGCGTCTCGTGGAGAATTTCAAGATTGCGAGCGTAGGCGACCAGGTGCATGAACGCGCGTATGGCCTTCTCGGGCGTGGTGTAGGTCGGAATGCCCGACTCGTTGAGCAATTGCACGCCCTCGCGAACCATCAAGCCGCCCATCCACGCGGCCAGCACGGGCTTGCGAATGCGTTTGGCCACCTGGGCCACGGCGCGGGCCGTTTCGGTCGCGTCGGTCATGGCCTGCGGGGTGAGAATGACCAGCATCGCGTCGACGTTCTTGTCCTTGGCCATGAGTTCCAGGGCCTTGGCGAATCGGTCGGGCGGGGCATCGCCCAACACGTCGACCGGATTGCCGTGCGACCAGAACAGCGGTAAGACCTCGTTGAGTTGCTCGATGGTTTCGGGGGAAATCGCGGCGAGCTTGCCGTCGCGGGCAATGAGGGCGTCGGTCGTCATCACGCCGGGACCGCCGGCGTTGGTGATAATGCCCAGCCGGTCGCCCTTGGGCGGGCGCTGCCTGGCCAGCAGTTCGGCGCAGTCGAACATGTCGTCGACCTCGAAAATGCGCACAATGCCGGCCCGCTGGAACGCGGCTTCATAGACCGAGTCAACGCCGGCCATGGCGCCGGTGTGGGAAGCGGCGGCCTGGGCCGATTCGGCGAAACGGCCCGCCTTGAACGCCACGATCGGCTTGGTTCGGGCAAAGGCTCGGGCGGCCGACATGAACTCTCGGGCTTCGCTGATCGACTCGATGTAGAGAATGATGGATTGCGTGTCGGTTTGGGTGCCGAAATAATCGATTAAGTCGCCCATGCTGACGTCGAGCATGTTGCCGACCGAGACAAAGTAAGAGAACCCGATGCCTTCCTCCATGGCCCAGTCAAGGACCGACGTGCACAGGGCGCCGGATTGGGAGATGAAACCGATGTGGCCCTCGGCCGGGGTCGAGGCGGCGAAACTCGCGTTCAGATGGATGCCGGGGACGATGATCCCAAGGCAATTGGGGCCGATGATGCGCATGCCCTTGAATTTCTGCTTTTCCTCGAGGACGGTCTCTTCGAGTTTTTTTCCTTCGGCGCCGATTTCGCGGAAACCGGCCGAGATGATCACCATGCCGCGGGTGCCCGCCTCGCCGCAGCAGCGAATAATGCCCGGCACCGTTTTGGCCGGCGTGCAAACAATGGCCAGATCGGGAGCATGAGGGAGACTCTCGATGTCGGGAAATGCCTGAATTCCCTGGACTGCCTCACGCTTCGGGTTGACCGGATATACTACCCCGCGAAACCCGGAACCGATCAGGTTCTTGAGCACGGTGTAGCCGACGCTGCTGGGGGTGTCGCTGGCGCCAATAACGGCGACCCGATTCGGGGCAAAAATCTTGTCGAGGTTCTCAATACTCACGGCATGCTCCTGGTGGACATACAACTTTCAGCGCCGGCGGGCGATCGAGGTGGAAGGTGGGCGAGGCCCGGCGAGAATTGTGGTTTACGGTGTTTCGGCAGCGTTGTGGGTAATGCCCCGCCCACGCGCGCCCGAAATGAACGACAGCCAGCGCTGTTAAAAGGTAAGGAAAGCGTAACGAGGGAATCCCTCAGTATAAGGTTTCGACACGGCAAGCGGAAGGATAGAGGAATAGGGAACGGTGCGCGATTGAGGCGACTATGCCGGATTCGTCGATTTTAGCGGAGGTGCCGAGACGCTGAACCACGGTGAACTCAGTTGGTTTTTCGTGTGGGTTGCGACAAGGTCCGTGGCAAGCCGCGAGATACGGCTGGTTCCCCTTGACAGCACCTGGACGGCTTGGGCATACTATCCCCCATCGTAGATGGGTATCCTGACCGCCGTATGGCCCTTTGGAAAAGGAGTGTTCTCATGGCCGATATGGAACCCCAAACCCCGAACCCGGATGTATCCTCACCCCAGGGGGTGACCGAATCGTCGAAGGACGAGCGAACGCTGGCAATGTTGTGCCATTTGCTGGCTCTGATCACGGGATTTATTGGCCCGTTGGTCCTCTGGCTGATCAAAAAGGACGAGATGCCGTTGGTCGACGACCAAGGAAAGGAATCGCTCAATTTTCAGATTACCGTTCTTTTGGCCATGATCGTTTGTGGTGTGTTGACGTGTGTGATTATCGGGGCCTTCTTGGCAATGGCGGTTGGAATTGCCGACATTGTTTACGTCATCATCGCCGCGGTAAAAGCCAATGAAGGCCATCGCTATCGGTACCCTGTTTGCCTGCGGCTGGTTAAGTAGTTTCTGTTGCGGAAAGGGCCGGTCGGCGGGATTGTCGCCTTTCGCTCCGCGAAAGTAGCGTGGAATAGTCGCTGCTTTCG
>JAFGAY010000352.1 GCA_016933425.1 Pirellulales bacterium
AAATCCTTCCCTATTCGCGGACAATTTGGGCTTTACCTAAGTCCCTGTTTCTAAATGGGTTATGGTAGCCCGAACGGTTTATGCCGTGTCCGGCGGACCGGGGTGGCACTCGGTTTGCTCGATCGAAAGCTATCAGCCGGCGGATCGAGGGAGAGCCCTGGTCCCCTCGGGCTCTCTCTCGATCAAGCTGGCAGCTTCATTCCTTGTCCATACCGGATCTTTTCCATGAACGCTTCGGGACTGCTTGAACTGGCTGCCATTGTTTCGGCCCATGGGCCCGTGCTCGTCGAAGGGCCTGGCAGTCTTTCTCCGTCCGGTTTGGAACAATACTGGACGGCCTCGCAATGCCGGTTCGACCGCTGGTCGAGAGCGTTCAAGGAACTCGGTTCGGTCGCCGGCGCGGCGGACCGCGATTGGCTCGAAACAAGCTGGCCGACCGTCCGTGCGACGCTCGAGGAAGTGCTCACCGGCGAAGTGCTGACCCGGGTATTCGGCGCTGTTGTAACCGCCTACGATGCCCGGCGCAAAAAAGGCCAGGCCGAACCGATCGCGCGAAGCGTTATGATCGGCCAGCTCGAAGCCCGAAACCGCGTGCTCCGCTATCTGGTGAGTCCCTCGGGAATCGACGCGGACGAGGCATTTCTGCTCAACCGGCTGCGCCGCCGGACCGAACGCTGGTCGGACATGCTGGTCGGCTACCTGCACAACCTGGTCGACGTCCGCTATTTCGCCGTCGATCCGCAACGAGCGGCCGATTTCGCCGAGGACTTGAGCTACCGACAACGGCTGCCCGGCGGACGCCATGCCTGGGCCCTCATGCAGGCGTCGCTTCGGGCCACGTTCGGCTCGGGCCTGTCGCCGGTCAGCCCCAACGCCGATTTGAACGAGCGGATCGCCACCGCCGTCTTGTCGTGCTTCCGCTCCGAGATGTTTGAATCGACCGGCACGCTCCGCTCTCTCTGGGTCACGCGCCTGTGCAACGGCGCCGACGACGTCCGCGGCATGGTCGACGACCTGCTCTGGTCGGACCACCACGAACCGGACGAACTCGACGACGAAACGGCCGCCGACCACTTCCTCGACCGCATCCGGCGATTCAACCGCTCCTAAGACAAAATCTTGTTAATCGTGTAAATCATGTCGACAATTAGACAGGATTTACATGATTGACAGGATAGTTAGAACAGACGCGGGGTAAGGCGACACGCTCACTCGATCGCCAGATTCGCCTCGCGGTCGAATGCTCCGTCGTGCTGGGTTTGCGATAGGCGGATCAGGAGAAGCTCCTGGTTGCCGCACGCATCGGTGAAGAAACTGCCTCCCAGACTCCCCGGCTGCGAGGGAATCGCCGACAGGACCAACGCATGGCCGGGCGAAAGAACGGCTTCGAGCTTCAGATCGTCAAACGCTCGCGACTGAGGGCCCGGATTCATCCGAAGAATGCCCTGGCCGTCGGCCAGCCAACCCTGGCGATAGTCGCCGTGGGTAATCTTGGGCGCCAATTCCAGCCGCACGCGGCCGTCGGCCAACAGATGAGCCGTCGCGGCCAACAACAACTGCACTCGATCATAGGTCTTGCCCGATACGTCGCCAGACGCGTCGCGCAGCAAGACGTTTAGCTTTTCCCGCGCCGGCCCAAGCGAAAATTCCTTTCGCGCTCCGTCGCGAAGCTGAAAATGACCCCGCAACACGGTCGGCTGGTTGGCCAGTTCGTCGATCTTCTGCTGGGCGATCTCGCCGGGCAACGCCTGGCTGTCGGCCAGATCGAGCCGCGCGACCAACGCGTCGGGCATCTGCCCAAGCAGCACGCCGGGCCGGAATCCATTGGCCAGCAATATGCGCCGCGAGTCGGCCGCGAACGATTGCTCGTCGATGTCCTGCCACACCGGGCCGTTTATCTCCGGGTCGCCCCAAGGGAACCGGACCAAAAACACGTCGACCACGACGCTGTCCGTCGACATGCGGGGTTGGCGCAACAGAGGGGGAATTTCCGGTCTGGCCAACGGCGTGCAACCGACCGCCGCGACAAGCGCCAAGCCAATCATGACGGACCATAGCCGGCGTGATCGCAACTCACGACAAAAAAAGACTTTGCGCATACACGATCGCATGAGCAGCGCCGCCGGCAAGGAAACGTTCGGACAAAAGGAAAAATGACCGGCGGAGGGTATCTCGGCCGGCGGACCGTGTCAACGGAGAAATTCGCCCTGGAAGTTACCCGCATTGCCCAGTATTACCTGGCTGCCTAAACATCACGGCCAACCTGGTTTGGTCGTTTAGCCAGGCCGACGGGTTAGGCTCCGCGTCACAGTAAGTTGATTGAAATCAAAAACTGTCAGAAAGAAAAAGGAACACTGATTCTCGCTAATCCCCACTGATTTTCTTCCATTAGCGTGTATCAGAGTGAATTAGTGTTCCTTGAAAATTCGTTAACTTATTTCGACGCGGCTTCTTGGCTGAAAAACGAAAAGAATGTTCCATGCCCACGGCAAGCGTGGGCATGGAACCTGATCATTCGCAGTAGGAACTATTTGCCCGAGCAGCAACCGCAGCATCCGCCTTTCGGTTTCGCCTTGATGGCGGCCTGGGCGGCGGCCAGCCGGGCGATTGGCACCCGGTAGGGCGAGCAGCTTACGTAGTTCAGGCCCGTGGCGAAACAGAATTCGACCGACGCCGGGTCGCCGCCCTGTTCGCCGCAAATGCCGATCTTCAGATTTCCTCGGGTCTCGCGGCCCTTTTCGACGGCCATGCGGATCAACTGGCCCACGCCCGCCTGGTCGATCGTTTGGAACGGATCGGCTTCGAGAATGCCTTGGTTCAGGTATTCGTTTAAGAACCCGCCGATGTCGTCGCGGCTGAAACCGAAGCCCATCTGCGTCAGGTCGTTGGTGCCGAACGAAAAGAATTCGGCCGTCTGGGCCATGCGGTCGGCCAGCAGGCACGCCCGGGGAATTTCGATCATCGTGCCGTAGGGCACCTCGAGCGTCGCGTCGACCTGGATCTTGACGGCGTCGTAGATCTTCTTGGTCACGTTCAGCTCGCCGACGGCGCAGGTCACAGGAACCATGATTTCGGGCTTTGGGTTCTTGCCGGCCGCCTTGAGTTCCTTGGCCGCCTCGAAGATGGCGCGGATTTGCATCTCGGTCAGCTTGGGATAGGTGATTCCCAGCCGCACGCCGCGGTGGCCCATCATTGGGTTGACCTCGTGGAGCGACTCGACCCGTTTTTGGATTTCCTCGACCGTCGTGTCCAGGGCCTTGGCCATTTCCTTCTGGCCGTCGAGCGTGCCGGGGGCGAACTCGTGCAGCGGCGGATCGAGCAGTCGGATGGTGACCGGCAGCCCGTCCATTGCTTCGAGCGTCGCCTTGATGTCCTTTTTGACAAACGGGGCCAGGCCGTCGATCGCCGCGGCGCGCTCCTTGTCGGTGCTCGAAAGAATCATCTTTCGGAGCTGGAACAGGGCCTTTTCGCTTCCCTCGCCGTAGAACATGTGCTCGGTTCGGAACAGGCCGATGCCCTCGGCGCCGAATTGCCGCGCGACCGTCGCGTCGGCCGGCGTGTCGGCGTTCGTGCGAACGCCCATCGTGCGATACCTGTCGACGATCGTCATGAACTCTTGGAACCGCGGGTTTTCCGTGGCGTCGATCATGGCCAACTGGCCTTCGTAGACGAGTCCCCGCGTGCCGTTGAGCGTCAGGTAATCGCCTTCCTTGAATTTCTTGCCGTCGACGCTCATCGTTTTGGCCACGGCGTCGATTTCCAGCGCGCCGGCGCCGACGATGCAGCACTTACCCCAGCCGCGGGCAACCAGGGCGGCGTGGCTGGTCATGCCGCCGCGCGCGGTCAAAATGCCTTCGGCGGCCCGCATCCCCTCGACGTCCTCGGGATTGGTTTCCTCACGCACGAGGATGACCGTTTTGCCCGCCTGAGCCCATTTGACCGCGTCTTGCGACGTAAAGGCGATCTGGCCGCACGCGCCGCCGGGGCCGGCGGGCAGGCCCTTGGCCACCGGCTCGGCCTTCTTTTCGGCCGACGGATCGACCAGTGGATGGAGCAATTCGTCAAGCTGGCCGGCGCCGACCCGGGTGACGGCCGTCGGCTCGTCGATCAGCCCTTCGGCCAGCATGTCCATCGCCATGTTGAGCGCGGCCGTGCCGGTCCGCTTGCCGTTGCGGCATTGGAGCATGTAGAGCCGCTTGTCCTGAATCGTGAACTCGATGTCCTGCATGTCGTGATAGTGCGACTCGAGCTTGTCGCGAATGTCGTGAAGCTCGTTGTAAAGCTCGGGCCAGGCCGTTTCCAGCGACGACAGGTGGCGGTTCTGGTCGTTTTTGGTCTGTTCGTTCAACGGGCTGGGGGTGCGGATGCCGGCGACGACGTCCTCGCCCTGGGCGTTGACGAGCCACTCGCCGTAGAACTTATTTTCGCCGGTGGCCGGATTGCGCGAGAAGGCCACGCCCGTGGCCGATGCGTCGCCCATGTTGCCGAAGACCATGCTCTGGACGTTCACGGCCGTACCCCAACCGTCCGGAATGCCTTCGATGCGGCGATAGGAAATGGCCCGGCGCCCGTTCCAGCTCTTAAACACGGCGCCGATCGCGCCCCAGAGCTGTTCCATGGCGTCGTCGGGAAACTCGCGGCCGAGGACTTGCTTGATCTTGGCCTTGTATTCAGCGCAAAGTTTCTTGAGATCGTCGACCGTCAAGTCAGTGTCTTCCTTGATGCCCTTCGATTGTTTGAGGGCGTGCATGATTTTTTCCAACTGCACGCGGATGCCTTGGCCTTCGGCCGGCTCGATGCCCTCGGCCTTTTCCATCACGACGTCGGAGTACATCGTGATCAGCCGGCGATAGGCGTCGTAGACAAACCGCTCGTTGCCCGACTTGGCAACCAGCCCCGGAATCGTCGCCGTGCACAGACCGACGTTCAAGACCGTTTCCATCATGCCGGGCATCGAGCTGCGGGCGCCGCTGCGGGCCGAGACCAGCAGGGGATTTTCCGCATCGCCGTATTTCATGCCCATGGCCGCTTCGGTCTTTTTGAGGGCTTCCTTGACTTCGGCCTCGAGCGACTTCGGAAACTTGCCACCCAGGTTGAAATATTCCGTGCAGCATTCGGTCGAAATGGTGAATCCGGCGGGCACGGGCAGACCGATCAGGCACATTTCGGCCAGATTGGCGCCCTTGCCGCCCAACAGATTCTTTTGCGAGGCGTCGCCTTCCGTTCCTTGGGAGCCAAAAAAGTAGACGTACTTTGCCATGTCTAGTTCCTTTGTAATGTATCGAGCGTATGGGCTATGGGTTGGTTCATTGCCAGCCGGCGGAACTCCGGGTGGACGGAGTTTTGGGGGAGAAAGCCTTATCGGCTTACCAGGACCGGCAGGGAAAGCGAAACGAAACCACCCAATCTATCAGGACCGCAAAAAAGCGTCAAGGAAGCCCCTATTTCGGTAGCGCCCTTATACTCCGTGTTGTTTTAGGTAAGCATATCGGTTCAAGGCATAATTCGATGTCGTGGCGGTTCCGGTCGAAAAGTACAGGCTCGTGCCACGTCATGATTTATTCATTGGCGTTGGGCGTCATGTCCACGCTTTGCGTGGCCATGCAATGCATTTTTCGGTGAAACATGTCCACGGCAAGCGTGTGGACGCCTAAGACGCTACACTTCCGTGAAATGGGTTCTAATGCGCAACCTGCCCGACCGCGCAACACGCAATGCCCAAATTCCGTGCAGGGATCGTTGATCTTTTCATGATTTCTGAGAAGACGCCGATTTCCATAAGTCCTTTACAAAGCTTGTCTTGCAACATATTGAGTACGGCAGGTCAGACAAACTGGTATCCGCTTTGCGTAAATGCAACTGCTTTGACGCGCCAACCATGGCGCATAATCGAGTACTATTCCCCTTTTTGCCCTTCCCCCTTTTTCTCCTCACGCACCAACAAGACTTCGCACGAAATCCAAGAGTATCCTAAAAACACCCCATCCAACCATGTTTTCAATCGAAAGGAGCGGTCGGTGACCCCCAAGAAAGTATTGGCTCTGTGCCGTGAAAAGGACGTCAAGGCAATTGATATGCGGTTCATGGACTTTCCCGGTCTGTGGCAGCATTTTACCATTCCGGCCGGCGCGCTGGACGAGGACGTTTTCGAGAACGGACTCGGTTTCGATGGTTCGAGCATCCGCGGCTGGAAGGCGATCAACGAAAGCGACATGCTCGTGGTTCCCCAGCCCGAGACGGCCTCGCTCGACCCGTTCACCGAGCTGCCCACGCTCTCGATGATCTGCAACATCCAGGACCCGATCACGCGCGAAGACTATACCCGCGACCCGCGCAACGTCGCCCGAAAAGCGGTCAACTACCTGAAGAGCACGGGCGTGGGCGACGAGTGCTACGTGGGGGCCGAGGCCGAGTTCTTCATTTTCGACGACGTGCGCTACGACCAGCAGCCCTATGGCGGGTTCTACGAGGTCGACAGCATCGAGGGCGAATGGAACCGGGGCCGCGACGAGCACCCCAATCTCGGCTACAAGCTCCGCTACAAGGAAGGTTACTTCCCCGTCCCGCCGGCCGACCAGATGATGAACCTCCGCAACGAGATGATGCAGACGATGCTCGATTGCGGGCTCGAGGTCGAGTGCCAGCACCACGAGGTGGGCACGGCCGGCCAGTCGGAAATCGACCTGCGTTTCAACAAGCTCGTGAAAATGTCCGACGACCTGATGATGTTCAAGTACATTGTCAAAAACGTCGCCGCGCGCCACAACAAGACGGTCACCTTCATGCCCAAGCCGTTGTTCGGCGACAACGGGTCGGGCATGCATACCCACATGTCGATTTGGAAGGGCGACGAGGCGCTTTTTGCCGGCAGCGGCTACGCCGGTCTGAGCGACATGGCGATGTACGCCATGGGTGGCATCCTGAAGCACGCCGCGTCGCTTCTGGCGTTCACCAACCCGACCACCAACAGCTACAAGCGGCTGGTTCCCGGCTACGAAGCGCCGGTCAACCTGGCCTATTCGCAGCGCAACCGCTCAGCGGCGATCCGCATTCCCATGTACAGCGCCAGCCCCAAGGCCAAGCGGCTCGAATTCCGCTGTCCCGACCCGAGCTGCAATCCGTACCTCGCTTTCTCGGCCATTCTCATGGCGATGCTCGACGGCATCCAGAACAAGATCGATCCGGGCGAGCCGCTGGACAAGGACATCTACGACCTTTCGCCCGAGGAATTGAAGGACGTGCCGACCACGCCCGCCTCGCTCGAAGCGGCGCTGGCCGCGCTTCGGGCCGACCATGAGTACCTGCTGCGCGGCGACGTTTTCACCGAGGACGTCATCGACACGTGGATCTGGTACAAGAGCGAACGGGAAGTCGACGCCATGCGGCTGCGGCCACACCCCTATGAGTTCTGCTTGTACTACGACATTTAAGTCGTTTGAATTGTCCACGGGTCGCGGGCAGCAGACTGTAAAACGCAAACCGGCGGGTGGCTGGAACTTTTGCCGTGCGCGGCCGCCAGCCACCCGCCGGCATATTTCTTGGATCGCGGCGGCCTGCCGTAAAAAGCCGGACCACGCGATTTCCACTCCCTCGGTTTCTCGGGCCATCGCCTCGGCTGGACCCCGTCGGGCCCGGCTTTCTTTCGGATTGGTTCCGGCCTTGTTGTCCCGGTTGGTCGGGTGTTTTTCCAGGCAAACTTCGCTCCGGCGACCTCTTGCGGAGCAGACCCGGTTGTGTTGAAATGGGTCGTTTCGGGGCGTTGTCCCTGTCCGTGCTTGCCGGATGCCATCACTAGGAGTCGACCCATGATTATCGGGGTGCCCAGAGAAGTTAAGAAGGATGAATATCGCGTTGCGCTGCTGCCCGTGGGGGTCGAGGAACTGGTCCGACGGGGACATCAAGTGCTGGTCGAGAAAAACGCCGGCCTCGGGTCGGGCCTGAGCGACGAGGCCTACGCCGACCAGGGGGCCGAAATGATCGACGGACCCGAGGAAATCTTTCGCCGGGCCGACATGATCATCAAGGTCAAGGAACCGCAGCCCGCCGAGTGCAAAATGCTCCGCCAGGGGCAAATCGTGTTTACCTATTTCCATTTCGCGGCAGACCGCCAGCTCACCGAGGCCGTGTTGGCCTCGGGCTGCACGGCCGTCGCTTACGAAACGCTCACCGACCAGCGAGGCGGACTGCCGCTGCTGACCCCCATGAGCGAAGTGGCCGGCCGGATGAGCATCCAGGAGGGGGCCAAGTATCTCGAACGTCCCCAGATGGGCCGCGGCATCCTGTTGGGCGGCGTGCCCGGCGTCGAACCGGCCAACGTCCTCGTGCTCGGCGGCGGCATCGTCGGAACCAACGCGGCCAAAATCGCCGCGGGCATGGGCGCCAATGTCCTGATCCTCGACATCAACATGGACCGGCTCCGCTACCTCGACGACGTCATGCCGCCGAACGTCACCGTTCTGTTCAGCGACCGCCACGTGATCCGCGAGCAGCTTCGCCGGGCCGACCTGGTGATCGGCGCCGTGCTAGTCCCGGGAGCCAAGGCTCCCTATCTGATCGACGCCGAGGACCTCAAGCTGATGAATCCCGGCAGCGTCATTGTCGACGTGGCCGTCGACCAGGGCGGCTGCGTGGCCACGACGCGGCCCACGACCCACAGCAACCCGACCTACATCATCGACGACGTGGTCCATTACTGCGTGGCCAACATGCCGGGCGCCGTCGGCCGGACCAGCACGTTCGCATTGTGCAACGTGACGCTGCCCTGGGCCCTGAAGATCGTCGACCTGGGCATCGTCGAGGCGGGCCGATGCTATCCGTCGATCGCGGCGGCCGTGAACATGTACCAAGGCAAGGTGACTAATCAGCCGGTGGCCGAAACATTCGGCATGAACTACGCCGGCCCCTTTGTTACCTGCTAAGTACCTAATGGGCCGTGTCGTGACTCGGCCCGCGATTTGTAACCTGGAGGCATCCGATCGTGACCGACGACAAGTCAGCCCGGGTAGGCATCGTCATGGGCAGCGACAGCGACTGGCCCAAGATCAACGCGGTCGCGGCCGCGCTCGACGAGTTCGGCGTCGCTTATGAAGTCCACGTGATGAGCGCCCACCGCACGCCGGAAGTCGTCCAACAGTACGCGGCCTCGGCGGTCGCGCGCGGCCTGAAGGTCGTCATCGCGGCCGCCGGCGGCGCGGCCCACCTGGCCGGCGTCGTGGCCGCCCACACAACACTGCCGGTCATCGGAATTCCCGTGCCGACGGGGCTTTCCGGCGGGCTCGATTCGCTCCTGTCGACCGTCCAGATGCCGGGCGACGTGCCCGTGGCCACCGTGGGCGTCGGCTCCGGCGGCCCGCGTAACGCGGGCTTGCTGGCCGTCCAGATCCTGGCCACCGCCGACGACCGGCTGGCTCGAAAACTGGTCGAGTTCAAGAAAAACCTGGCCCAAAAAATCGCCGGCAAGGACAAGGTTCTTCAGGCCTCCTTGGGCAAAACGGCCGACTGACACCGCACACGAAAGGACTTCACTCCATGTCCCCTCTCCCTCTGGGAGAGGGTGAGGGGTGGATGAAAGGGGACAGTCCCCATTTTTTCCCGTCCTTGCCATTGCGGGCCGGATTTTGGATACTTATGATTAGAAGATTCGTCGCGGGGCGTACGGTCGACGGCCTGCCCCGGTCCCCCACAGGGCTGGCCGACCCCGCGCGGAGAAAGGCCGGAAAAGAGGGGACAGGTCCAATGCGTGCCTAGCACCCCTAGGGCCGCCTCGGCAAATTGGACCTGTCCCCTTATTCCGCCATCCGCTTTTTTGCTTTCCGGCTCGCCATTATCCGAAGGAGATAAACCACCATGACCATGGACAAAAGCCTTAAGGTCCGGGCCGGACTGGTCCGCAGCCGCAGCGT
>JAFGAY010000008.1 GCA_016933425.1 Pirellulales bacterium
TAATGACCCGTTCCGTCAACGTATCCGGCCCATTTACCGGCCTCCCGTTAGTCGGCCTCGGTTCATTGGCCGTGCAAAAGTCAATAGCTGCGTCCAAACGCAATCGTTCGCAATCCTCGCCGCTCGGCACCATGGCAAGAACGCATGATGTTCAACCAACCTTAACCGGTTCCCGAGACAGTAGCCCCCCATAGACTCCCACAGGCTCCCAGGAATCCGAAGATTCACAGGATGCAACCGGCCGCAAAGGGATACGTGTCGTTCTCGTGAGGCATCGCTAAGCATTCTTGTCTGCGGGCCGTTGGTTCACCGCTTCCGCTTCTCCTTCCCCTTCAGTGCCGCCAACTTGGCCAGCGCCTCCCGCTTGCCGATGCCGCGAACGGCCACGAACGCTTCGAGTTGGGCCTGGCGCGGACGAGAGTTGCCCTTCTCCCAACTGTAGATGGTCAGCCCCGACACGCCGACCAGCTTGCCATAGTCGGCCGCCGACAATCCCAGCCTGCTCCTCTGGGCCTTCACAGATCGAGCAGAGAACCGAACGCCCTCCGATGGCTCTTCTTTGGCGGCAGCTTGGCCCTCTCGCTGCATCTGCTTCTGGAGACGCTTGATTTCTTGTTCCTGTTGGCTCAACGTCTGTTTCAGAGCGGCAATTTCGCTGCGGTATCGTGCCACGGCTTGCTTCGTGGAGCCAACCTGGGCTTTGACTTCTTTCTTTGCCAAACGGCAGATTTCGGCTTTCAAAATGGCGGCAACATTAGGCATGGGGTGGCTCCTTTGTGGGCGGGACATGGGGGCAGGACCATCAAGTATTCTAGTCTTGGTTAATAAGATCGCAAGGGCATTGTTCCGACGCTTCTGATTTAGTGGGGGAGCTTTTCTCGTTTATTTTCAGAACGCGTTACATGCGATCCTGGGGCGTCTGGCGGAGTGTTTGGGGCGTTTCTGTTGACAGGATATTCCTGGAAAAGGAAAATAGCGGCAACGGAAGGAGAACCGCCATGGAGATGGCCGAGCGTCTGCCGTACCACCGATGTAACCAGGAGACCTGACATGCACGCCCAAGTGGAATTGCCCAAGGCGTTTTCAGTGCGGGACGAGCACGAATTCTATCCTATACAGCACTTGATGGCCCGGCTGAATCCGAAGCTGATGGTCAAGCAGATGGCGACGGGAAAGCACGTCCACGGCGGCGGGACGGTCTTCTGGGGGCTTGTTTTTCAGGAAGGCAAGACGCCGGACAAGGCGCAGGTGGAATCGGCCCTTCGAGAAGCCGGTTTCGACTTTGCCCACAACGTCCTAACCCAAGCGGCCTTCATGTGGAGCGATCATTCGGTCGTCGGCGACAGGGAGAAATGAGGGTGTAAGGAACCCTGACAAAATAAGTTGGTTGCTTTTTTCGATGTTGTGGGAGGACGCGGTGATTCCAGTCGCCGTGGAAGGATGCGGGATGGATGTTGACGGCAGCCAATTCGTCGTCGGTGACTTTGATTTCAAGAGGATACGTTTTGGGGTCGAGTTCGGCCTTGATCCGAAGACCCTTGGCTGTCACGGTGCTTGCGATCAAGTTGATAATCACGGCGGGGCATCGAGTGTTTGCGACGGCTGGGGATAGGGCGGCAACGCGCGCGGGGTGAGGTTTTTCGGCCTGGGGCGATGGACTAACGGATTGGCTGTCCGTTGCCGCTGGTGGTTTCCGTCGCCAGTTGTTGCAAGAAGGCCGGCGACGCGTTTTCCAGTCGGAGAATCTCGCTTTTGCCCGTCGGATCGTTGGGCGAGCGGATGATGCAGATTACTTCGGCACCTTCCGCCTTGCGACGGCGGATTTCCTCGAGCGCGGCTGTTTCGGCCGGGGTGAGGGGAGGGCCGCCGCCGGGCGATGCAAATGCGCACGGCGATTCTTGTCGCGAGGACGTCGGCACGGGCCCGCCGGTGGTCGCGGTGTCCATGGCGGTCGGGGCCGGCATGTGGTGGGGCATTGTCGGCGGTCCGACGGCGACCAGATCTCCTCCGGGCATCGTCGGCAGCGGCGACCAGCGGCCCGACGGCTGGCCCGACGGATGCTGGTAGACGTACGACAGGTTGACCCGATCGAGTTCTGAGTGGATCGAGGCCAGCGCGGCGAACAGGCCGGCGTTGTCGGTCGGATCGGCCGCGTTGCATACGCCGATCAGATAGCCCTCCGCGGAGAAGAGTCCGCCGCCGCTGCGTCCCTCGACGGGTTGTCCGTCGACCTGGAGGTTGGGCGGTCCGAGAAATTTGTTTTTGGCCCGAACGCGCGATCGCTGGACCGTCGGATCGGCGCCATGGCTGCATCCGACGGCGGCCACCGGGGCGCCGATCTCGATTTTGTAGTCGGCCGGTGCAACCGGAGCAATGCAAACTTGTCCCGGCACGCGGATGCGCACCAGCCCCAGATCGCGTTTTTCACTGTCGAAGGAAACGAGTTCGCCGGCAACGCGGCGCGGGCCGGTGGGACCGAACAAATCGACGTCGATCACAGGATGGTCTTTTTTCGCGTCGCGGAACAAATGGCCGCAGGTCAGGATGAGGGCCCAACCGTCGCGCGTGTCGATAATGGTGCCCGTGCCGCACGAATGCCCGCTGGGATCCTCGATCCGCAGCCGGACCGTCGCGGCGATCAGTTGGGCATTGGTCATCGGCGAGGCTGCGGCCGGCGCGGCGGTCGGTGAAGGAGTGCTGACCGTGGTTGTCGCGGCGCGGACGATTCCCGGGTTAATGCGAATGTCGGTTGTTGGACCGGCGGCGGCCGGCGAGACCGTCGCCCAGCCCGATGGCGAGCTGGCCGCGGCGCCGCCCGGCGAAACCGAGACCGACACCATGGGCATGGCCGGCTCGCTCCCCAGCGGTCCGCTTGCCACGGCCGGCAGCGTTCCTTCGCCGCCGGACTCCGAAGGCATGGCTGCCGGCGCCGGGGGCGTTGTATTCCCCACGTTCATCGCGCGAGCCTTTTGGAACATCTGTTCGAGCCGATCGTAACTCGTCGCGCCGACGACCCGATCGACCACGCGGCCGTTGGCCACCAACACGAAGGTTGGAAACGCATTAACGCTATAGCGCGCGGCGGCGGCCGGATCGTGTCCGCCGTTGATACGCCGCACGGGATAACCCTGGGCGATGAGATGATCGACGGCCGGCGCCATTTGCCGGCAAGGCATGCATCCGTCCGTATGGAAATCGAGAAGCACGGCATCGCCGAGGCCCGGCGCGGCCAACAAAAGGACGGCTGTCTGTAGCCAGATCATGGGATCCCTCCTTGGGAGACGAATTAGTTGCACCCCGACCGTTTGCATCCTGTCGGTCGGATCAGCGGTGGCAAGCAAGTCGTCCTTGGCCGTCAAAGGTCCGTCGTCGACCAAACGCGCGAAGAGAAACCTTGCGCGAGACGGGCAACCTCCGTGTCACTGCTGGTGGGCCATGGCGAACGCATCATGTCGAACCGCGTCGCAAGCTGGTTCGTCGAAGGCGGGTTGTCCGCGATGGGCCGGTCGAACTCCTTTTCGAGATTTCAGGGCAAGAGAACATGGGTCAGCATGGCCGCACATTTTCTCCCAAATGGCCATTTGACGCAATTGCAGATTCGCCCGTTTTCCCATCCCCCCATTTTCGTGCAAATACAAAGAGAACAACTGACGTACTCATTTGTCGCAAAAAGCCTGAAAACCACCTTTGTCTTCTTCGTTTTTGGTTGCTCATGGCAAGCCAAGGTCCTATACTCAGCGGTTTGCCCCCCCAGGTTTGACCGTTCCCATGCGAATAACATGTCTGATAAACGCAAGTTGATCACCCATGGGCAAGCGACACCTCCATTCTATGTGGGGGTCGACTTGGGTGGAACAAATGTCAAGATGGGGGTTGTCGATGATCTGGGGCAACCGCTCTCTTTTTTGAAAATTCGGACCCAACCCGAGAAAGGGCCGGAGGATGCGACCGTGCGGATGGGCGAAGCCGTCCGGGAAGTCATTGCCCAGGCCGGTCTAGCCCACGACGACATAGCTTGGCTCGGTCTAGGAAGCCCCGGCACCATGGACATCGCGGCCGGCCTGCTCATTTCTCCCGTGAATCTCAAGGGTTGGGACGGTTTTCCCATCCGCCAGCGTCTGGCCGACCATGTGAAGCTTGCCGTCGCTTTTGCCAACGATGCGTGCGCGGCGGCCTACGGCGAGTTTTGGATTGGCTCGGGCCGCGCGTTTCACAGTCTGGTGCTGCTTACCCTGGGCACCGGCATCGGCGGCGGGATTATCATTGGCGACTTGTCGATCGTCGGCGAAAACAGCCATGGGGCCGAGTGCGGCCACATGATCATTGATCCCGCGGACGACGCCCGGCTCTGTTCGTGCGGACAACGCGGGCACCTCGAGGCCTATGCCAGCGCCACCGCCGTGACCAAGCGGACCCGCGAGGCGCTGGACGCCGGTGGCGGGAGTTCGCTGGCCGTGCGGCTCGCCGAGGGAGCGTCGCTCAGCGCGAAGCTGGTCGCCGAGGAGGCCGCCGCCGGCGATCGACTCGCACTGGAAATCGTCGATGAGACGGCCCGATACCTGGGCATCGGAATCGTTTCGCTGATGCACGCGATCGATCCGAACGGCGTTCTGCTAGGCGGGGCCATGAACTTCGGAGGCAAGCAATCGGAACTCGGCCAGCGCTTCTTGTCCGGGATCAAGCGGGAAATCGATCGCCGGGCGTTTCCCCTCCTGGCCCAGCGCATCACGCTCGATTTCGCCTTGCTTGGCGGCGACGCGGGCTACCTCGGCGCGGCCGGCATCGCACGGCTCGAACACCAGAAACGTTAACATGGCCGGCCGGGCCGCATTCCAATCCCCAATCCCCAATCCCTAATCCCTAATCCCTTCTTGTCAGGCACAGCCTGACCTACGGATTGGTCGGTCGCGGTTCGGTGGTTGTGGTTGGAAAATAGATCGGGACTACTCGGCCGAGGCTTGGCGGTCGGGGGTGGGCCCGCCGTGGTACACGCCGACCTGGTCGGTTCCGTCGCCGTCGAAGTCGCCGACCACGGGCACGTCGCCGGGTCCACCTAGCGTGAAGACCTTGTCTTGCGCGTCGAGTTGGTGGTTGCCGTTAATGTCCAGATGCCATTGGCCGTCGCGGTAGACGCCGACTTCGTCGATCCCATCGTGGTTGAAATCGCCAACCACCGGCCGGTCGCCGCGCTGGCCGAATTCGAAGTAGAGGTCTGGGTCGCTCCAGCGGCCGTTTCCGTCGACGTCGAGGAACCAGTCCCCGTCGCGGTAAATGCCGATCGAACTCACGCCGTCGCCGTTCCAATCGCCGGCCACCGGCCGATCGCCATCGTGGCCGAACTGGAAGACGTGATCGATCAGGTCGGCTCGCAGCCGGCCCTCGGCCGATCGTTTGAGCGTGCGCACCTGGTCGGTGGCCTGCTGGGGATCAGGCGGCAAGTTTTTGTAGCCGCCGTTGGGTTCGTTCTGGCGGTCGGGAAGACCCGCTTCGGCCTGCAATGCCCGGGGATCGCCAACCCACGATTTGCCGAAGATGCCGATGTCCGTTTTTCCATCGCCGTCCCAATCACCGGTGACGGGCAAGTCGTCGGCGTCGCCCAGCTTGGCCCAAAGGTCGCCTTCGTCCCAGACGCCGTTTCCATTGAGATCGAGGAACCACTCGCCGGCGACGAACACGCCGATTTCGTCGGTCCCGTCGCCGTTGAAATCACCGACCACCGGTATTCCCTCGGTCACGCCGAATTGGAAGTTGTATTCGACGCGGCCATCGTTGTCGGCCACGGTCCACTGGCCGTCGCGCAGAGGCGAACCGTCCCAGGAAACCGGATTGAACAAGAGCGTTCCTTGAACGGCCACTTCATCGGCCGATTCCCGAAGACGCCGGGGCTGGCCCGCGTTGATCACGCTCAAGTGCCACGTATACGTCAGCGGCACTCCCATGCCGCCGTAAAGCGGCGGCAACTCATACGTGATCTTCACCGGAGGAGTGTGGATGGCGGGCGACGCCACCGGATAGCCCGGCGGAATCGGTTGCGGCGGCGCTGGATCTGGCTGGGGCCGGTCCGGCGGAATGTAAAACGGCTCGTTTTCCACGCGAACTTCGCTGAAGTTGTACGAAATGCCGTTGACGCCCGGCCCCACGACGATCTGAACCACAGCGTCGTCTTTCGGGTCGGTGAGCAGGCCGAGCGGGGGCAAGCCTTCCAGCTCGTGCGGGTTGACGGCGATTCCACCGAGCGAACCGGCCGTGTCGATGCCGTCGACGTATCCTTGCGGATGAACTTCATAAACCGAGTATACGCCCGGCGCGAGGTTCGTGAACTCATAATAGCCGTTGGCGTTGGTGACCGTCGTGATGGGCTTGCCCACGCTGTCGACCAAAGCCATACCCGAGGCGTCGCGCAACTGAAGCACCACGCCGGCAAGCGGCGTGTCGTCGGCCGTGAATTGGCCGTCGCGCATGGTGGTCACGTCGGGTATTTCCTCGAACCAAAGAAGCCGGATTGTCGGGCCGTCCTGGAACACATAGCCCGAGATGCTTCCATATAGCATTTCGCAGAAGTTGTAATCGACGCCCTTGACGCCGGGAGCCAGCACGATCTTGGCCATGCGATCATTGCCGTCCAGAACGCCGTCGGCCGTGCCGACTTTCTCGTCGCCGTCGACGTACGCGGCCGGTTGGATTTCCTCGAGCCCGTAGGTGCCCGGCCGCAGGTCGTCGAACCGGTACTCGCCGTTTTTGTCGGTCGTGGCCGACGCGATGCGTTGGCCCGTTTCATCAAGCAGATAAACCGTGACGCCGGGAATCCGGATTTCGCCTTCGCCGGGCATCAGGTCGCCGTCGAGATCGACGAACACGGTTCCTTGGAGCCGGGCGGGTTGCAGCTCGCCGAAGTTGTAGTTTTTGGCGACGATGCCTCCGTCGAGTTCGGCGCCGGTGATCGAATCGCCCGGATTATGGGCCTCGCCTCCCGCGTCGCCTTCCTTGTCGAGCCCGTCGTGATAGCCGGTCGGCTGCGTTTCGGCCACGCCGTAGGTGCCGGGCGCCAGACCGATGAACTCATAGTAACCATGCTTGTCGGTCGTGGTGGTTTGGTCCGTCGGATTGCCGTTTTCGTCGAGCAGCCGCAGCACGACGCCGCCGATTCCCGGCTCGTCGTCCTTGACGCCGTTCTGGTTGTTGTCCTCATAGACATAGCCCGAGATGCCTACTCGCTCGCGTTCGCCGAAGTTGTTTTCCATGCCGCGCTGGTCGCTGCCAACGACGATCAGGTCGATCAGGTCGCCCGGGTTGTGGGGCACTCCGCCGAGAGTGCCTTCCTTGTCGGTGCCGTCCACGTAGGCGTCGGGATGGATTTCCATGATGCCGTAGGTGTCCGGCACAAGATCATGAAAACAATAATGGCCCGTTTCGTCGGTCCAGATGGTATCGATCGGCGTGCCGTCGGCCGTCAGCAGCACGACTTCGACGCCCCCGATGCCGTCTTCGCCCGGGTCGCGTAGGCCGTTGTTGTTGACATCGATGTAGACGTAACCGCAGAGTCCGCCGGGCAACAGTTCGCCGAAATCGTAGTTCTCGCCGTTCTGTCCGGCCGCCAGGTTCACGTCCGTGATCAAGTCGCCTGGATTGTGAGCGATTCCGCCGCCGTCGGGCGCGCGGTCTTTTCCGTCGAGGTATCCGTCGGGCGTGACTTCCGTGACCTGGTATTCGCCCGGGTACAGATTATCGACGTGCCAGAAGCCGTCCTTGTCCGTCGCGACGGTGACCGTGATTCCCTCGCCGGCGACCGTAACCGCCGCGCCGCCGATGCCGTCTTCATTGACCTGGTCGAAAACGCCGTCGTCGTTGGCGTCGTGATAGACGTGGCCGCTGAGGCTGGCGGGCCGCACCTCGGCGAAGTCGTTATGGATCGAATTGTCGCCGCCTTCCAGATCCACACCGATAATCGTGTCCGAATCCAGCACAAAACCTCGAACCTCGCCGCCGACCGTGCCCGCCGTCGCGCCGACGCTCAGGTAGCCGGCCGGCTGAGTCTCGAGGATTTCGTATTCGCCGGGCAGCAGGCCGTCGAAGGCATAATAACCGTTTATCGAGTCGGTCGTTTTGACCGTGTCCACGAATCCGGTCCCGGTCCATTCGCGGAGCGTCACGGTGACACCGCCGATTCCCGACTCGCCCGGATCGCGGACGTTGTTGGCGTTGAGGTCGTGGAACACATAGCCGCTGAGGGTGATGGGCAGCGGCACTTGCACGATGGAAAAGACGGCCCCGGCCGTCCGGTCGGCCAAGGATTCCTCGGGCGGCAGCACGTAATCGTCGGGCGGGAGATCCAAGTTGGTTTCGGCGAGTTTTTCGTCATAGAAGTCGAGAAACATGTCCGCGTCGCTGGCCGTCAGATAATGGTCGGCCTCGAAAGTCGCGCGCAGACGCGACACCTGGAACTCGTCTCCCTCGGCATGGCTGCTGGCGCTGGTGCTCAACGGGCCCTGTTCGTCGACGTCGACGCTGAACACGAGCTTTTCGCCCTGCTCGAAGCCCGCAAGCATGATCCGCAGCGTATCGCCGCCGTCCTCGACTTCGATGCCGAGGACCTCGAATCCGTCGTTTTCGAGAATTTCGAAGCCGATGGCTCCGTAAACGCCGCGCCCGCCCGGTTCGGTGTCGAAGAAACAGTCGCCGTTGTCCAGCACGCCGTTGTCGTTTTTGTCGGTTTCGATCACCAGTTCGGTCAGTTGGGTGCCAACGGCCCCGCCGATGAAGGTGACCTCGAATCGATCGGCCACGAGGTCGTCGCCGCCGGCGTCCTCGTAGTAGACCGCGCCGACTTGGATCGGCAGGACGCTGACCGCCAAGAGCTGCCGCGGCTCCATCTGCTCGAACCGGCACAGCCGCAGCCATGGCGCGGCCGGCTGGACCGCGCGATGGAGATGCGCCGGATGAATTTGATTACGCCGCTGTCGGATTCGTTGCAACAGGCCCACGACCAACCTCCGTGTTGTGAACGAGGGATTATTCTTGGAATTTGGGGATTATGGGATTTTGTGGAGCAATCTCGGCTTTACTGTTGGGACACGCGATCGGTGGTTTCCAGACTCAAGTTCCAGACACGAACGGTCGTGTCGAAACTCCCTGAGATCAAGCGATGCGAGTCCGGGTTCCACACCAGCGCGGTAATCGAGCCGGTGTGGCCTTCGAGCGAGAACGCCTCGCAGCCTTCACGCAGATTCCAGACCCGAATCACATTGTCGCTCCCGCCGCAAGCGAGGAAGTCGGGCGAGCAATAAGTCAGGACCAGCAGCTTAGTCGCCTGTTTTGGCAAGA
>JAFGAY010000057.1 GCA_016933425.1 Pirellulales bacterium
GGTGATCCGTCTTTTCGTTCGCTTGCACATGTTTTAGGTCCCCGGGGAAAAGCCTCGTTTGAACATGGGCGGCTTAAATACTGGCTGAGGCTGGTTCTTGCGGATGTTTTTCCGAACCGCGACCGTGAGGGAGCGGACCGGCGTTTATGTGGCCGCTTCCTTACGGTCGCGGTTCGGTTATTCTTGGACTGTCCGAGTGGCTTGTCTTTGTCTTACTCTTCGATTTCGGTATCCATTCCCAACTGCCGCATCTTGCGGTAGAGGTTCGACCGGTGCAGCCCGAGCCGCGCGGCGGCGCGGCTGACGTTGCCTCCGGATCGTTTGATCGCGCGGTGGATGAAATCGATCTGGAATTGATTGGTGGCCTCGCCGAGCGGCTGGTTTTCGTCGATCGCGGCGCCGGGCCCCTCGGCCATCGGGCGGGGCGAGAGGATGAACGCCAACTCCTCGGCCTCGATCCGTTGATCGGTCGACAGGTAGGCGAGTCGTTCCATCAGATTGCGCAGCTCGCGGACGTTGCCCGGCCAGGGATGCTCGCGCAAACGCCGTTCGGCGGCGGCCGAAAACTTGGGCGGCTTGCGCCGCGCTTTGCGGCAAAAATCGGCCAAAAAATCGGCGGCCAGCAGCATGACGTCGTCGCCTCTCTCGCGCAACGGCGGAATATCGAGCGTCACGACGTTGAGCCGGAAGTAAAGATCCTCGCGAAAACGCTTCTGCCGAACCATGTCGGCCAGGTTCTGATTCGTCGCGGCCACGACCCGGGCCTCGGTGTGGATGGGCGTCGATCCACCGACGCGGACCAGCAATCGCTCTTCGAGCACGCGAAGCAACTTGGCCTGGCCGCCTAGCGACAGGTCGCCGATCTCGTCGAGAAACAGGGTGCCGTCGGCCGCCAGCTCGAACTTGCCCAACCGGCGTTCCTGCGCGTCGGTGAACGCGCCTTTTTCGTGGCCGAAAAGCTCGCTCTCGGCCAGCGTGTCGGGAATCGCCGCGCAGTTGACCGCGATGAACGGCCGCTCGCGACGCCGGCTTTGGTAATGAATGCTTCGGGCGACCACTTCCTTGCCCGTGCCGTTTTCGCCCAGGATGAGCACGGCCAGGTCGGTGTCGGCCACGCGCCCGACGACCGAACGGAGCGACTGCATGGCCGGGCTTTGGCCGATCATGCGGATTTCGTCGGCCGCCTGCTGGGCGATACGCCGATTGGCCGATAAAAGCTGCTCGTAGTCTTGGGCGTTTTCCAGCGCGATTGCGGCCCAGCCGGCCAACTCGACCAGCGCGGCCTCGTCCTCGTCGGTGAACGAGCCGGCATGTTTGTTGAGCAACTCGAACGCGCCGAGCCGCTGGCCGGCCGCGTTGTCCAACGGCACGCACAGCACGGTTTTCGTCTCGTAGTCGAGCTGCGCGTCGACGCGGCGGTTGATCGCGTCGGGCTCGGCCGTCGCGTCGACGCGACTCGCCCGGCCGCTACGAATCACCTGGCCGACCACGCCCGCGTCGTCGGGAACCCGCAACTCGCCTCCTTCCACTCCCAAAGCGGGCCGGCCGACGAGCGTTTTGGTCTCGCGGTCCCAAAGAAAGATGCTCGCCCGATCCGCTTCGAGCAACTGGGTGGCCGCTTGGGCCATGTCGGCCAGCAGTGGTTCGACCTCGTGGCGCTGGTTCCACTGCTGCGCGATGCGGACAATCGTTTCGAGCCGGTGGAGACGCCGGTCGCGCCGCCGGCCCTGGGCATAGCGATCACGGATCACCGTCAAACACTGGCCCAGGACGGGGCCGATTGCCCGGACAAAAAGTCGCGCCGTCTCGATTTGTGATTTGCCCGACGGATGATGCACGACCAGCAATTCGGCGGAAACCGCGTGCCGGTGCATGGGCGCGACGGCCCAAGCGTCATCGGCCTGGACCGTTTCCGAATCGATCGCTTCGGCAAGCAGTTCGATGGGCAGCGCCCGGCTCTTGCCCAACTGGCCGACCACGCTCCACTGGCTGGCGCGAGGCGCGACCAGGGCCAGATAGTCGCCGCCGACGGCCGTCGCGGCGATGGCCAGCGCTCCGTCGAGGAAAGCGTCGGCATCGTCGGTGTGATTGGCCCGCCAAAGCAATTCGGCCGCCAAGGGAGCAAGCTGCTGGTGTTTTTCGAGACTTGCGATTGCCTCGGGAACGGGTTCACGTCGGGTCTCGCCGGCCATGACCATCTCCATGGAGTGCAGGCCCACCTGTCGTGGTGATTCAGAACGGCACCACGGCACGGCGGCCATTCTAACCGATTGACGTCATTACGACAACAATCCCGGAATCCCCCGGCGTGACTCGATGAGTGCCCGAAAGCGGGGCTTGACCGATTTGCGTAAGCCTGATAACCTCCGTAGTTTCAACCTGTTACATTCAAACGTCCCGGAGCCCACCCCCGTGCCCTACGACAGTATCGTCTGTGTCAAGCAGGTCCCCGACACGGCCAACGTAACGGCCGAGGCCATGAAGGACGATGGGACCGTCAATCGGGCCCAATTGCCAGCCATTTTCAATCCCGAGGATCTGCACGCTCTCGAAACGGCACTGGCCGTCCGCGACGTCCACGGCGGAACGGTCACCGCTTTGAGCATGGGCCCCCCGAAAGCGGCCGAAGTGCTTCGGGAATGTCTATTTCGCGGCGCCGATCGAGCTATATTATTGACCGACCGACGCGCGGCGGCCAGCGACACCTTGGCCACAAGCTACATTCTCAGCCAGGCCATTCGCACCATTGGCCGTTATGACCTGGTCTTCTGCGGTCGCCAGGCCATCGACGGCGACACGGCCCAGGTCGGCCCTCAGATTGCTGAAAAATTGGACATTCCCCAAATTACGTATCTTGAACGTGTCGTCGATCTGACCGGCGATGTGATCCAGGTCCGCCGCAACATCGGACAGGGCTGGGAAATTGTCGAGGCTCGGTTGCCCGTTCTACTGACCGTGATCGACACGGCCAACCGCCCGCGGCCTTGCGCGGCCCGGCGCGTCATGCGGTGCAAACGTGCCCGGGTCGTTGCCGAGTTGGCCGCCGAGGTTCGGGCCGAGATGCCCGACGCGACCGACGAACAGCGTCAGGCCGAGGTCGACCGGCGCGGCCAATTGCTCCAAGAGCGCAGCCTGCTGATCGAGCAATGGGATCTCGACCGGATCGGCGCCGACTTGGATCGATGCGGCATCGCCGGCTCGCCCACAAAAGTCCATCGCGTCCAGGCCATCGTGCTGACCAAAGAAGGATTCACCGAAGTCGCGCCGACCGAAGATGGAATTCGGCAATTGATCCATGAGCTGGTCGTCGACCGCACGTGGGGATAATAGAGGGATTAGGGATTAGGGATTGGGGATTAGGGAGGTGTAGGGCAGGGCAGGGTGGTTCGTAGATTCCGTTGGGTAACGTGTCTTTCGTGATTGAATAAAAGCAAATGATCGAACCAAATCGCCAAGGCGAAGTCTGGGTTTTCGCCGAACAAGAAGACGGCTCGCTGCACGACGTCGTGCTCGAATTGTGCGGAAAGGCCCGCGAACTGGCCGACCGGTTGGGCGTCGGCGTCGGCGCTGTGTTGCCGGGCAGCCGGGTCGAACCGTTGGCCCAATCGCTGTTCTCGCACGGGGTCGATCGGGTTTACCTGGTCGAGGACGACCGGCTGGCCCATTATCAGACCGGGCCCTACTGCCGCGTGGTCAGCACGCTGGCCGAGAAGCACCGGCCGCAAATCGTCATCTACGGCGCCACGTCGATCGGCCGCGACCTGGGGCCGCGGGTGGCGTCGACGATGCGGGCCGGTTTGACGGCCGACTGCACCGATCTGGAAATCCAGGACGTGGCCGACCCGAAAACCAAGGAAGTCCACAAAAACCTCTTGCTGCAAATTCGTCCGGCGTTTGGTGGCAACATTATCGCGACGATCGTCAACTACGACTGGTGGCCGCAAATGGCCACGGTGCGCGAGGGCGTCATGCCGCTGAAGGAAGCCAACGGCTCGCGCGGCGGCGAGTTGGTCCGCGAATCGGTCGAAATCGACGACGGCATCCTCGCGCTGCGGCTCATCCGCCGGCACATCGAGCCGCGCAAGGTCAACTTGAAAGGCGCCCGGGTCATCGTCGCCGGCGGCGGCGGGGTGGGCAGCAAGGAAGGCTTCGACTTGATCCAGAACCTGGCCGGGGCGATTGGCGGCGCGGTCGGCGCCAGCCGAGCCGCAGTCGACAGCGGATTCATCGGCAAGGAACACCAGATCGGCCAGACGGGCACCACCGTCCGCCCGGCCCTCTACATCGCCGCCGGCATCAGCGGCGCGGTGCAGCATCGGGCCGGCATGGAAGAATCGGCCAAAATCATCGCGATCAACACAGACCCCGACGCGCCGATCTTTTCCGTGGCCCATTACGGCATCGTCGGCGACATGAAGAAGGTCATCCCGATGATGATCAGGGCGATCAAGGAGAAGCAGTAAGGCCTCGCGTCACGGTAAGTTGATTGAAATCAAAACTTAAAAAGAGAGAAAGGAACACTGATTCTCGCTAATCCCCACTGATTCGCTTCAATTAGCGTAAATTAGTGTTCCTCGAAAATCATTAACTTATTTTGGCGTGACTCCAAAGCGGCTGCAGGCAACACAAGGCGCCGGAAACCGAAAACCATCAGAACTCAACCAGGCAACGTTCGGAGATTGCTCGTGGCGAATTTCTTTCTCGACAATCGCGACATTCGATTCCTGTTCGACCACGTGAACATGGCCGAATTGGCCCGAATTCAGGAACTGGACGCCGAGAACGGCCAGGCCGATTACGCGCCCACCGACGAGGCCGACACCGTGGACAATTATCGTCGCGTGTTGGAAATCGTCGGCCAGGTCGCCGGCGACGTGATTGCCCCCAACGCCGAGCAGGTCGACGAGGAAGGCAACACGCTGAACGACAACGGCACGGTTACCTACCACCCGCTCGTGCAGCAGAATCTCGACACGATGGGCCAGGCCGACTTGATGGGCTTCACGCTGCCGCGCAAATACGGCGGGCTCAACTGTCCCAACCTCGTCTACACCATGGCCACCGAGATCGTGTCGCGGGCCGACGCCTCGTTCATGAACATGTTCGGATTGCAGGGCATCGCCGAAACCGTTAACGCCTTCGCCAACGACGAGATTAAGGACGAAGTGCTGCCGCGGTTTGCCTCTGGCGAGGTGACCGGCGCGATGGTCCTGACCGAACCCGACGCCGGCAGCGACCTGCAAGCCGTTCGGCTCCGCGCCGAGCAAAACGGCGATGGCAACTGGGTGCTCAACGGCGTGAAGCGGTTCATCACCAACGGCTGCGGTGAGATTCTGCTAACCCTGGCTCGAAGCGAGCCCGACATCGCCGATGGGCGGGGCTTGAGCTTGTTCATCTCCGAGCGCGACGAGACGATTCGCGTTCGCCACCTCGAGGAAAAGCACGGCATCCACGGTTCGCCCACGTGCGAACTGGTCTACGACAACACGCCGGCCCGGCTGGTCGGCGAACGCCAACGCGGGCTGATCACCTACGTGCTGGCCCTGATGAACGGCGCCCGGGTCGGCATCGCCGCGCAGTCGCTGGGCATCGCCGAGGCGGCGTACCGGTTGGGCCGAACCTATGCCCACACCCGTCAGCAGTTCGGCGTGCCGATCGAAAAAATGCCCGCCGTGGCCGAGATGGTCACCAACATGCAAGTGGACATCGAGGCGGCCCGGGCACTGGCCTACCATACCAGTTGGATTTGCGACCACGAAAACAACAACCTTCGCGTTCTCGAGGGCGGGCGGCGCGAGCTGGGCGACGAGGAGAAAAAGCAGCGCAAGCAGCTCTCGCGCGGCTACAAGCGGCTCAACAGCATGCTTACGCCGATGAGCAAGTACTACTGCTCCGAGATGTGCATCGAGGTGGCCAACGCGGCGGTCCAGGTCCTCGGCGGGTCGGGCTACATCAAGGACTACGCCGCCCAACGCTACCTCCGCGATTCGCGGATCACGACCATCTACGAAGGCACCAGCCAGTTGCAGGTCGTCGCGGCCATCCGCGGGGTGACCTCGGGCACGTTCGAGCAATTCGCGGGCGAACTCGAACAGAAGAGCTACGACGACCCGGCGCTGGCCGAGTTGAAGGAAAAACTCGTCGCCGCCAAGCAAATCATCTTGGAAACGATTCAGTTTGTCAAAACCCAGTCTAGCGCCTACGTCGATCTTCACGCCCGGCGGCTGGTCGATTCGGCCATTGCCGTGATCGTCGGCCACCTGCTGCTGGATCAGGCGACCGCCTGCGACCGCAAGAAGGTCGTCGCCCGCCGATTTATCACGAGCCGCCTGCCCGAGATCAAAAAGAATTGCGAGATCGTCCGCTCGGGCGACGCAATGCCGATCGACGAGTACGAATTGCTCGCCGGCCCCGTGCCGTCGCTCGACTGAGCGGCACGGGGAGCAACTGAAAAAACATCTTGCAGGAACGCATCCTACGGATCGATTCGTTTCTCGACCTGGATGGCTTTTTGACCCTCGTGGGCGCCGATGCGGGCCGCGAGGCGGGTCTGGCCGTCGAGTTCGACGATCAACGGCCGATCGACCGGTTGGTCGGTCGTAATGACGTCGCCCACGGCCAGGTTCAACACGTCGCCGGCGGTGGCGGTGGTTCTAGCCAGCTCGACGCGCAGCTCGACCAGCGAATTTTCCAGCGCGCGGCTGATTTCTCCGGCGCTCGCGGCCGGCCCGGCGCCGTCGTCTTTCGGCGCGACGGCCGCAAGCTGCTCGACAAGCCGCTGGGCAAGACTGACCGGAATGCACAGTTCGACCGGACCGCGAAGCTCGCCCAGAGCCAGCTCGAATTGGGCAACCACGACCGCCTGGCCGGCCGGAAAAACGCTCGCCCGGAGCGGATTGCTCTCGATCTCGACCAATTGCCATCGCTGGTCGACCGGCGCCGACCAGGCCGCGCCCAACTCGTCGAGCAACACTGCGACAATCCGCCGAGCCAACCGCCGGTCGATGTCCGTCAGTCGGCGCCGGACCGGCGCGTGGCGCGATGGATCACCCCCCAACAGCCGCGCGATCATCGGCGAAAGGATAGTCCCCGCGATGTCTAGCACCACTCGATCGGCCGCATCCGCGTTGTGGGGGTTCGAGTTGCTGGAGTCGCTACCATCATCATTGCGCGGTGCGGATTCAGCCTCGCTCCCGGCCGACGCCGTCGATGCCACGCAACAACACGACGTCGGCTTGCGAGTCGAAACGAACCGGCTGTAGTTTCGTTCGCCAATCCCGATGAATCGAACCTCGACCGGCCGGCGCAACAAGCCCGAAAGCGCGGCCGAAAATCGCCCCGCCGCCCGATCACAGGCGGCTTGAAGCACTTTTGCCTCGTCGGCCGCGAGACGGTCGGGCCGGTTGGCCGACGGCGGAGCCGGGCCGGCCAGGGCTTCGATTTCTTCCGGCGTCAGGTCGTCTCGATCCATGAATGCTTTCCAAATTCTACTGTCATACCACGAAGAACGCGAAGATCACGAAGTAAAAAACGGATTTTCTCCGGACGCCGCGTTTCCTCGCTTCTCGTCCTTCACGATTCTTCGTGTGCTTCGCGCCCTTCGTGGTAGATTAGGAACCGCGTCATAATAAGTTAACGATTTTCAAGGAACACTAATTTACTCTGATTCACGCTAATGGAAAAACTCAGTGGGGATTAGCGAGAATCAGTGTTCCTTTTTCTTTCGACAGTTTTCGATTTCAATCAACTTACTGTGACGCGGAGCCTTAGAACCGTGTAACAGCAGTATTAACAAGGGGGTATGATTGATTTTCGATCTTGTACGGCAGTCCGTAAGCCGGGTCGCGATCCGGCGATCAATGATTGATCCCCGGCGGGCTCATTCCGACCTATTCCCGAATCTGTCCCGCTCCATAACACACATACTTGTAGCTCGTCAGTTCGTTCATGCCGCACGGTCCTCGGGCATGGAACTTGTCGGTGCTGATGCCGATTTCGGCGCCCAGGCCGAACTCGCCGCCGTCGTTGAATCGCGTGCTCGCGTTGATCATCACGGCCGAACTATCGACCCGAGCGGCAAACGCCCGGGCCGCGCCGAGATCGCGGGTCACAATCGCGTCGGTGTGTTTCGATCCATAACGATTGACGTGCTCGATCGCCTCGTCGAGCGAATCGACGACTTTGATCGACAGTATCGGTCCGAGATATTCGGCGGCGAAATCCGCTTCGGTTGCGTCGGCGGCATCCGGCAAGTGCGTTTTCGCGCGGGGGCACGCCCGAAGCTCGACGCCCTTGGCCCGGAGCGCGGCGGCCACGACCGGCAAGAGCGTTCCGGCCGCGGCCTGGTGGACCACGAGCGACTCGGCCGCGTTGCACACTCCCATTCGCTGGGTCTTGGCGTTGACCACGATCCGCGCGGCCATTTCCAGGTCGGCCGAGGCGTCGAGATACACGTGGCAGTTGCCGGCGAAATGTTTGATTACCGGCATCTTGGCCTCGCGCGCGACGCGGCGGATAAGCCCTTCGCCGCCGCGGGGAATGGCGACGTCGATATACTCGGGCAGGTTGAGAAAATGGCCCACCGCCTCGCGGTCGGCCGTCGCCACAAGCTGAATGGCATCGGCGGGCAGCCCGGCCTCGCTGGCCGCCTCGGCCATGATTTGGGCAATCGCCGCGCTCGAATGGGCCGCTTCCTTGCCCCCGCGGAGAATCACCGCATTGCCGCTCTTGACGCACAACGCGGCCGCGTCGGCCGTGACGTTGGGCCGCGATTCGTAAATAAAGAAAATCACCCCCAAGGGAACTCGAACCTTTTGCACCTCGAGCCCGTTGGGACGGATCGACGAGCTGATCACCTGCCCGATCGGTTCCGGCAACGCGGCCACCTCGCCCAGCGCGTGGGCCACGGCGTCGATCCGCTCAGGCGTGAGCCGCAATCGGTCGATTTGGGCGTCCGACAGCCCAAAATCCGGCGCTGCCTTAATATCCTGGTGGTTGGCCTCGGTCAGGGCGAGCGACCGCTCGAGAAGCAACTCGGCACTACGGCGAAGCCACTGCTCCTTTTGAGCGCCGGTTACCCGGGCCAACTCGCCCGACGCCGCCTTTGCCCGCCGAGCCACGTCGAGACAATAGGATTTCAGGTCGTCGCCATTAATGACTGCCATCGGAAGATTCCCCGTTCGGATCGTGGTGGAAAATGGAGAAAGGTGTAATGTGTTCTCAGAACGTGTTTTGCCATAGGGTGTTGTAACCATAACCCCGCCGGAAACCACGGCGATTCCACGGGAAGTATCCCCGAGACGGGGCACAAAGTCAACGGAGATCGGCCCATGCGATTGCCGATAAACCACAAGCATAATCCGTTGTGGGGCAATTGGTTAGGGCTGTGAAACGCCCTGGGAATCATTCGCGTCCGCCTCGACCCTTACTCGAGTCCGCCCGACGCCTCAAAAAGAACCAGCGCCTGGCGAACCTGGCCGACGTCATGAACGCGGACCAATTGCACCCCGCGTCGGGCCAGGGCAAGCGCCACGCCAATGGTTCCAGCCGTGCGTTCGGCCCGCGAGTCACCCAATACCTGGCCGATGAACGCCTTGCGCGACGGCCCCACCAGCAACGGACATCCCAGGGAGTGAAAAGCGTCGATTCGGGCAAGCAATTCCAGGTTGTGCTCGGTCGTCTTGCCGAAACCGATGCCCGGGTCGAGACAAATCCGTTCGCGTCGCACCCCGGCGGCCACCAGGGCGTCGCGCCGGCCGGCCAGGTAGTCGCGCACCTCGGCCGCCACGTTGTCATACGTCGGCGCGGCTTGCATCGATCGCGGCGTGCCCCGCATGTGCATCACCACAACGCCCACGCCCATCTCGACAGCCAGCGACATCATCTCCGAATCGCCGGCCAGGCCCGTCACGTCGTTGATCGCCTCGGCGCCCGCGGCAATTGCCTCCCGGGCGACCACCGCCTTGGACGTGTCGATCGAAATGGGCACGTCGATCCGCGCCGCAAGCTGCTGGACGACCGGTACGACGCGGCGAAGTTCCTCGTCGGCGCCGACCGGCGCGGCGCCGGGCCGCGTGCTCTCACCGCCGACGTCGACCAGATCGGCCCCGGCATCGACCAGCCGCAGCGCATGGTCCACCGCGGCCATGGGATCCATGAAACAACCGCCGTCCGAAAAACTATCCGGCGTGACGTTGACAACGCCCATCAAACGAGGACGCCGCTCCAGGGCGACGACCCTGGTACGCAAACGCCAGATTGCCGGACGACGCGCCGGTTCTTGTGGATCTGACTGGGGGAACGGGTCGGATAACGTCATGGCCGGAAAAACCGAAATCAACCCCAACCGCCGGCGTCGCCGGCACAAGCACGAACCGGAGCGCCTGATACGGAGGAGGTTGCCCTGAAAGTACCGGAGGCGGGGTTTGAATCCTTATGGACCGAAGCCTACTGAATATCGAGCCTGAACATCCATGCGCAGGCATGGCGGATTCGCCGCGAATATGTGGTTTCACACGCACATGCATGAAACGTATCCGACGCGGATTCGAGCGTCAACCCCCGCGAACCCCCGGAACGCGGCCACGGATTGTGGCGGTATGCGGTGGAGAGCCACCATCGATAACTTCACGCCGGTAACGTCGCATTACCCAAAATTTCGTGTATGACCTCGATGCCCTGATTCCCGACTTGGGTGGTGGCGAGTTGGGTTGCGTCAAGTGGCTTCAAATCGAGTGGTATGCCACTAGCGCCACGAGTTCCCTAGGCGCCTTTCGCATTGGCGATTACGGCGACGGCGCGGCATAAACCAACTTTAGCGTCACGGGCGAGTGCAGCGAATGCGTGCCGAAGCCAGCGAGCTTGGCTCCGCGGCTAAGGGGCAGTCTCGGCCTCGTCGATCTTCGACGGCATTCCAATGAAGACGTGGTGGACCACCCGGATTAGCAATATGCCTAGAGTTTGCCCAGAGGAAACATCGAGTATCGATCGAGTATTCACGCTCGGTATCGCTCGCCACATGACTCAATGATTTTCTCAGGGGAGGAGTAACTCAAACCGTGCAACTTACCCGGGGCCGCGTACACCGTTCACGAGGAGGAGATTCCCATGATCGATCTAATGTTTTGCCATCAACATGGTTATCCTCGATCCGTTGCTCGCTTTCTGGGCATGTTGATGTTTTTGATTGCCAGTCTTGCCGGCAATGCCTTCGGCCAGCTTCGGTTGGTTACGTGGAATACATCGACGTCGGGCGCTTCCAGTTTCACGGCGAGGCAATCCTCCTTCAACCGGGTGCTCTCGTATCTGGGTCAGGAAACGGTCAACGGCATTGCCCGAAACGTCGACGTTCTCATCCTACAGGAACAATCCGTCAACGGCATCACGCTGCAAAAGTTCGCCAATGAGCTGAACACGATCACCGGTTCAAGCAACTACGCGGCGTGGACGCAAAATCCTTACAACATCGACGGAATGCAGACTGGTTTTGTCTACAACTTGGCCGCCGTTCAGGTCGTGTTCGAGGATTGGAGCCCAACCGACTCGTCGCGAAGCACGTCTCGTATTTGCCTGCGACCGGTCGGCTACGGCGAGGACGCCGACCTTTGGGTCTACAACACGCATTTTAAGTCGGGAACCGCTTCCAGCGATCAAATCCGCCGGCGGGATACGGCGATTGCAAATCGATGGCAAACCACCAACGGTCGGATCGGCTCGGGAAGCGGGTCCGACTCAGGGGTTCCGTGGGGATCGGATTTCCTGGTCGCGACGGCCAACATTGTTTATGCGGGAGACTTCAACCAGCAGTCGAGCTACGAAGACGCCGGCAACACCTATCCGACGATGATGGAGAATCCCTACGAAATCTATAAATTCGGCACGGCCCCCTTTTCTTCCTCTCCACCGACGACCGGTTACGGTCAAGCGGTCGATCCGCTTGGCCAGCCCGGTTCTTGGCACGACAACACGTCGTTCAAGTCCATTCATACCCAAAATCCGGCCGGCAGCGGTTTCGTTGGCGGCGGCATGGATGACCGTTTCGACTTTCAGATGACCTCGACCGATCTGGTCGACGGCGAGGGAACGAGCTACCTCGGACCCGGCGTCGGCGACTGTCCGGCGACGGTGCATTCCTATCGGACCCTCGGAAACAACGGAACCCATGCTCTCAACGGCGCCATTACCACGGGAACGGGAGCGCCGTCCGACGTGCTCGTCGCGTTAGCGACGGCCAGCGACCACTTGCCCGTGGTGGCCGACTATCAATTGCCGGCGAAAATGTCCGTCCAGATGGGAACCACGCCCGGGGAAGTCCTGGTCGGGGCGAGCATATCCGAGTCCGTCACGATCAGCAACACGGCGGCCGTCAACGTTTCCCTGGGGGCGGACGAACTTGATTATCAGGTGTCATCCGGGCTCGGGCTCAGCGGCGCCGCTACGGGAACCGTCGCCGCGTTGGCTTCCGGCAATTCCCATCTTCTCGTGTGGGACACCGCGTCGGCGGGCCACCGGCAAGGCATGATCCAGGTAACCAGCGGCAGCCAGGCTGTTGCCGACGGCTCATTCCAGGCGTTTCCGTCGATCGACGTCCTGGACCACGCACATCCTTCGTTTCACCCGTCGCAAGAGGTTCACGAAATGCATATCGATTTCGGCGTGGTAGCTCCCGGCACGCTTCCCGAACTTCGATCGGCCGCCTTGTGGAATCTCGAACAAACGGCCGGTTACACGGCGGCCCTGGACCTCGATTCGATAGAAGCCGCGGGCGCCGTCGAAACGCTGCATGTCGACCTCGTGTTGTTCTTCGATCTTGCGTCCGGCGAGAGCCGGTCGTTTCAAGCGATGTTCGACCGGACCGCCTCGGGCGTCTTTTCAACAACGTATTTCTTATCGTTTTCCGACGAGAACCTTTCCGGCGAAATCTCCGACATACCGCTCAACCTTCATCTGTCGGCGGCGGTGGCCTTGCCGGGCGATGCCAATCTCGACGGCATGGTTAACGTGAACGACGCCACGATTTTGGCCGATAACTGGGGAGGCGGAGGCATCGATTGGAGTGGGGGTGATTTCAACAGCGACGGCTGCGTCAACGCGGCCGATGCGTCGATCCTGGCGGCCAACTGGGGCAATATCCTACCGCTGCCTGAACATGCTGCGCCCGTTCCCGAATCCGGCACGCTCGGCATGGCAATTGCCCTAGCGACAGCGCTCGTTTCGTTGCGCAAAAGAAACGGAGGGATTGAGTCCTTGCGGAATACTTGTGGCTAATGCCGCTGCCCGTTCATGAGTTGCGTCCCAAACCAAGCCCGACCGCGAGAGAGGGGACTTGTCGCATAACGGTCGGATTGGAAACGGCACTAACACTGTTTTTTTATTCCGGAGGTGCGCGATGCGACTAATGCAAAGTCTTTGTTGGTCGGCGTTGACAATCGCCTTGACGGCCGTCGTCGCCCATGCCCAAGTGGCCATTAACGAGGTGGATTACGACAATCCAGGCGCGGATATCTGCGAATTCGTGGAACTCGTCGGCCGGGCGGGCACGGTGCTCGATGGGTGGACGCTTCGGGGAATCAACGCCAACACCGGCGGAACCCCGGGCGTGTACGCCGACTACGTATTGCTAGGCGCCATCCCTTACGATTTCGACAGCGCGTGGGGCGGCCAAGGGGGATTCTTCGTTATCGGTCAATTCTCCACGGAAACCTTCCACCGCGCAAACGCTATTAACGAGACGCACACCTTGGGCAGTTACTACGAGACGCAGGCCGACACCAACCCAAATCAAGGCTACGGACTCGATGGCCTGCCCAACACGGCCGACGACGGCGTTTGGGCAAATACGGCTCCCGATTTCACGCCTGCCAACTGGGACGCGTCCCACAACATCGAAAACGGCAGCTACGGCGCCGGCCCCGGCGACATTCTTCAACTTTGGGACGGCGTGCCGGAACAAAGCAACCTGATCGACGAATGTTACTATGATTATGATCCCGGCTATCTCGAAACAGGACTCAGCGAGGGAATCGAGGCCTATGATTCGGCGGGCAGCGAGGACGGCTATGGCCTTCAAATCAGTTCAATGGGCCGATACGGCTATTCTTACGGCACGCCCCTCTTGGTTTTTGACAATGAGGACATGGACGGTCTCGACCTTTTCGACCGGGAACCCAACGACGGCAAAACCTGGACCTACACCGGCGAAAGCACCTTCACGTCGGACAACCACCTGGGCGACTACGGCCCGTTCATCGTTAATCCCAACGAAGCATTCACGGAAAACGGTTCCGCCCAGGAAATACTGTGGAGCGGCATGGACGGCTTTAATGCAAAACCGGCGGGGCTCACTCCAGGCACGTTCAATAACGTCGAATTCGGCGAAGGCTCGCAGGACGTTTTCACCATTAACATCGGTCCGGAGACTCACGAGATGATCCCCGGCGATACGAACGACGACGGAAACGTCAATGAAGCGGACGCCCAAACCCTGGCCGACCATTGGGGACTGACCGTCAGCAACGGCGTTTGGGACGGCGATTTCAACAACGACAACGTGGTCAATGCCATCGACGCCTCAATTCTAGCCGCGAACTGGGGAAACCATGGCTCCAGCGAAACGGCGGAGACCGTGCCCGAGCCGGGGGCCATGCTTTTACTGACCCTTGGTTTGATGATGATAGCCGGCCGTCGCGAGCCCAGGTCGTAGCACCGAGAAGGGAAAAGGGGATATAAGAAAAAATTTGGCCGGCGGCCGCCAGGCTACGCGATCAAGGCAACGATGGCGACGCCGGCCATGGCGGCGCCGATTGCCGCTTTGGCGGCCGTGCCGAGCAAACGTCCCCAGAAGGCGGCATGGCCGATTCGGCAGCTTTCGCCCAGGTCGCGACCCTTCCATTGCTCGCCCAACACGGCGCCGACGAACGCGCCGGCGCCCGCAAAGAGGACGGCTGCCGCCAACGATCCGACCAACGGAATCGGCAGTCCCACGAACAGCCCGACGACGCCGCCGGCCAGCGACCCTACCAGCGCCAGCACGGCCCCGCGCCGGCTGCCGCCCGCCTTGGCCGCGCCGAGCGCTCCGGCCAGAAATTCAATCAACTCGCCCAGCGACGCCAGACACGCCATCGCGACGGCCACGCCCCAGCCCATTCCGGCCGGCGAATCCGCCGGCACCAGCAAAATGTACACCACCACGGCCGCGACAATCACCCAATTGCCCGGCATTCCAAGCACCGTCAACAGCCAACCGGCCAGAACGACAAAAACCAGGAGCAGGGCCCAAACAATGGTCACGTTGTTACAATCCCACAATGCTGTAGCCGCAGTCGACGTGAACCGTTTCGCCGGTGACGCCGCTGGACAGGGGTCCCAGTAGATAAAGGGCCGTCGAACCCAACTCGGGTCCTTCGATAGTGCGTCCCAGGCACGATTTTTTGACCGTGTGGGCCCGCAGCCGGTCGAAGCCGTGAATTCCCGCCGAGCTGAGCGTGCGGATCGCTCCGGCGCTGATGGCGTTGACGCGGACTTGTTTCCGCCGGCCGAGGTCCCAGGCCAGATAGCGGACGCTGTGCTCGAGCGCCGCTTTGCACACGCCCATCAGGTTGTAGCCGGGCACGACCTGTTCGCCGCCGACGTAGGTGATCGTCAGCGCCGTGGCGCCCTCGACGAAAAGGGGCGCGGCGGCCTGACAGACGGCCACCAGGCTGTAGACGCTTGTGTCCATCGCCTGTTGCCAGCCGGCCCGGCTCGTTTCGAGATAGGACCGCCGCAACTCGTAGGGCGACGCGAACGCGATCGAATGGACCAGAAAATCGAGCCGGCCGAACGTCTCGCCGGCCGCGGCAAACACCCGGGCGATGTCGGCGTCGCTCTGAACATCGCACGACATGAGCAAGCGCGGCTGCCGCCCTTCGACCAGACGTCGAATCCGCCGCTCGGCGCCCGGATTGACGCGGTGGGTAAACCCGATCTCGGCCCCTTCGGCCCAGAGAGCCTGGGTAATGGCCCAAGCGATGCTCCGGTCGTTGGCCACGCCCATCACCAGGCCAACCTTGCCGTCGAACATGCCCATGAATGTGTGCCTCGGGATGGATCCTTGGGGAAAACACGCGATGCCATGCAGGAATCTTACACGCGCGAGACAATCGGGGCCAGTCCCGGATAAAAGAAAAAGAGAGGGAGAAGTAGAGTCAAGAGGCGGCGCGGTGGGGTAGGCTTCGACATACTCCGTATTGGGGTTTCCCCCGCTGTGTCTCAATAGTCACATGCCGTGCTCCGTTTCCCTCTGTGCCAACATAAGTGAGACAACTGCCTCCTGATTTATTACAGTAGAGGGCGAAGGAGGCGATTGCCCAATGGAGAAGACAC
>JAFGAY010000353.1 GCA_016933425.1 Pirellulales bacterium
GAAGCCGAAACCGTCAGAATCGGAATCGGACGCCATCGCACCTTGCCCAAGCACGCGATTCGTGCGAGGTTATGAGCAAAATGGATAAAATGTGAGGGTTCAGGTTCCGTACTTCTTACTATCAATTGGTTTGTATCCTATGTCAAGCATTTTTTACCATGCCAAGCCCCCTCAGTAGAGTGGTGTCCGGCGCGCTTTTGCATCCCGCCATGATCCGAAAAGCCCGTCATGGCGATCCCGATCCATCTGGCCCACTCTCTTAACGCCGAAGGCTGGTATATTGAAGGAAAGGGACGTGGGAACGCCCGCTTCCACGCGCCGGTCTTGGCCGGCATGGCATAGGTTTCTGGACAAGGGTCCATCGAGCAAGGAAACCAGGTAAATTATGAAAGACGGCAACTCTTCGCTGAATGTGCGTTTGCTCGCCATCGTCGTCGCCTGCATGTTGGTGATCGGCATGGTGATTTTTGTGGTGCACCGGTTACAGGTCCGGCGGCAAGCGGGCCTCTACTTGGATCAGGCCCATTCGACGAGAGAGGCCGCCGATAAAACCGAGGATCTCGATGAAAAGCTTGAATTGCTTCTCAAGGCGGCTGCCAACTACCAAAGATACGAAGGCGCCGCTCGGATCGACGCGCGGCAAAAAAACGACGTCGTCGCCGAAAACGGCCTGATGCTGGTCGACGCCGCTCAGACGTACTCCGAAGCCGGCCGCGATAACGACGCGACCCTGCTCTACGGCAAAGCCTGGGGATGCCTCGAAAAGGTATTGCGGGAAGAACCCCAGCGCAAGCAACTCCGCCGCACGCTCATTCAGAGCCTCTACGAATTGGGGCAAGGCGCAAAAGCGTTGGACCACATGGCTTGGTTTGCCGCCCTGCCGCCCGACGCGGACGCCTTGCGGAGCCTTTTCGACCGCTACGATCTCTGGCAACGCGCCGCCGCGACCAGCTCATTCGGTTCGGGCGGCCAACGCGACGAAATCCTGGCCGATTTTCTCGAATCCGATGGAAAAAAAACCAATAGCGAGCGGGTGCTTTCATGGCTGAAGGACAACGACCTCCTGTGGACGGTCCTCGAGGATCCCGACCTCCTGTCGATCTTCGCCAAATGCCAAATCCAGTTGAACCGGGGAGAGTTGGCGGAAAAACCGCTCGAAAAAACCATTCTCCTCGCACCCCGCCGCCTGGAAAACTACCGTCTTTTGGCGGAACTGCTGCGCTCGTTCAACCGCGAAAAGGATGCCGATTACTGGATGACCGAACTGATCAGCGCTAATCCAGGCTCCCATGAGGCGATGCGCTTGCGCGGCGAATATCGCGAAGCCTCCGTACAGCGATCAAAGGCGTCCGACGCGCCGGCGCTTGCCCGCGCGGCGCTGCTCGACGCGGTTCGATCCATCGATCAGGCCCTCGAACAGGCCGTCGACAAGGCCGACGCGGCCGCTCCCGCGTCGCCCCTGCTGAAGGATTTGAAAACAGCGTTCGAGGAGGCGCGAGCCCAACAGCCGGCCGAGGGAGAAAACCCGACGCCCGACTATCGCGACCAGCTGACCAACGCCGTGAAAAAACTCAAATTGCTCGGCGAAAAAGTACCCAAGACGGCAAAGGAGGTCGAAGGCGCGCGCGACGGACTCCTCCTCGCGGCTCAATGCGAACTGGCCGCGGCCCGGGTCGACCCCCAAACGACGCCAAGTCCCCATTTGGCAAACGCACAAGCCTACGGGCGGGCAACCGTCGAGCTGTTTCCCAGCCATGCCCCCGCCTATCTCGTCCTCGCCGAAGTCGAACAGCGATTGGGAAACCAACAACAGGCCGTCGAATGGCTCCGCCGGGGTAGCAAATTCAAGGATGCCCGAGCGCTGGTCATGTGGCGACTGGCAAATCTGCTGATCCACATCGGACGATTGAAGGAAGCTCGCCAGGCCATCGATGAAATGGAAAAGGAAGGCGCGGCCGACGTTTTTTTGGAACAGCTTCGCGCCATGGTCCATCATGCCGAGGGAAATTGGCTCGCGGCGAAAGAAGGGTTTGAACGGGCGCTGCCCCAGCTCCAGGCCTGGCCCGAAAGCGCACTACGCACCAACCAGTTGATCGCCGATTGTTGTGAAAAACTGGGGCTCGTGGATCAGCAACGGGCCGCGCTGCTGCGGTCCATAGCGTTGGACAGCACGTCGATGGACGTGTTGTTGAACCTCGCCCAATTGGAAATGGAGTCGGGACAATTCGCCGAAGCCGCCGAGGATTACCGATCGGTTTTACGACAGCGAACCGCGCCGCCCGGCGCGCATCTCGGCCTTGTCCGAGCCCTCCTTTCAAAGAACCTGAGCCTGCCGAGGATCGAACGAAACTGGCTCGAAGTCGAAACCGCGATGGAGCAAGCCGAGAAACGACTGCCAAATTCGCCACGCGTCGCGCTGCTGCGGGCGGAGTTGCTCACCGCCCGCGACAAACCCCGCGAGGCAACCGCCTTGCTGATCGAGTTGCGCATGCAATTGCAGCAGGATATCGCACGCTTGAACGAAAAACGGGATGCCGCACAAAAGGAGGCCGAAACGCTTGCCGATGCGGAAAAAAAACGCAAACTCGACGAAGCGAAGCGGCTCGAACAAATGATCAGCGCCAGCGCGGATCTCCAAGCGTCCATCTGGCAATCGCTGGTCCATTTGGCCGAACGCCAAGAGGACTGGGCAAGCGCGGCAAAACTGATCGACGCGGCCGAAAATGAATCGGGCGATACCCCTCGTATCCGCGTCCTAAAAGCTCGAAATCTGGCCAACCAAAACGGCGCCGATGCAGCGCCAAAAATCAAGGAATTGCTGCAAGGATCCGAGAAGCTTCCCCCGAACCAGCAAGCCTGGCTGTGCCGAAACTTCGCCGCCATCAACCATGGAATCGGCGACTATCGGGCGGCCGGGGAGCTTTGCGATCGGTCGCTGACCCTCGAACCGGACAACCTCGAATCGCAAAGACTCCGTTTCCAAATCGCCGCGTCTCAATCAGACGCCGCCGCCATGCAAAAATCACTGAATGAAATTAAAAGAATCGAAAAAAAACCCGGCGCTTTCTGGCACTACGGCGAGGCGATGAGGATTCTAAAAACCGTCGAACAGGGAGGCGACCAGAAAATCCTCCAGAAAGGACTCGACCACCTGAACACCGCCGCCCAAATGCGGCCCCGCTGGGGGCACGTCAACCTCCTGGCCGGCGCGATCCGCGAACGGATGGGTAACACCAACGAAGCCGTCGACGAGTATCTGAAGGCGGTCGACCTCGGAGTCACCGAACCAACTGTGGTCCGACGCACCGCCCAACTCCTCCTCCGAAACAACCGGCTGCGCGAGGCCGACCGAATGTTCCGCTTGCTGGCCGAACGCGAACCCCTCCTGTCCGACGACGCCACCCGCGAAATGCGTTGGGTTCGCGCCCGATTGGGTGAATTCAGCGCGGCCATCGAATCCGCACGAAAAGTCGCCGCGAGCTCGGGCGACGTCGCCGATTCCATCTGGCTCGGCCAGTTGCTCAGCGTGGAAAGCCAACGCCTACGAAAACAAGAACGCCAAGAGGAAGCCGACGCCCTGACCAAGGAAGCCGAAGAAGCCTTTCGACACGCCGTCATCCTTAAAAGCGACGCGCCCGAACCCTGGGTCGCCCTCATCCAGTTTCTCGTCCAGACAGGCCAAAACGAAAAGGCCGAAAAAACGGTCGTACAAGCCCAACGAAAACTGCCGAAAGAAGTCGCCGCCACCGCACTGGGGCAGTGCTATGAAATCCTAGGCAAAACCGACAAAGCGCGTGAACAATACGAGGCGGCGCTGGCCAACGCTCCCCGCGATCCAAACGTCGTCGAAACGGTCGCGTCGTTTTATTATCGAACCAACCAATTCGCCCAGGTCGAATCCCTCCTCATGCGAATTATCCGCGGGGAAGTCAACGCCAACAAGGAACAACAGATGGAAGCGCGGCGGCGAATCGCCACCATTCTCACCCAACAAGGCGGCGAAACCAACCGGGAAACGGCCGTCAAGTGGGTCGACAAGAATCTAAAGGAAGATCCAAACTCAACCAGCGATCGCTATCTCAAAGCCGTCATCCTCGCGCAGGACGTGAGCGGAAAACATAAGCAAGAAGCCATCTCTTCGCTTGAAAAACTCGTGGCCATGAAAAGCCTCGCGGATCCACGCATGCAATTCACCTTGGCCCAATTGTATCTCGAAGAGGGCAATTGGCGCGGCTATCGACTCCAAATGGACGAACTGTTAAAGACCTATCGCGACGTCCCCCGGTACGTCGCGGCCTACGCCGTCGCGCTGATGGACAGGAAAGAATATCACGAAGCCGAGGCTAAAGCGGCCGAATTGGCTCGACTCGCGCCCAACCATCCCCTGACCGTGGCCGTGCGTTCCGAACTCGCTTTCCAACAGCGGCAGTATGAACGGGCCCGAAATCTGCTGCACGACTATCTCGACGACGCCGCGGCGACTCCCGCCGAAAAACGCGATCGACTCCGCGACGTCGCCGAGCGATTGCAGGGCCTTGCCAAGCGGCTTCGAGAGAACCAGGAAAACTCCTGGGCCGACATTTTCGCGCAAGACGCCCACCAGACCTACCGCCGATACGTCGATCTGCGGCCGGGAGAAGACTTGCTCATGGCCTCGTTTATGGCGCGCCAAAGACGCTTGAACGAGGCGATCGACCTGGTCGACACACTGTGGGAAGCCAGCGATCCAGAACAGACCGCCAGGGCCTGTTTCGACATTATTGATGGAACCGGCGCGTCGCCCGAACAGGTCTCCCGCGTCGATCGCATCCTCCAGGAATCCGCGAAACGCGATCCCGGCGCTCTGGTCCTCAAAATCGTCATCGCCGAATTGCGCTCCATCCAAGAACGTTACGACGAAGCCGAGGCGGTTTATCGCGAGATTCTCAAAAAATATCCCAATAATCCCACGGCCTTGAACAACCTGGCCGTGCTGTTGGCGCGGCAAGGCGTCAAATTGAATGAAGCCTCCGAAATGATCGACCGCGCAATCAAGGATACTCGCCCGAGCGGCACCCTGCTCGATACACGCGCCATGGTCCACCTGGCGCTAAATCGTCCTGATGCCGCTCTGGAGGATCTCCAAAAAGCAATCGCCGAAGAGCCCACCGCAATGCGGTTTTTCCACCAGGCCGAAGCCTTCCACGCTCGCGGACAACGAAAGGCGGCCATCGATGCCCTGAATCGAGCCGTCAAAATGGGACTCCACGAAGAACAACTCCAGGGCTCCGAGCGGCGAAAATTCAAAAAACTGCAAGTTCTACTCCGATAACGCGTGCTTCCACGCCTTCGCAAAAACACGCTTCATCGATCGTTCTTCCCCCGCGCAAGCCGTGCCGCCAAAAGCGCGGCGCGGACCATGCTCTCGGCGCTTGCCTCGCCGCGCCACGCAATGTCCATGGCCGTGCCGTGGTCGGGCGATGTACGGACCATCGGCAATCCCAACGTCACGTTGACCGCCGTGTCGAAAGACAACATTTTCAACGGCGCCAGCCCTTGATCGTGATACATGCAAACGTGGGCGTCGGTCCGTTCCAGACGTTCCGGAAGAAAGGCCGTGTCGGGTGGCAATGGGCCCTCCACGTCGATGCCAACGGCCCGTGCGGCGGCCACCGCGGGCATGATGAATCGCTCCTCCTCGCGCCGGCCAAAAAGGCCGCCTTCGCCCGCGTGAGGATTGAGCGCGCAGACCGCCAACCGCGGCTCGCGGCCGCGAATCCGGCGCATCGCCTCGGCCGTCAACTCAATGACTTCGAAAATCCGATCGACGCTCAGTTGATCGGCGACGTCGCGCAGGCCCACGTGGGTCGTGACCAGACTTGCCGTGATCCGATCGGACGTGAGCATCATGCAGTATCGCCGGACCCCGGTGCGCTGGGCCAATATTTCCGTGTGGCCCGGCTGGGAAACACCCGCCAGGCGGAACGCCTCTTTGTGGATTGGCGCCGTGACGATGCCGTCGACCTCGCCCGCCAACGCGGCGCGAATCGCCGCGTCTACGTATCCAAAGGCGGCCCCACCACATTCCGCGCTGACCGTGCCCGGCTCGACGCGAGAAGCGTCGATCGATCGGGCATCAATCACGCACGGCCGGTCGATCGACGACGTGGACGCCGAGAAATCCTCCATCGAAATCACGTCGCACGAAATCGCCAGCCCGCTCGCCGCCGCGACGCGCTCCAGCACGGCCGCGTCGGCAAATACCAGGGGAACCGAAACGGCCAGCACTCGCGCCTCCACAAGCAAACGGAGACACAACTCAGGCCCAACGCCGGCCGGGTCGCCCATCGTGACGGCAAGTCGGGGCATCAATTTGCTTTGGGAATTCATTGATATCACGGGCAAAAGGGCTATCGAAAGAACGCGGCCCAAACGCCGGCCGGAAACCACTCTAACACGTGATGCAATTCGTGCCAAGCCTTCGGACGTAGCTTGACGGAATGGTTTTATCGAAAGGATTTACCCCTTTTTTTGGCCTGCCGGCGTAATCTGCGTGGTATTTTTGTTGAGGGCATGCGGAATCTGTTTTTTGGCGGCTGGCACCCCATCGTCTATTTCCAAGCGGCGATACAATCAATCCTTGAAGTGCCGCGAATGTGTTTATCATCCCCAACCTTGGTCAATGAAACGCCGATTCCCGACTCCGATCGGCCGATCGTTGCCCGGGTATTGCACGTCATCAACGGCGAGCACTACTCGGGGGCCGAGCGCGTCCAGGACCTGCTGGCGGCTGGGCTTCCCGACCTGGGATTCGACGTAGCGCTGGCCTGCGTCAAGCCGGGATTGTTTCCCAAAATGCGCCGGTCAACCGCCGCGCCGCTTTTCGATCTACACATGCGGGGACGTTTCGATCCGCGGCCGGTGCGGCTTCTCTCGCGATTGGTGCGCGACGAAGGTTTCTCGCTAGTCCACGCACACACGCCGCGCACCGCGCTAGTGGCGTCGCTGGCGTGCCGCATGGTCAATGTGCCGATGGTCTACCACGTCCACAGCCCAGCGTCGCGCGATTCAACGCATAAAATGCGCAACTGGATCAACGAACGGGTCGAGCGTCTCTGCCTGGCCCGAGCGGCTGCCGTGATCGCCGTGTCCGAAAGTCTCGCACGGGACACAATCGCGCGCGGAATCAGCCCCGAAAAAGTGTTTGTCGTTCCCAATGGCGTGCCGCCGCGATCGCCCAGGCCCGAGCGGCGACCGGATCAGCGCGACTGGACGCTGGGCACCGTGGCGCTGTTCCGGCCGCGCAAGGGAACGGAAATGCTTCTCGAAGCCCTGGCCATTCTGCGAACCGAAAACGCCAACGTGCGCCTTCGAGCCGTTGGCGGCTTCGAAACTCCCGCCCACGAACGGGAATTGAAACGCCGGGCGGCCGAACTGGGTATTGCCGGCGCAGTCGAGTGGACCGGTTTCCGCCGCGACGTCGATCCCGAGCTTCAGCGAATGGATCTGTTTGTCTTGCCAAGCCTGTTTGGCGAGGGACTCCCCATGGTCGTGCTCGAAGCAATGGCGGCCGGCGTGCCGGTCGTCGCCAGCCGGGTCGAGGGCGTTTCCGAGGCGATCCGATCGGGCCAAGACGGCCTGGTGGTCGAGCCCGGCGACGCCGACGCGCTAGCCTCGGCCGTGCGCGAATTCATCGAACGCCGCGTCGATTGGCAGTCAATGCACAATAACGCCATTGCACGCCACGCCGAACGCTTTTCCGACCATGCCATGGCCGACGGCACGGCTAAGGTCTATCGCCGGCTGCTAAACCTGGCGGAATAGAGCAAGGCCAATTTCTCAACGACGCGCGGTCGCGGCGGCTCAAGAAGTCCAAATCCTACTTGCCCCGGCTGCCGACGGCTTCCAACGGATGATCTTCTCCGTCTTCGTCTCCGTCGGCCATGCTGACCTCCGCATGGTCCTTGTGAGCTCCAAACACGGCGTCATCGGGCTCGGTGTAGCTGTTGCCTTGGACTCGGGCCGTCACCGCGTTGAAATCCTCGGCAAAATCATGCCAGAAGTCGTCAATGCGGAACTTGACCGGCTCAATGTGCTCCCCGCGTGCAAATGCCCGCATCGACCGCCGCAACCGCAACATGGGCCCGGCAAAACGGTTGCTCACCCGAATAATGTCGACTATCACCACGGGAAGTATGACCAACGAGACCAAAAGCGCCGGCCCGTAGTAAAACCACATCGCGTCAAAATGGTGGTAAAACACGCGGGCGGGCCCGGTCAGAATTCGCCAGCACAACAGAAGCAGCGCCATGGCGACCAGACAGGTAAACCAGTATAGAATCGCCCGCCATACCAAGACGCCTTGAACCTTGGGATCCACGAACAACTGGGTGCGAAGCGTTTTTTTCGACGACATGGCTCGACAACCTCTGCGTTGAGTTCAAACAAATTCGTGTCCGAAAGAATCGGACGAAGAGACCATCCTCTCTTGCCGATCTTCCGCCTTCACAAGATTAGCTTGTGGCAAGCGGCGAACCGTGCGAAAAAAACGCAGTCCCCAGGCGAAGAGAGTGGTTGTGACGATTGTAGCGGCGACAGACCCCTCCCTGAAGGTCGCGGCTCGGTTTTGGGGAAGTAATTCACCGAGCGGTCGCCTTCGCCACGTACTCGGCCAGCGCCGCCAACTCGCGCTCGAAACCGCCCGAGAGAATCGGAAACCGGCACCACGTCTTGGGATCGAGGTTTTCGTCGTCGAGATGGAACGACGGGGCGTAACGCTCGCGCTTCCATTGGTTGCGGCACCAGAGCCGGAAAAACCGATCAACCCATGCGTGCAGTTGCTCGGCCGTGTAGTCGGGAAACTGGCGGCGCACCAGCCGAAAGACGTCCAACGGCATGAGCTTGTCGCGAATGGCGGCCCGCTCGATCGCATCCAACACCGGATACGGCATCAGATCGTCTTCGTCCGTCTGATGAGCGCCGGCCGGGCGCAGTTCGGCCGTCGGCGCCAGGGAGTTCACGGTCGCCAACGCCGGAATCGGATGTAGTCCCGAGGGACCCCGCGTTTCGAGCCAGGCGAGCCACCGGCGCAAAAAGGCCTTGTCGACGCCGGCGATAGGGCTCAAACCGCCGCACGTGTCGCCGTCCATCGTCGCGTAACCCACCGCCGCCTCGCTCCGATTGCTCGTCGAAAGCAACAAGGCGCGGCCCAAGTTGGCAAACAACCAAACGCTCGGCGCTCGGGCCCGAGCCTGGATGTTTTGCAGGGCCAGGTCGTCGGTCGTCCAATCGAGCGGCCGGCCGATGGCGTTTTCGATCATCTTGTGATAATCGCCGACAATCGGGTCGATGTCGAGGCAGGTCATTTTTGCCCCAAGCGCTTCGGCCAGACCGACGGCCGATTGTCGCGTCGCCGTGCTGCTGTTGCGCGTCGCCTGATAGACGCAGTGCAACAACGCGGCGACTCGATCGCGATGGGCGCCGGCGGTCGCCAGATGATCGAGATTGCCCAAGGCGGCCGCGAAACGCTCCACGCCCAGCTCGGCCGCGGCCAATTCGACCATCATCGCCGCCAGACACGCGACGGCCGACGAGTCGGCCCCACCGCTCAGACTAACAACAAATCCTTGCGAACGGCTTTTACGAAGATAGTCGAACAGCCCCAGGGCAACCGCCCGAAGAAATTCCTCCTCCTTGATCCAGTCGCTCGATTCCCACCCGTCGGGACGCTGCACGGCGACTTCCGGCTCGAGGTCCGGCCAGACAAATTCGTGGGAAACCGCCAGCCGGTCGCGCTCGGCCGCGGGTGGATCCATCGTGCGGTTTCGGGCACGCATCATGCGGGTTTCGGCAACGTCGACGACGGCCGTGGTGACGCGGACCGGTTCATAAGAAAACCGGGGTCCCTGGGCCAGAAGCCGCCCGGCCGACGCAATCAATCCGCCGCCGTCGTAGATTACCCGCCCGGCTTCGTTGCCCATCAGATTGGCGTAAACGTAGCTCACGGCAAAGGCACGCGAACTCTCGACCACCAACCGTTTGCGGACTTCGAGCTTGCCAAAGGCAAAATGGCTCGCGCTGGGATTCAAAATCAAATCGACGCCGCGGAGGATGGGCCCGGCGGCCGGTCGCTGGGCTGCCCAGGCGTCCTCGCAGATTTCCAGCCCAATCCACACGCCGCCGCAGTGAAACGCCAGATCGCCCAACGGATACGATTTGCCGCCCACCTCGACCGTGCCGCGCACACCGGCCGGCCAAGGGCGAAACCATCGAGGCTCGTAGTGAAGACCCTCGCCGGCAAGAACCTGCTTGGCCGTAAATCCGGCAATTTGCCCGTCGACCGCCACGCACGCCGCATTCAACAGCCCATGGTCGCTCAACAAAGGCAGGCCAACGGCCACGACCATGCCGCCGGTCGCGGGCACAATCTGGCCGAGCACCTCCAGCGCCGTGGCCGCCACCCCCGCCGCACCAAAAGCATCCTCGCAACCGTAGCCCGAGATGCACAGCTCGGGCAGGCAAAGCACGCTGGCCCCCTGGCCACGCGCCGCGTCGATCGCCTGCTGAATCCGCTGCTGGTTGCCCGACCAATCCAAAGGCGTCTGATTAAGCGAGGCGACTGCCACGCGGATTCGGGTCATGGAGCAATTACCTCCCAAAATAGCGACAAATTCCAGGACTGCATGATACTCTGCCCTGCGAGGGGGTCAAGACTCCGCCAGACCCTACCCCCCTCCAACTGGTGCCGGGACCAGTTCAGCTTATGTTGCGGTGGTGAGGGTGGTTCGGCGGGCGAAGGGGTGGCCCAGGCGGGTGGTGAGGTGGCGGTCGA
>JAFGAY010000058.1 GCA_016933425.1 Pirellulales bacterium
CTGGGTCCGACGCTGGCGTTCGACCCGGCCACCGAGACGTTCCCCGGCAACGACCAGGCCAACGCCATGCTCACCCGCGAGTATCGCAAACCTTTCGTCGTTCCCCCGGCCGGCGAAGTGTAGAACGCGGCGCATTGCCGCAATCGATGCGCGATGAAAAGGAGCGGGCCCACCACCGGGGCCCGCTCCTTTATAAAAACTCGATCCACGGATGCGAGTCGTGGTTTATCTTTTGCGACGAAGCGTCGCAACGCCGCAGGCCGCTAGAGCGCCCAGCAGCAGCGAAATCGTTCCCGGCTCGGGAACGGCCGTCAGCGCGTCGATGTCGCCTTCCCCGTAAGGAGCCGACGCCGCCACCGACAGGCCGATCAGGTTGGAAATGTAGACGACGTTCGCCATCAATCCCCCGGACTCGTTGCCGGTAAGATCGTCAACGATAGTCGTGTCCGGGTCGTCCTCGTCGACGCTGAACAAGAGACACACGATCCGGTCGCCCACGAGGGCGCCCGTCGGGTCCATGCCGAACAGATCGCGATAGGTTTCGAAGTCGACGGTGACAAACTCGAAAGCGTCGACGTCGGTGTCCTGCGGCAGACCGAGATTCATCACGTCGTCCAGCACTTGGACCTTATTGACCCCGGCCAACGTCATGACGGTCATGTAAATCCCGCCCGGATCGTCGCCCATGTTGGCTTCGTGGTCCGGCGACCAATACCAGAAGGGACAATCCTCAATCGGGTGATAGAGGTCCAGGGCGTCCACATCGTCGTCCATCATTGTGTCCGGCGGGTTGGGCCCCAAACCGAGCGCCACTTCGTCGCGCACCGCGCCGAGCGTCCCCGGGCTCCAGCCCACGAACGGTCCAACGTCCTGGTACACTTCGATATTGCGATCGGGAAGAACCTTGGTCGGCACGTTGCCCGTGTTGTACCAGCCGGGCGCTGCGTCGTCGTCGAACGAAAGGAACAGCACCGTCGGTTCGTGGGCAATGCAATTATTCATGCCTTGCGGCACAACGACCACCGGGCCCATGTGCTGGGGCATAACAATCTCAAAGCAGAGCTGGTCCTCGCCGTCCAGGTCGAAGTACTCGCGATAGTACTCCTCGGTAATGCCCGGCGCGGCGGTGCCGCCGCCGGCGCCAACCAGAGCGGGCGACGGCTGGAGCGCGGTTTGGTAGGGATAGCCCACGTTCGGCCCGTCGCCATCGCCGTCGCCGTCGGTCGGGAAGGGCGTAATGCTGTCGTCCTTCTGACGCACCGGCTGCTGGCCGAGAATCTGGGGTTCCTCGTAGACGTCGCCGCAATCCATCCACTCGTTGCCCTGATTGCCCCCCGGATCACTCCGGTCCAGGTCGCTGCCCAGGTCGGTCGAAAACTCGAACCTCTGGGCCGTCGCCGAGTTGGCCACGAATGCGGCCAGCGCCATCAAAATCAACACAAACACCAATTTTTTCATCACTAGCAGACCCCTTTTTAGAAAAGCAAGATGCCATGGGGGTGAAACAAACGGACGCATATCGAATGCCTGCCACTCCGTGCCTATCAGGCACCGCCGCCACGCAACCCATGGCGCCTTTCACGACCGCCAAGATGGCCCTCGAGCCGCGCACGCCGGGAACCGGCGCGACCCACCACCCGCGGCTGCCCGCCGCGTCTTGGCGATGCCTGCTAACCGCAACGAACGTCCGACGCACTTCGGAATGAATAGATGAGAATTCGTGTTGGCGTTACCCCCATTCCGAAGAGGACTGCGATGAGCTTAACACAATGACCCTCTTTCGTCAACCACTTGGTCCACCATTCGTGAGTACCTATACCGGGGGCCCCTATTCTAGGAAGTTACACTCTCTCCTTCCCTTTCCCCCCTTTCCCATCTTCCCTTGTCGCCTCCTGGCGAATCCTCGCGTCGGCCGCCATGCGGAACCAGAACCAAACGGTCGAAATCAGAAACATGGTCAGCGCCACGATGTGGTCCCAACGCAACGACTCGACAAGCGGCGGTTCATAGCGATCGAACATCTCGTCGAGGTCGATCTTTTCGCCGCCATAGATGCTCAGCAACGCCGCCAGGTCCTCGCGCGAAAGCCGCCCGGGAATCGCCCGGACACAGCCGTCGGCCATGAGGACGTGGCCCCCGATCGGCACGCTCCGGATGAAATAGCTCCCCTGGCTGAAATGGTTGCTCCGCGGCACGCTCGTCTTGCCTCCCGCCGGGCCCAGGGCTTCGTCGAGCGTAACGTCGCGGGGTTCCGCCCAGGGAATCCCGCTATCGGCCACCTCGACCAGCAGGATCGTGTTGCTCGGCCCGTCGGTAAATTCGTCGAGCGTGCTCCCTCGCTCCCCCGGCCAAGCCGTCCCGGGACCGGTCACGGCGAGGTAGGAGGTATGCCGACCGTCGTTGTTTTTAACACTCGGGCAACCAAAACTCGTGATCGGGCTCGCCAAAGCGCGGTTGCTCGGCGCGTTCCAGGGTTCGTCATAATGACAGACACTGTGGAGGCTCGTTTCCTCCATGTGCGCTAGCAGCAACGACCGCCATCCGTGCAACCGTTTTCCGTTCGCATCAGTAACATACGCCGGAGGAAAACAACCGTGAGTTTTGTAGTAGCAATGCAGCGCCAGTCCAACTTGTTTGAGATTGTTCATGCAGCAAGCGCGCCGACCCGCCTCTCGAATGGACGACACTGCCGGCAACAACAAACCGATCCCCAGCACAATGGCAATCACCGCCAGTATCGCGCACCCAAGACGCTTAACGTGGAATCCAACCCCAATGATAACGCAAAACAGCGTCACCATGATCCCCGCCGGCCCGAACGCCGCCATCGACGAGGCCAGCACGACAAACAGCACCAGAAGCGTTTTCAGCGTGAATTGCACGTCGTTCCCCTTTGTTTCACGACCTTTCGTAGGTCAGGCACCCCGTGCCTGACAAACCCAATCCGATGGATCGTGTGGGTGTCGTTTTTGGTTGTCGTTTTGGGTGTGAGTTTGGTTGTCAGGCACGGGGTGCCTGACCTACGAGAGAGTTTGGCGGGCGGACGTCGGTTCGGGGGCCGATGGTCATCATCGTGCCGCGCGTCAGCGGAAACTCGCGCAGGAGCGAGTTCACCTCGTCGAGCGAAACGGCTTCGAGCGTCGCCAGTTCGTCGGCGACGCTCTGGTACTCGCGCCGCACGATCCAATCGCCGCCGACCATGAACAGCCGTCCCCGGGGCCGCTCGCCCGAGAGGACCAGCCGCGAACGGACCTTGTTTTTCGCCTGGCGTAGTTCGTCCTCGTCGACCCCCTCGCGCTCGGCCCGAGCATACAGGTCGCGCACCCGGCGGAGATTGTCGTCGATTGTTTCGGGCGAGCAACCCAGGTAGGTCATCATGACGCCGGCCCCCTCGTATTCGCAATGGTTCAGTCCGGCGTGTTCGACCAGACCCGGCTCAACCAGTTCCCAATAGAGCCGGCTCCCCAGCTCATCGCCCAGTATCGTGGCCAGCAGCTTGGCCGCGTGGCGCCGCGGGCTTTCGGCCGAAGGGCCCGGCGCCAGACCGACGGCGTACTGCTGGATCGCCGAATGTTTTTCGACCACGAGAAACTGGTCGATCGGCTCGAATTCGGGCACGAGCCGCTCGGCCACCACGGACGGCCACATGCCGCAAGTGCGATCGGCCACGTTGACTAGCGCGTCGAAATCGATCCGGCCCGCGGCGGCCAACACGACGTTGGCGGGTCCGTATCGCCGGCGGACGTAGTCGCGCATGGCGGCCAGTGAAAGCCTTTCGATGCTTTCGACCGTGCCTAGCACGCTGTGCGACAGGGGATGGGCGCCGAAAAACGCGGCCCGGCATTTGTCGTCGGCCCCAAACGGCGGCATGTCCTCATACATGCAGATTTCTTCGACGATCACTTTTTTTTCAGTCTCGAAATCCTCCTCGCGCAGCGCCGGCCGCAGGATGTCGGCCAGCAGCGCGACGGTCGCATCCTGGTACTCGGGCAGCACGGCCGCGTAGAAAATCGTGTGTTCCTCGCTCGTGCAGGCGTTGTAGTGGGCGCCCAGTTCGTCGAACTCGCGATTCACGTCGTCGGCCGATCGGCTTTCGGTTCCCTTGAACGCCATATGCTCCAGAAAGTGGCTCACTCCGGCCACGTCGGCCGTCTCGTCGCGGGAGCCGGCGCGCACGAAAAAACCCAGCGCCGTCGAATAGGCCTCGGGATTGACCTCGGCGACCACCTCCAGCCCATTGTCCAGCGTACGGTTACGAAACTCCATCGGGCATCTCCAGTTGCTTGGGCCCCAACGTGACCACCGTGAAATCGCGCGGCGGGCACTCGGCCAGATATGCATTGATTGATTCGCGCGTGAGCCGGTCGATTCGCCGGCCGACTTCGTCGAGCGTCCTTGCCCGGCCTAGGTGGTACCAGTCGCGGGCCAGGCTTGAACTTCGCGCCGAGCTCGATTCTTGCTGCATGATCAGCGCGCTTTTGATCCGGGCCTTGAGCCGGTCGAGTTCGTGTCGCTCGACCCCTTGGCCCAAGCGGACGAGCTCGCCGATGGTCACGTCGAGCGTTTGCTGGGCCCGATCGGCGCTGGTGCCCGCCTGGCAAAACACGCCGCCGCAATCGCGCAGCGAATGACACGTCGCGTGGATCGAATAGCACAGTCCGCGGCGCTCGCGGACCTCGGTGAACAGCCGAGCGCTCATTCCGCCGCTCAAGACGCCCACCGCGCCCCAGGCCTCGAAATACCGGTCGTCGCGATAGGGCACGCTCGGATAGGCGACTCCGATTTGCGTTTGTTGCGATTCGTGGTCCACGTGGCCGGCGGTCGGCCGGTTGGCGGCCTGGTCCGCCGGCGCGGCGGGACTGCCTTGCCAGCGGCTAAACAGCCGGTCCACTTCCTGTTTCAGCCGCTCCCAGTCGAACCGCCCGGCCACGCCCAGGATCGTTCCCTCGGGCCGAAAACGCTCGGCGACGAACCGCCGGACGTCGCCGATCGCGGTCGACTCGACGCCTTCCCGATCGCCCTGCGACGGCCGCCCCCACGGGGCGCGATAATATCGGCGGCGCAGTTCGATGGCCAGTTTTTGCGCCGGCTCGTCCTCGGTCGCCTGGATATCCTGGAGCATGATCTGCCGGACCATTTCCAGATGCTCTTCCGGCAGGTGCGGCCGTTGGAGCAGATCGGCGTAGATCTCAAGCGCCGCGAAAAAATTCTCGCAAAGCGTCACCCCGCTCAGGCATCCGTGGGCATCCGAGACCGACTCGTTCCGCTCAACGCCCAGGTGGTCCAGATCGAGGACGAGCCGGCGGTTGTCGCGCTGGCCGGCGCCGCGCGGGACCATTTCCATGACAAAACTCGCCAGCCCCCCGCGATCGGCCGGATCATGCGCGCAGCCGGCCGGCACGAGAAACGTGAACGCCGCCGATTGCAACGACGGCATCGGCTCGGCCACCAGCACCAGGCCGTTGGCAAACACATGGGACAAAATCGTCGCGTTCACGAAATCTCCTTGGAACGAATCTCGATGCGAAAAAAATATCGCCGCGCGAGACAATCACGCGGCGGGGGCTTAGGGCACGGCGGCCTCGAAGGGTTTCAAAGATAGGCAACCTCGGCGGCCTTGAAAACGGTCTTCACCACGACGAACCCCTCCTGGCGATACAGACGAATGGCCGCGTGGTTTTCGGCGGTCACCTCAAGCGAAACGCAACAAAGCCCCGCCCGCTGAAAACCCTCGAGCGCGCGGCGCAACAGACTTCGCCCCAGACCGCGGCCGCGGTGCCTGGGCACCACTCCCACGTTCTGGATCGAACCATAACCGTTCCGCGTATCGAGCCCTTGAATCGTCCCGCAGTTCTCGGGCTGGCTCGTCTCGGGATCGTCGAAAATCGCCAGCCAGGTGGCCTCGGGCAGAAAACCCGCCTTGGCCGCGATTTCACGCATTAGTCGCAGGCAACCCATCCGATCGCCCAGACACGGAAACACATGGGCGTCCATTTCGTCGTGGAAGCTCAAAAACTTGGTTTGGGCGTGCAATTCCAAAAGCTCCGGCGCCCACGCTGCCAGCCGATAGCCCGGGGACACCTCGACCTCCGAGAAATCACGCCCTCGCAAATCGACTTCCATTCGGTATCGCTTGAAATAAGTCGATGCCATGGGCTCTCGATTCACGATTCTCGGTCAGGGCGGCCTAGGAGAAACAACGCTCGCGAAGCGCAGCGATCGCCAACACGCGGCACGGCGGGTCAATCCCGCCAGGCACTAGCCCGATCGGGGGGAATGACTGCTGCTTGTGGACGTTACTGCAATCTACAAGGCAGCCCTGTTTCGGTCAACTTACCTACGCATTCCGACATGAAAAAACCACGTATCCCTCTCGAAACGCAACATTGGCGATTCAAGGGAACCTCGGGTAGAATGGGGGAGACCGATCTATCTTCCCCGCCTCGGCTTTTTTTCTTGAGCACCACGAACCCCGCCGGCCCCCTCCCATGTGCCCTTTCAAGCGTTTTCTCGCGTGCCTCGTCATGGCGTTTGGCGTCATCGTTTCGCCCGCCGTCGCCGAGCAGTCAATGCTTGCCCATCTGACATCGCCCGTGATTTTCCCGGGCAGCGAAACCACGGCCTATCGCGACCCGATGGTTGTTTACCACGATGGAGTATTCCATCTTTATTGCACGTTGAGCACTTTCGAGCCCGTCGAAGGCAAGAAGGTGCTGGTCAACGCCATGGCGCACAGCCAAAGCGACGACTTGAAGCACTGGATGCCGCCCGCCCCGGTCGGTTTCACGCCGCCCGATCCCGCGCTGAACTACAGCAGCCCGGGCAACGTCATTCGCCGCGACGACCAATGGATTATGTGCCTGCAAACCTATCCGACGACGCCCGACCGCCCCCACGCCGGCACCGCCGACTCGCGCGTCTGGATCATGCGCAACAACGACAACCTGGCCAATCCGACGAAATGGAGCCCGATGGAGTTGCTTCGCGTCAAGGGCCCCGGCGTGTCCCAAGAGGACATGGGACGCATGATCGATCCGTATTTGATCGAGGACAAGGACGCGCCGGGCAAGTGGTGGTGTTTTTTCAAGGCCGCGGGAGGCGGCGTCAGCCGGTCTTTTTCCCACGACCTCAAGACGTGGACCCACGTCGGCAAATATCGCTCCTCGACCGGCGAAAACGTTTGCATTGTCCGCGACGGCGACGACTACGCTTTGTTCACTTCGCCCGCCAATGGCGTGAACACTTACCGTTCGTCCGACCTGGCCTCCGACGATTGGACCCTTCAACGCAATATCAGGCTCGGCCAAGGACAAAAAGGTTGGGACTGGGCAAATGGGCGGCTGACGGCCGGCTACGTCCTCGATTTGCGCGATGAACCGTCCGTCGGAAAATTCGTGATGTTCTTCCACGGTTCGCGGGCGAGCAAGACCATTCCCGAAACCCACGGAATGGCTTCCATCGGCATCGCCTGGAGCAACGACCTGGCGCGCTGGAGCTGGCCTGGGATGCCCGGCGACGACAATCACCACGGTCGAGCCGAGCGGAAAAAAGCCCGAACGCGGGCAGGCCGGTGAGACTATCCTCGGCGTCGGATCGCTAGTAGCAGCCCCAGCGATCCGAGCAGGACCAGCCCCATCGGTTCCGGCACGACGGCATTTGCTTCCCCGCCGGCGTGGTCGCCCCAGTTGGCGGCCATAATCGCGGCGTCGGCCGCATTGACCACGCTGTCGTCGTTGAAATCGCCGTCGGCCCAGCCGGCGTCCGAGGCGCCCCAATGGTCGGCGAGAATGGCGGCGTCCGTCTGGTCGACCGATCCGTCGCCGTCAGCGTCGCCGGGAATCCACGTCGCCCGCATCCACTCGAGCGTCAGTGCGTTGAGCATCGGCTGGTGATTGCCCACGTCGGCCGTGCCCGGCTCGAAAAGAATCGTGAACACCTCGTCCTGGGCCGTGAATTCATGCGTGTAAACGTAAGCAACTTCTTGCAAGCTCTCGTCGATCCAAACTTCCGGGTTGAATTCATCGAGCGCCAGTTCCCCTTCGATACTTACGTCGAACGTCCGCGCTCCCACCGCGCGCCAGAAGAGCAATTGCAGTTTGTAGCTTTCGCCCGGAACGACGTCGAGCCGGATTTCCGCCGCACCGCCTTTTCCGTCCGAAGCGTGGTAGGCGACCGTTTCGAGAATGTTTTCCAGTGCATCGTCGTCCTGGCCCTCGCCGAATTCGGGCCGTGTTCCCGACCAGAATCCCGGACTCATCGTGTTCCGATAGCCCGCGATGGTTTCACGTCCGTCGAGAAAACGAAGCCCGCGGATAGTTGTTTCTGCGGACCCGCCGACATTGATCGCGTAGCGGAAATGTCCTTCGAGATCGAGCTGGCTGGGTGAAGTGAATGCGGCCAGGGCGCCGGGCCGCTCGGGCTTCGACACCGCCGGAATGCCGCCGGCCGAAGGCCCGCCCAGCGACTGCATGGTTGCGTCGTCGTAAGCAAAATCGGACAGCGCGAAGCTGCCGAGGTAAATCTCCGACGTGCGGCCGGCGCCCGAGCCGTCGCCCTGAAAGACGAGATCCGCGCCCGAGTGATCCGACGCGAAAAGCAGGTAGTCGTCTCTCGCTTCGCCGCCGGGCGCCGTGCCTTGAAAGACTTGCACGCCGTTGACCCAGTATGTCACCTGATGGTTCAACCGGTCGAACACCAGCCCAATGCGTTGCCACTGGTCGTAGACGAACTGGTGATCGTCCGTCGTACCCAGCGCGCAGTGGCCCAGGCTGCCGGCCGGCCCAAGATACCACGCGGCGGCGCCGTCCAGAGCAGGGTCCGTGTTGAACATGCCGTTATATTGCAGATAGCAAGCATCGGGCACCCAGACGTCGAAGACCATCGTCCACTGGTCCATGCGGCCGTCGGTCGTGCTCGCCTCGAAGCCCGCGTGGTCGACCGCGTATCCCGAACGACCGTTGCAGGGCAGGAGGCCGTGGTGGAGATAGCGCACATGTTGGCCGTCGATGTCCGACGGTTTGCTGTAGTCGCAGATGGTCCGGCCAAACGTCGTGGCCGCTTCGATTGCGTCGGTCGGGCCCGAGGCGTCGTAATAGCACATCGACGCCGTTGCATCCAGCGTATCGGTAGCGGTGAAGTAGGGATTTGCAAAATTCCAGACTGCCGTGGCCGCCTTGGCGGGACCGCAAACCACGACCATCGCTACGGCCGCCAGGATCATACCCGCCGAGAAACGCTGATTTGCCCACATCACCCGATGGCCCACCCTATGCGTCGTCGAACCAATGGCAAAAGAAACCGATCCACGGCGCCAGTATAACGAACCTCATGAGTCGAGCCAGTGACGGCGATGTTTTCGCACGGGAACGCGAATTGAAACGACCGAACAATCCACGGCTTACTATACCACCCATCCATTGCAGCCGCCGCAGATACACAAAATGCCACATCCTTCCCAAAATTCCGATAGCATGACTGCCCAATCTCTGGCAAGAAAAAACCGTCCCTCGATCTGGTCGCATCGACTTTTTCGGATGGGGGGAATGTTCCTCCCATGCCGATATCAACGATAAGTCGGATCGTCCGACCATCCACTAGGGATCAGGACCTGGGTTCTCAAAACCACGCAGCGGGCCGGCCCGTCATGTCGCACTCGGTCAAAAACCAACTTGCCGACTGGCTTTTCCGCGGAGCCGTGTTGACACTGATTATTGCGGCCGCCGGCTGCACACCGATGCGCGACTATCTGGCCGGCGGATTCAAGGTCGGGCCTGACTACCAACCCCCGCCCGCCCGGGTCGCCCCCGACTGGATCGACGCCGCCGACGCGGACGTGAAGAGCCAGCCGGTTGACCTGGCCCGATGGTGGAGCGTTTTCCGCGATCCGGTGCTCGACGCCCTGGTCACGACGTCCGTGCGTCAAAACCTCACGCTCCGCGAGGCGGGCTGTCGCGTGCTCCAGGCCCGAGCGGCTAGGGCCATCGCCGCCGGCAACCTGTTTCCGCAGCAACAGCAGGCCGTCGGCGCGTTCGGCCGCAACGCCTTAAGCACGGCGGCGGCCAACACGCAGTTTCTTTCCCAGACGTTTTACGACCAGTGGGACGCCGGTTTCAATCTGGCCTGGGAACTCGACTTTTGGGGCCGTTTCCGCCGCGCGATCGAGGCGGCCGACGCCGAGTTGGCGGCATCGGTGGCCGACTACGACCAGGTGACCGTCACCCTGCTGGGCGACATCGCGGCGACCTACGTCGAAATTCGCACGCTCCAGGAGCGTATCGCCCTGGCCCAAGCCAACGTCAAACTCCAGCGCGAAACCTACACAATCGCCGACGCTCGGTTTCGCGGCGGCCAGGTGAGCGAGCTCGACGTCGACCAGGCCACGAGCACCCTGGCCCAAACCGAGGCCCTGATTCCCCAGCTCGAACTCCAGCGCCGCGAGGCCTCGAACCGGTTGTGCGTGTTGTTGGGCATTCCGCCGACCGATCTCGACGCCGTGCTCGGCGCCGGTCCCATTCCCTCGACGCCGACCCAGGTGGTCGTCGGCATTCCGGCCGATCTGTTGTGCCGCCGGCCCGACCTGCGCCGCGCCGAACGTCAGGTTGCCGCCGAAAGCGCCCGGGTCGGCATCGCCACGGCCGAACTCTATCCCCACATTGGCATCACCGGCACGCTCGCCTACTCGGCCGAGAATTTCCGCGACCTGTTCGACAGCGCGGCGTTTCAGGGCACGGTCGGCCCGTCGTTCCGCTGGAACATTTTGAACTACGGCCGGCTCATCAACGCCGTTCGCCTGCAAGACGCCCGGTTGGCCGAGCGGATCGTCGCCTATCAGAACCTCGCGCTTCGGGCCAACGCAGAAGCCGAAAACGGCATTACCCGATTCCTGCGCGGCCGCCAGCGCGCCCAGGCGCTGGCCAGGAGCGTGGACGCCTCGCAGCGCGCGGTTCGCGTCGCCCTGGCCCAATATCGGGGCGGCATCATCGACTTCAATTGGGTTGCCATCGTCGAAAAGAACCTGGTCGACCAACAGGAGCTGCTGGCCCAGGCCCAAGGCGAAACGACCCTCGGCCTGGTCCAGATTTACCGCGCGTTGGGTGGTGGCTGGGAAAGCTTCCATCAGGCGCCGTGCGTCGCGGCCGTGGGAGCCACGAGTCCCGCGGCGTCCGCGACCGACCCGACCGGCCTACCGATTCCCGAACCGCTTCCCGCCCCGGAAGCCGAGCCGGCGACGACCGCCCAGCCCGTCCAGGCCGCGTCGCAAACCACTTGGAATCCAACCGCCGGCCTGCCTGTCTTCCGCGCGCCCCAATCGGTCAACTCGCAGCCCGCCGCCGGACCCGAACTGTGAACCACAAGCAACAGCGGCCATCACCTTTTTTGGTCCACGACGCGTGGCCGGGAGGACATCATGCCAAAACCCACTGACATTCGTTTGATCGAGGTTACGAACCAAACCGAGCATTTCAATTACCGAACCCCCATCAAGTTCGGGGGGCGCGTGGTCGACGACCTGGTGTTGAGGCACGTAGCCGTCGACGTCGAAACCCGAGACGGACGCCGAGGGCGAGGATTCGGCTCCATGCCCGTGGGCAACGTCTGGGCCTGGCCGAGCCGGAAGGTTCCGGCCGACCGGACGCTGGCGGCAATGATCGCTTTGGGCGAGCGCCTTACGCGCGACGCAAACCAGTGCGGATCGTTCGGCCATCCGTTGGAGATCGCGCACGAGTTGGCCGAATCTTACGGGCCGGCCGCCGACGCCGTCGCGACGGAAGCCGACCTGGCCGAACCGATGCCGCGTCTCGCCCAAATCGTGACCGCCAGCCCGTTGGAAGCCGCCATTCACGACGCCCACGGCAAGGCCCTGGGACAAAACTCCTATAATCTGCTGGGAGCCGAGTTCGTCAACCGCGACATCGGCGACTACCTGGGCGCCGAGTTCGCCGGAGAATATCTCGACCGCTACACGCTCCGCGAGCCGAAGGCGTCGATGCCCCTTTACCACTTGGTCGGAGCATTGGATCCGTTGACCGACGGCGACGTATCACGGCCGGTTGGCGACGGGCTGCCGGAAACGTTGGCCGATTGGATTTCTTACAACGGCCTGACGCATTTGAAGATCAAGCTCAACGGCGACAACCTGGCGTGGGACGTCGACCGCGTTCTCGCGATCGAGCAAGTGGCGGCCGAAATCCAACGCAAGCGAGGGCAATCTGAGTGGTTCTACTCGGCCGATTTCAACGAAAAGTGCGCCGACGTCCAGTACGTGCTCGACTGGCTGGCCAAGGTCGGCGAATGCTCGCCCCAGGCGCTCGATCGGCTGCAATACATCGAACAACCCACGCACCGCGACTTAAAGGCCCACCCTGGAAACAAGATGCACAAGGCGGCCAAGATAAAACCGGTCGTGATCGACGAATCGCTGATCGACTACGAAACCTTTCTGCTGAGCCGGGAGTTGGGCTACTCGGGCGTCGCGCTAAAGGCGTGCAAGGGACACGGCGAGGCCCTGCTCATGGGCGCGGCCGCACAAAAATTCGGCATGTTCCTCTGCGTACAGGACCTCACGTGCCCGGGCCGTTCATTCCTGCACTCGGCATCGCTAGCCGCACGAATTCCGACCGTGGCGGCCATCGAAGGCAACGGACGGCAATACTGTCCGGTCGCAAACGCCGAGTGGGCCTCGCGATTCCCCAGCATGTTCCAAATCACCAACGGCACGGTCGGCACGTCCGTGCTCGAGGGACCCGGCTTGGGGTTTTGAAAGAGACGGCACATCAGCCGTCTGGAGAATTTCCTTTTTTCCTTCTTTCACAATAACAAATGCCATGGGTAAACGACGTGTTGCTCAAGAGCAAGCTTGGCATTTTCATGCAATTGTCAGGCACGGGAGTGCCTGACCTACGATTACTTTTTCCATTTTTCCTTCTTGCACAATGACTATCGCCTCGGGCAACCGATGTGTTGCTCAAAAGAAAGTATGGCGATTGTTCATGCAATTGTCAGGCACGGGAGTGCCTGACCTACCCTCTACCCCATGCTCAAAACATTATGCCTGAGCCGATGGGGAACTCGTCTGAAACTTTGACCGGCAGTTTGCCTGTTGGTTTGATCTGGCCCTTGAGTAGCCGGATGAACGCGTCGGCGTGGATGGTTTGGTTGCCGTACCAGCCCGACTCACCGTAGCCGACGACGAAGGCGGCCGCGTCCTTCATGCTCGGCGCGAAGTGTGGGTTGCCGTACGACATGACGACCGTCGCGGCCGGCTGGAGTCGGATCAGCTCGTCGACCAGCGTTCGCTGGGCCGCCGGCATGGGGGCCGGGTCGCCGTAGGGATCGCGCTGGCAGAAAAGCGAAACCACGACCAGGTCGGCCGTCTTTGCCGCTTCGAGCGCCTGGGCGCCACGATCCTCGGGCGCATCCTTCGCTCCCAGCGCGAAATGCTCGACTCTCGGAAGCGCCGCCGCCAGCTTCGACGCTACCACGTCGACGTTCGGGTCCTCGGGCTTTTTCTGAATGCTCACGTGAACGACTTTCTTGAACCGGCCGGCGTCGGCCGGGAAGAACCCGCCATTGACCAGCACCGTCAACGATCGGTCGGCGACCGTGTTCAACAACGCCAGATGCTCCGCGTTTTGCACGATCCCGGGAATCTTTTCGAGATCGACGAGCCGATTTTGGTGCAGATTGAGCCTCGCCTTCCAATACAAAATCTTTCGGACCGACTGGTTGATTCGCTCCTCGGAAATTTCGCCCGCGCGGACCGCCTCGACGAGTCCCCCGACCGTCGCGGCGACGTCGGCCGGCTTGAGCACCGCGTCGTGCCCGGCGGCGACGGCCATGACGCACGCCTTGACGGGCCCGAATCGCTCGACGACCGCGGGATACCACATGTCGTCGGTCGTCACGATGTTCTTGAAACCGAGCCGATCCTTGAGCCAGCCGGTAACGAGCTTCTCGTTGACGCTCGCCGGCAGTTCCGAGCCCTCGGTGACCGACGGCGCGGCGACGTGCTCGGTCATGATGTAAACCACGCCCGCGTCGATGGCCGCCTTGAAGGCGCGAAATTCCTCGGCCTCGATCCGCTCGGCCGGCTTGGGGTTCACGCTGAACTGCGTGCCGGGAATCGGGTCGACGTCGCCGCGGCCCGGAAAGTGCTTCGCCGTCGCGATCAGCCCGTTTTCCTGCGAGCCGCGAATGTAGGCGGCGGCCATTCGGCCGACCAGTTCGATATCGCCCCCGAACGATCGCACGCTCGAAGTGGGCCGGTCGGGCCGGGTCGACACGTCGACCACGGGCGAATACGTGATATGCACGCCGCACGCCCGCCCCTGCTCGGCCCCCGCCTTGCCCACCGCGTAGGCGATTTCCTCCGAGCCGATCGCGGCCAGGGCCATGATGCCGGGAAATTCGGTCGCCCCGGTCAACTGTTGCCCGGGCCCACCCTCGAAATCCATCGACACGAACAGGGGCAGCGCCGATTCTCGCTGGAGCCGATTCATCAGCGCCGCCGTCTCGACGGGCGTTCCGCCGTAGACCACGACCGCGCCGATTTGGCCCTTGCGAGCCAGGTCGAGCATCTTGGCGAACTCCGCCGAATCCTCGGCCAGGTCGCCGCGCATCTGCTCGCAGATCATCTGGCCGATTTTCTGTTCGAGCGTGAGCTTGCCGAGCGTTTCACCAGCCCAACGCGCCGCCTCGGCGTCCGAAGCGGCAAGACCAACGGCCGCCGCTCCGGGCGCGGCCGATTCGCCGGCCGCAGAACCGGTTCCCGCCCGATCGCCCGAACCCTCTTCCCGAGCACTGCACGCACAGGCCAACAAACCAACGCAAGAAAGAACGGCTAGATGCTTGATTTTCATGGAATCCTCGAAGAATGTGCCGCTTGACTACTTCAACCGAACAAACCACGCCAACCATTAGGGTCAGTCATCGTGCTTGTCCAATCATTGTAACATCACCACCGCAGGTGTCCAACGGCCACGACGATGCGTGGTTCTCCCTATCATCGCGTAGGTTGGCCCGGCGTCACGCGCAATCGGAGCGGCACTCATGACGGTCGTCCTCGCGAGCAACAACCCGGAGAGACGGCGGCGTGATCTTGGACAACTCGGTCGTTGCACTCGCGGCCCAGCGAGCCAGGGCGAGCAGCGGGAAGTAGACGCGGTAGTAATGATAACGGAGATAGAAGACCTGGGGAAAACCCGTGCCGGTGAACTCGGGTTCGTCCCAAATGCCATCGGTCGTCTGGCGGTCGACCAGAAATTGGACGGCCCGGGTCACGGCCGGATGGTCCTCCAACCCGGCGGCCATGAGGCCGAGCATGGCCCAAGCGGTCTGCGACGGCGTTTCGGAGCCGTCGCCGGGAGTGCCGTGCGACTCGTACGTGTCGGCCGATTCACCCCAACCGCCCGATGGCTTCTGGCACGAAAGAAGCCAATTGACGCCTCGGGCAACCATCGGGTCGCCGGCCGGCACTCCGACAGCCGCCAGCCCGCCGAGCACCTCGCCCGTGCCGTAGATATAGTTCACGCCCCAGCGGCCGAACCAGCTTCCGTTGGCTTCCTGCGAGCGGCGCAAATAGGCGACCGCGCAATCGACGGCCGGATCGCCTACCCGAAGTCCCAACTCGCCCAGCGTACCGAGCACGTGGCCGGTCAGGTCGGGCGTGCTTGGGTCTATCATCGCGTTATGATCGGCGAAGGGCACATGGCAGAGAAACCGCCGATCGTTGTTCCGGTCGAACGCGCCCCAGCCGCCGTCGCGGTTTTGCATCGCCAGAAGCCAGTCGAATCCCCGCTCGATCGCCTTGGTGGAACGGTCGAGTCGGGCCACGCCGACCTCGGCGGGCTCTGCGGTCGCCGGTTCGGTCAGCCGCAAATCGGGCGGCAGCGCGTCGGCCGACTCGCCGTTCTTTCCAAACTGGGTTTGCAGCGCCGCCAGCGCCAGCGCCGTGTCGTCGTTGTCGGGATAGAAATCGTTGTGATACTCGAAGGCCCAACCGCCCGGCTCAGCCGAAACCGTATCCGACCAGTCGCCGGGCGTGAGAATTTGCTTGTCCAGCAGCCAATCGACGCCTCGGGCCAGTGCCGGATGGTCGCGCCGGAGACCCGCGGCGGCCAGCGAACGAATCACCAGCGCCGTATCCCAAACGGGCGATTTGCACGGCTGCAACCGCAGGGTGTCGCACTCCTCGTCCTCGATCGCCAGCGCTTCGAGTTGATCGAGGCATTCGGCCAGCTCGGGGCTGTGCTCGGCGTGGCCCAACGCGCGCAAGGCGACGGCGCTGAAAACGATCGGCGGAAAAATGGCGCCCAGCCCGTCGCTGCCGGCGAACCGTTTGAGCATCCACGCCTCGGCCCGGCGGATCGCACGGCGGCGCAGCGGCGTGAAACCCCGGCGCTGGCACCATTTGAGCGTCGAGTCGACCGCGCGGAAGAAACGGTCCCAACCGAACCAGCCCGTATCGCTGTCCGTTCCCGCGCCGCGCAGCGGCGGCCAGTCCTCGGGCTCGCGGACGAATAGCTCGCGAATGCCTTGCTCCTCGTCGAGCCGGCGCGCCGGGCGGAGGGCCGACACGATCGAAAGAGGAACAATCATCGTCCGCGACCAAGCACTGACCGACAGCAGATTGACCGGAAACCACTTGGGCAGCAGCATCACTTCCGGCGGCACGGCCGGCGTTTGCTCGTAGGAAATCTGGCCCAACAACGCCAGATAGAATCGCGTGTAGCTGTTGACCACATCGGCGCCGCCGTGGGCGAGGATCGCCCGACGCGCACGCTGCATGTACTCGGCGCTCGGATCGTGGCCGGTGAGCTTCAAGGCGAAATAGGCCTTCACGCTGCCGCTCGGTTCGTGCCGCCCACCCGGATACATGGCCCAACCACCCTCGGGCAACTGGGTCTCGACAAGACGGTTGGCGGCGCGGCGCGCGCGGTCGGAATGCTCGCGCCCGAAGAAGGCCAACAGAAGAATGTACTCGCTCTCCAGAATGGAATCGCCTTCGAGTTCCGCAACCCAATGGCCATCGTCGTGCTGCGCGGCGAGCAGCCACTGACGCGCCGCGGCAATCGCGGCGCGCGCCGGCACGATCAATCGTCGGGCGGCCAGGGGGTCGGGCTCGCTCGGCGCGGGCGATGATCCCGGTTGACCCACCGCGAGACGATTTCTCCCCTCCGACAAAGTCTTCATAGCAGTATCCGTATCTGCTGATTGTTTCTTCCATGAAATGCCGCCGACCAAGCGGCCCCATCGCGGCACAACGCGTCCGGTAGCTTATGCAATCGAGGGGCAACTGGCAAGAGAAGTCGAAAATACGAGCCAAGAAGCCGGAAGGGAAAAGGAAGACGCGGGAGAGTAAGAAACGAAAAAGGATTGTGCCGGGTGGCCGCCGGCCGAGCCTTTTCACTCTTTCGGATAAGATATGTATAAAAAAGAAAAAAGAGAAAAGGGGGAAAGGGGGAATAATGAATAAAACACTGTTCGATACTTATATCAACTCCGTTGCTTTCCCTTTTTCCCTCTTTCCCATTTTTCCTTCTTACACATGGCTGGTTCCTGAATAAAAACCATGTGTTGTCAATTCGTGGTGCATTTCATTGCTTGTCAGAATCATGCGTGAATCGGTATAATGGGCAACTTGGGGTTTGTGCGGTATTCGTATCCCTCCGAGGTTTGGGTCATGTTGACAGATACGTTTCGGTTGGCCGTTCCGGCTGTGGTCTTAATGATTCTTTTCGGGGGAGACGCCATGATTTGGGCAGGAGAAAACACGGTGATCGGGCAAGGTGCGTTCGAAAAGCGGACCTATCGCGATGCGCAGGGCGCGGAGCTGCCCTATTTATGGCTGGCGCCCGCCAAGCCGAGCGGCAACGAACCATCGGGCCATCCATTGTTGGTGTTTTTGCACGGCCGAGGCGAGCGGGGCACGGACAACCAGGCACAGCTTACCCATGGCGAGGCGATCATGCGCTCGGCGGCCGTCGAGCACGGCGCGTTCGTGCTCGTGCCGCAATGCCCGCCGAAGCGGCGATGGAACTGCCGCAAGTCAAAAGACACGGATCGCACGCTGACGCCCGAACCGTCCGTGCCGTTGCGGATGGTCTCGGAGTTGATTCGGCAGTTGAAGAAAGACCACCCGATCGACGCGGATCGGGTTTATCTGATGGGGCTGTCGATGGGTGGATATGGCACGTGGGAATTTGCCCAGCGCTGGCCCGAGGTCGTTGCTGCAATTGTTCCCATCTGCGGCGGCGGCGACGTGGCCCGCGCGTCGCGTCTTGCCCGAGTGCCGATTTGGGCGTTTCACGGCGCGGCCGATTCCGTGGTGCCGGTAAGTCGATCGCGCGACATGATCCGTGCGGTGAGGGAGGCCGGCGGCAAGCCGAAGTACACGGAATATGACGGCGTGGACCACGATTCCTGGCGCCGCGCGTTCGCCGAGCCGGGGCTGCTCGAGTGGCTGTTTGCCCAACGACGCCCCGGCAAATGACTTTCGGGCATGGACGAAGGTAAAAAGTTAGACCGGATTTACAAGATTAACAAGATATACGGAATGATTTTTTTGACATCCTGTTCATCTTGTCAATCCTGTCGATTTCCCTTGCGCCCCAGGAACGTGTAGTAGGGAACCGGCAGGCGAAATTGGTAGGGAAATCGCGTCGTTCCCTCGGCCAATTCGATCGTCTCGAAGCGGCGTTGCAGATAGGGAATGTGGTCGGGCGAGGGAAAGACATTGTTCGTGGCGAAATAGACCGGCCAGAACGATCGAGCGAGCCAACCGTGGCGACGGCGGCCCTGGGCCGGAAATTTGCGCGAGACGTAAAAATCGACCACCCCAATCCGACCGCCCGGGGCGAGCATGGCCCAGGCGTTGTCGATCGCCGCGAACCAGTCGGGCACCATGGTCAGCGAGTAGGAAAACGTGACGACGTCGGCCGCGCCTTCGGCCGGGCGAAACGTGGCGACGTCGGCCTCGACCGTCTCGACGTTGGTCCAGCCGTGACGCTCGGCCCGGCGCCGGGCGACCGCCAGCATCGAACCGGACAAATCGACGACGTAGACCTTGGCCAGTTCGGCGATTCGCGGGCCGAGGAATTCAAGATTCGACGCCGTTCCGCCGCCCAGGTCGACCCAAACACCGCCGCGAGGCACGTCGATCCGTCCATAGACCTCCTCGCGTCCGCGGAGCATCTTGCGGCGGAACGCGTCGTAGGCCTCGGCCTGGCCGCCGTAAAAATATTCCATCCGCGAGCCGTGGTCCCGGCCGCGAATCGGCCGCAACGTCACCTGGTAAAGCGTTTTCAGATCGGAGAGGAAGGACATGAGCGAGGCTTCTCGGGATGTCGGCCGCGGGACACGCGATGGTGCGCCTCCATTGTAGGCCGGATTGAAGCCCGGCGGAAGCAGGTCGATGGGCCGGGGCGCGAGCTGTAGGCCGGGTTGCAACCTTGTCTACAACAGGGCCGTGCTGAAATAGCGTTCGGCTCGGTCGGGCAGGACGGTGACGACGTTGCCCGGGTGGGTCTTGGCCCATTGGCGCGCGGCCCAGACGTTGGCGCCGGACGAAATTCCGCACAGCAGACCGAAGTCGCGGCCGATTTGCCGGGTCGTTTCGATGGCGTCCTCGTCGGTCACCTCGATGACCTCGTCGACCAGGGAAATGTCGAGCACGGCCGGAATGAAGCCGTCGCCGATGCCTTGAATCTGGTGCAGACCCGGCTCGTGGCCCAGCAGGGCCGAGACGTCCTTGGGCTCGACGGCGACTACTTTGGCCTCGGGCCTGTGTTCCTTCAGAAAACGGCCGACGCCTTGCAGCGTGCCGCCGCTCCCCACGCCGGCGATGAAGCAATCGACCTCGCCCGACATTTGACGCCAGATTTCCTGGGCCGTTTGTTCGTAGTGGCATCGAGGGTTATCGGGATTGCCGAACTGGTTGGGCACAAAGATGCGCGGATCGGCGGCGGCCATTTCCTCGACCACGCGGACCGCCCCGCCGATGCTCTCGGCGTCGGGCGTAAGAATCAACTCGGCGCCGAACGCCCGGATGATCTTTTTGCGTTCCTCGCTCATTCCCTCGGGCATGACGATGCGGACACGATAGCCCTTGAGCCGGCCGATCAGGGCCAGTCCGATGCCCGTGTTGCCGCTGGTCGGCTCACAGATGATGGTGTCGGGTCGCAGTCGCCCGTCGCGTTGGGCCCCCTCGAGCATGGCCAGGGCAACGCGGTCCTTAATGCTTCCGCCCGGGTTGAGAAATTCGGCCTTGGCAAAGATATTTTCGCCGGCCAGTTGAACCAGCGGCGTGTTGCCGATCAGATCGAGAACGTTGTCGGTGCGCATGGTGCGGCCCCCGAGGATCCTGGAGGATTCTTATCGAACCAGGACTATACCACGGCGACGCGAGCGGCCGCAAGATTGGGCTGGCGTCGGGGCGTTCTTTCCGGGCAGCGAATAAGGCAAGTGACCCCAACGTCCGCGATTCGCGGGGTGGATTGCCGGGGTGTGGACAATCTGCTAGACTGGACAATTCTCCGAAATCCGATGTTGTCCGTGGCCTGCCCCTTGTCTCAAGGAAACACACGTCCCATGTTCGGAATGCATCCGCTTCTGGCCGAGACGGCAACCACCGGCGCGATGGTCGAATCGGCCATTTCCTGGATCGATTGGCTGGTTGTCGCCGGGTATATCTGCGGCGTCGTGGGCCTGGGACTTTGGGTCGGGCTTCGGCGCAGGGCGTCGGAGGGGGCGGGCTATTTCCTCGCCGAGAAGTCGCTCACATGGCCCGTCATCGGCCTGGCCCTCTTTTCGACCAACATTTCGACGATCCATCTGGTTGGTTTGGCGCAGTCGGGATACACCACGGGCCTGGCCTACGGCAATTTCGAGTGGATGGCGCCCTTCACGCTGATTATCCTTTCGCTGTTTTTCGCGCCTTTCTATCTTCGGTCGAAGGTGACCACGCTTCCCGACTTTCTCGAAAAGCGCTATTGCCGTCCGTGCCGCGACTGGCTGGCGGCCATTTCGATCCTCTCGGCCGTGTTCGTCCATCTGGGATTCACGTTGTTCACCGGCGTCGTTGTGCTCGAGGGCTTCTTGCTCAACGATCTGGTGGCCAATCCGGCCGCGTGGCGCTGGGTGACGCTGTGCGTCATCGGCGGGCTGGCCGGACTCTATACGATCGTCGGCGGCCTGATGGCCGTCGTGCTGACCGAATCGCTCGACACAATCGTGCTGCTAGTCGGCGCGATCTGCATCACAATCTTCGGATTCGTCGCCGTCGGCGGCTGGGACGGGCTCGAAAAGGCGATGGCCGAATTGGCCGAGGCCAAACAGCTTGCCCAAACGTCGCCCGAGTTGGCCGCCGAGGCTAGTCCGATCAATCCGCATGAGATTCCCGACAATGTTGGAAAACACCTGAGCATCGTGCGTCCTCACGGCGACACGTCTACCTTGCCCTGGTACTCCGTCCTGCTCGGCTATCCGGTGATCGGCATCTGGTACTGGTGCACCGATCAGACGATTGTTCAGCGCGTGCTCGGGGCCAAGAACGAGAACCACGCCCGGGTCGGGCCGCTGTTTGCCGGGTTCATCAAGGTGTTGCCGGTGTTCATTTTCGTTTTGCCGGGCATTATATGCCTGACGATGATCCACCAGGGCCAGATGGGCACGCTGCCGGTGATGCTCGACAAGGCCGGCCAGCCGATTCTCGACGCGGTGACGGGCCAGCCCATCCCCAACACGAAGGCCACGCTCGACACGCTGATCAAGGGTCTTCTGCCGACGGGGCTCAAGGGCCTCATGGCGGCCGCGCTCTTGGCGGCGCTCATGAGCACCGTGTCGGGCGCGCTCAACTCGATCGCCACGCTGTTTAGTTACGACCTCTACAAACGATGGCGGCCCGACACGTCCGACCGAAAACTGGTCGGCATCGGCCGCATCGTGACGGGCTGCGCCATGGTGGCGGCCATTGCCTGGTCGCCCTACGTCGAGAAGCTCGGCGGCATTTTCGACGGGCTGAACAAGATGATTACCTTCATTGCGCCGCCGATCACCGCTCTATTTCTCTTAGGCGTTTTCTGGCGCAAGGCCACCGGCCGGGCGGCGCTTGTCACGGCCTGGTTTGGAACGCTGCTCGGGCTGGTCACGTTCCTGCTCACTTTCCTCGGCACGCTCGATGCATTCGAGCCTTTCGGCACGCTCGACACATGGACCAAACATCTCGGTTTTCAGATTCCATTTCTTCTGATCGGGTTCTATCTCTTCATTGTTTGTTCGATTGTCCTGGTGCTCCACTCCTATTCGCGGCGGCTGACCATACGGATCAGCGCGGCCGGCACGATCGTCGGCGCCGTCGGGGCCATTGCCATTGCGGCGGGCGCTTTGGATCTCTTGGCCGCGCAGACCACGACCGCGGCGTCCGACGCATTGCTCGTTTATCCAACGTGGCTCCCGTGGGTGCTCGTACCCGGTTTTCTATTTGGCGTGAGTTCGCCCATCCTGCTGTTGATCACGCTCTTGGTGCCCGATCAGCCCGAGTCGCCCGAGCGGGACGAGCTTGTCTGGAAATCGCCCTTGGAACCACTCCGCGGTCAAGCGTGGCGCGGAATCGGCAATTTTCGCGTTTTAACGGTGGTTCTCTTCGTGACGATGATCGTTTTCTACTGGCTTTTCTCGTAGTATGATAGGGGAGTGTCGTAGGTGGCGCGGCCTTCCAGCGCGAGCCACCCAGGCTGCAACGGCATGGCATTAACCGCGTGAGACTCCCCATGTCCACAAACAAGCCGATTGTCGATGATACGGTTGTCGTCATTCTCGCGGCCGGCAAGGGAACGCGGATGGGCCGCGACGACCAGGCCAAAGTTTGCTTCGAAATCGACGGCGCGCCGGCCATCAACCGGACCATCGCCGCGTTCAAGAAAAACCGCTTCAGCCGGTTCGTGCTCGTGCTGGGGGATCGGGCCGAACAGGTGCTCCAGACGGTCGACGCCAAGCACCCGGGCGCGATGTACGTCTATCAGCATCCTCAGTTGGGCACCGGCCACGCCGGACGCATCGCCGCCGACGCGCTGGCGACCATGGGCCACGAAGGCCATGTGTTTGTGTCGATGGGCGACAAGCACATCGAACCGGTGGCGATCGAAACGCTCGTGGCCGGCTACGTCAAACTGCAACCCGACATGGCTTTGTTGACCCTGCCGCGACCCAAGGGTTCCGACGCGCCCGGCGGACGCGTGTTGTTGGATTCGTCGGGCCAGGCCGTGGACATTATCGAGCAGGCCGACCTGGCGAAGCAGTCGATCGTCGACGAGTTGACCGACGCGGCAGCGCGGAACGGCTCGGTGTCGGCCGACGAAATCCGCGACGTGGTGGCCCGGCATCTGCCCAAGCCCGACAAGCAAAAGATCGCCGTGCCCGAACTGCTCGAGCTGGCCCGGCGACGTAAGACGATCGACGCGGCGGCGCTGGCGCGATTGTTCGACGAGGCCCGCTATCACCTGGAGATCGACGGCCGGCATTATTCCGCGCGGCAAATCGACGGGATGTGCACCGGGTTGAATCCGAGTCTTTATCTGTTTCGGGCCGAGGCATTTTACACGGGCATGGGTCTGCTGTGCAACGACAACGCCCAGGGCGAGTACTACATCACCGACGTGATCCGGCGCCTGGCTTCGGTCCGCGACGAACGGGGCGCGGCGCGGTATAAGATCCGGTCGGTCCCGGCCGGCAATCGCGATTGGGTCCAGGGTTTCAATTCGCCCGACGAGTTGCTGGCCATTGCCGATTACGTCCGCCGCAAGAAGCTGAGCCGGGCAAAGGCGGCGTCGCAAGGGCAGGGGGGCCGGCCTCGGCTCAAGCCGAACCAGTATGCCACGGTTCGCCAGTGGCTCTCGAAGATCGAGGCGGGCCGACCAAGCCTCGGCCGGTGGCTTACGCGGATTTATGGAAAACACGATGCCTTGCACGAGGCCAAGACGAAGGACCTGGCCGCGGTCCTGGCGTGCTTCGGCAAGCAGTTCGGATTTGATGAAAAAGTCTGCATCGTTCGCGCGCCGGGGCGAGTCAACCTGATGGGCCGCCACGTCGATCACCGCGGCGGATCGACCAACTTCCTGGCAATCGACCGCGAGACGATCGCCGTGGCCTCGCCGCGCGACGACAACAACGTCGTGGCCGTCAGCACGCGGCCGCGCCAGTTCAAACCGGTGCGGTTCAACGTTTCCGAGCTGATCGGCCGATTCGGATGGAGCGATTGGATAAACTTCGTCAACAGCGATTGGGTCCGCAATTTGCTTTACGGCGCGGCGGGCGACTGGGGCAACTACGTCAAGGCGGCCATGCTCCGGCTTCAACACCAATTTCAGGACGTTCAGGTCCGGGGTCTCAACCTGGCCGTGCATGGCAACGTGCCGATGGCCGCGGGCCTGAGCAGCAGTTCGACGCTCGTGGTGGCCACGCTCCAGGCGGCCATCGCCCTGAACGGCTTCGAGCTGACCAGCCGGCAGTTCATCGACCTGTGCGGCGAGGGGGAATGGTTTGTCGGCTCGCGCGGCGGCGCCGGCGATCACGCGGCCATATACCTAGGCCAGCGCGGCAAGATCGCCCACGTCGGCTACCTTCCCTTCCGCGTCGAACGCATTCTCGACGCGCCGAAGAACTATCAGCTAGTCATTGCCAACAGCCACGTCAAGGCCGCCAAGAGCGCGGCGGCCAAACACACGTTTAACGAAAAGGTGGCCGCTTACAATCTGGGCCTCGCCCTGCTGAAACAACGCTGTCCCGAGGTTGCCGCCTCGCTTCAGCACGTGCGCGACATCGATCCGGAACGATTGGGCCGCACGACCAGCGATATTTACCGAATGTTGCTCAAAGTGCCCCAGTTCATGACTCGCCGCGATTTTCGCTCGATGTTTTCCTCGGAACACGCCGACTTGCTCGACGTGAATTTCGCCACCCACGACGAGCCGGATCGCTACAATCCGCGGGGAATTCTGTTGTATGGCGCGGCCGAGATCATGAGGAGCCGCATGTGCGGCGACCTGCTCCAAGAGCATCGCATCGAGGAACTGGGCCGGCTCATGAACGTCAGCCACGACGGCGACCGGATTAGCCGCCGCGCGGCCGACGGCGCGTATCAAATGGTCGAGGAACCTTATACCGACGCTTGCCTGAACCAGTTGATCTCGGACCTGGCCAGCGAAGACCCGGCGCGAGTGCTGGGCGCTCAGCTCTACATGCAGCCGGGCGCCTACCGGTGCAGCACGCCGGAAATCGACCGGATGGTCGACGTGGTCCGCGAAGCGCCGGGAGTGGTTGGAGCGCAGTTGGCCGGCGCCGGGTTGGGCGGCTGCATCATGATTCTCGCCCACCGCGATCGCATCGATGCCGCGCGCAAGGCATTGGTCGACCGCTACTATCGCCCCAAGGGGCTCAAGCCCGACGTCCTGCCGTGCATCGCCACCGACGGGGCCGGACTGGCCGAATTCTGAACCGCGCGAAGCTGTCCGGGCATCCGGGCCGAGGAGCGACATCCGGCGTTCGGGGATTCGCGCGGGCATTCACAAAATTCGCCTAACTCTATTGGCTGGGTAAATAAACGTTCGGGGTAAAGGTTGTTATTACCCGATCATAAGAGCATAATAAGGGGATCGTGACACCCTCCACCGAATATCCTTCCTTCGCATGGGACCAACTGCCATGAGTTCCATTCTCCGTTGTGGCCGCTTCGTTTTTTCCACATCAGGCATCGCCAACCGCCGATTGAAGCACGCGCGGCGAGGTTGGGCGCTTCTGATTTTTCTGGCCCTGGGCGGCGCGTTGTCGGTGGTGGTGGGCGGCGAATGGAAAAGCGGAATCATCTGGCCCGCGCCGCCCGTGGTCGACCCGGGCCCGGTGGGCGGCCCCCCATCGGATGCGATCGTCCTGTTCGACGGTAAAAACCTCTCGCAATGGGATGGCGGCGAAAATTGGCTCGTCCGGGACGGCGCGGCCATTGTCGGAAAGGGCAACATCTCGACCAAACAGAGTTTCGGCGATTGCCAGTTGCACGTCGAATGGGCCTCGCCCAAGGAACCCAAGGGCAGCGACCAATCGCGCGGCAATAGCGGCGTCTACCTGATGGGCCGTTACGAAGTTCAGATTCTCGACTCCTACCAGAACGAGACCTACGCCGACGGCCAGGCCGGGGCGATTTACAAACAATCGCCGCCGATGGTCAACGCGTGCCGGCCGCCGGGCCAGTGGCAGACGTACGACGTCATTTTCCACGCCCCGCGGTTCACGCCCGACGGCGCGGTCGAGCGTCCGGCCACAATCACCGTGCTGCATAACGGCGTGGTGATTCAAGATCATTTCCAACTAGCCGGCGGCACGTTCTGGCACAAGCCGCCCGAATACGAACCGCACGCCGAACGATTGCCCATCCTATTGCAGAACCACGGAGCCCCAGTGCGATTCCGCAACATCTGGGTCCGAGAACTCGTGCCGCCGGTCGACAAACAGCCGATCCAAACCGACACAAACGAAACTGAGAGCAAGGACTGAGCGAAGAATAAAAGCAAGACGAAGAACTGGGCCAGTTTCAGAACGCGTTATGAGGTAAAACCTCGTGTCCGACCGAGAAACCGCGATCCATTATCGGTTCCTGTTGCCGGTGACGCTGTCCGTCGCGCTGGGGGGGCTGTTGTTTGGCTACGACACGGCCGTCATCTCGGGGTGCATTGGGTATTTGACCACCCATTTCCATCTCGACGAGGCCATGAAAGGCTGGGTTGCGTCGAGCGCCTTGGTTGGGTGCATCGGCGGAGCCATGGCTGCCGGCTTCGTCAGCGACGCGATCGGCCGCAAACGCACGTTGATCTTGTGCGCCGCTCTGTTTGCCCTTTCGGCCGTCGGCTCGGCGATTCCCCGCACGGTTACCCAACTGGTGCTCGCCCGAATTCTCGGCGGCCTGGCCGTCGGCGGCGCCTCGATGACCGTGCCCATGTACATCGCCGAATTAGCGCCCGAGCGGATTCGCGGACGGCTCATCTCGCTGTATCAATTGGCCGTCGTCGTCGGAATATCCGTGGTCTTTTTCATCAATATGTTGATCCAGGGGCAGGGGACCGATGCCTGGAACGTTGAAACCGGCTGGCGGTGGATGTTCGCTTCCGAGACGTTGCCGGCCATGCTGTTCGGCGTTTTGCTCCTCGGGATTCCCGAGAGTCCGCGCTGGTTGATGGGTCGATCGCGCCCGGCCGAGGCGCGGGCCGTTTTGGATCGGGTTCAGGACCGTCAAGCAGCCAACGTGGTCCTCGCGCAGATTCAGGATTCGCTTCGCCACGAGAAGGGGGGCTTTCGCGAGGTTTTCGCCCCCGAATTCCGCCCGGCGCTGCTGATCGGCATATGTCTGGCCCTCTTCCAGCAGTGCAGCGGGATCAATGTGATCATGTACTACGCCCCCGAGATTTTTAAAGCCATAGGGGCGGAGGCCGACAGCGCGTTTCGCCAGGCCGTCGTAATCGGCGCGGTCAATCTCGCGTTCACCTTCGTCGCCATCTGGCTGGTGGATCGCGTGGGCCGAAAGGCGTTGATGCTCGTCGGTTCGCTGGTCCAGGCCGTGGCGCTCGGCGCGGTTGGCTGGCTTTACTACGTGGGCGAGTCCAATTCGTTCACGTTCTCGTTGGGCGGAATCGAGATGTCGGCGTGGTTCCATCACGAGGGCGGGTCGAGCATGTTGCTGCTCGTTTTTATCCTGGTGTACGTGGCCGCCTTCGCCGCCACGATGGGCCCGGTCGTCTGGATCGTCATCGCCGAAATCTTCCCGAACAAAGTCCGCGGCCGAGCGATGACCCTGGCCACGTTCGCGCTCTGGACGGCCTGTTACCTCATGTCGCAAACCTACCCGATGCTCGTCGAAAGCGACATCATCGGAAACGCCGCGACCTTTTGGATCTACAGCGTGGTAAGCCTGCTGACGGTTGCGTTCGTCTGGGGCTACGTGCCGGAAACCAAAGGGCGCACCCTCGAGGAAATCGAAGCAAGCTGGCTCTCACGACGACGTTCTATACCAAAAAAACCAATCTCCTGACGTATTTACACCCTGATACACTTGAAGAAAGGTGAATCATGTCAAGATCGAAAGCCGCCGTTCTGATGTTGACGTTACTCCTGTCGGTCAGCACGAGTCCGTTGCCAGCCGAAGAAAATCTTGTTGTTGATTTTGGCTATAAGCCGCCCCAGTGGCGCACGGCCATCTGCCCCCCCGACGACCCGTATAAAACGCTGGTCGACGAACAGGGGACGCTCATGCTCCACTACCCGGGCCGAGTCCGGTGGTTTGGCACGCATGTTTCCGTAAGAGTTGCCGACGAGGCGAAGATCGTCGATCAGCGACTCGTCTCTCCCCGCGTGGCCATCATCGAAACCCGGCAGGAAACTCCCGATCTGTCGATCCTTCAAGAGGCGTTCGCCTTGCGCGAGGAAGGCCCGGCCCAACCACGCCGGAAATACGCCGCCCAGCGCAAGGACGGCTCAACGCTCGAACGCAACTGGGCTCATCCAACGGGCGACGTCACCGATAAACTGTCGTCGATCGCGGTGCATCGCCAGGTCGCGGTTCAGTATCACATTGAGGTTCCCCGCGGCGCTTCGGCAACAATTGCCCTGGGACTCTGCGAAGGGTGGCACGATCAGCCGGGCCGGCGAGTGCTGGACCTGAACGTCGAAGGCGCGCCGGCGCGCCAGGTCGACATGGTCAAGGACCTCGGCAAGAACATCGCCGGCGCGTTCTGGTTCAAAGCGCGGGACGTCGACGGCGACGGCCTGATCAATTTACGGGTAGTCGCCGCCGAAAACGCGCAAGACAAGGCGGCTATTCTCAACGGCTTTTGGGTTTTCGACGGCGACGCGGAACAAGACAGCGCTGCCCTGCTGGCCGGCAGGCTCGACCGCCAGGCGGCCCTGGTCCACTACGCGGGCCAGCGCGACAATGTCTCGCGCAACGACGTCATCCTTGTCCACGTCACCAATAAGAGCGCTGTCGCCCAGACGATCGAACCGGAGGTCGTCGTCAACAGCACCCGAAAGATCGAACTGCTCGACGACCACGTTCGCCTCGACGGCCACGAAATCGTCACAACAACCCAACCGGTAGCCGCGATCAAGGAAGAAACGCTTAAGGGGATCCGGCAAGCGACCATGACGCTGGCCCCGCTGGTCGTTCCGCCGGGCAAGACCGTCCGGTTCGCGGTGGTTTATTGCGGGGGCGGGCGGATTGTGCGCAACCCGACCGCCACGGCCGCCGCCGAACAAGCCCGGCGCGACTGTGAAACGTTTTGGAAAACGGCCAAATTACCTTACGACCGCGTCACCGTGCCCGATCCCGTCATTCAGAGCCTCATCGACAGCTCGATCCGCAACATCTGGCAGGCCCGGGAAATCAAAAACGGCCTGCCCGCATTCCAGGTCGGCGCAACGTGCTACCGGTCGTTGTTTATCGTCGACGGAGCGTTTATTCTCGAAGCCGCCAGCCTGGTCGGCGCGGGCGACGATACCCGGGCCGGCATCGAATATATGCTCAGCTTCCAGCAGGACGACGGCCGATTTGAAATTTTGCCGCGTTACCACAAGGAAAACGGTATTGTCCTGTGGACGTGCGTTCGCCACGCCATGCTCACGCAGGACAAGGACTGGCTCCGCTCGGTTTGGCCCAAGCTCGAAAAGGTTGTCGCTTATATCGAGCATCTTCGCAAACTCAGCTACCAGGACGCGACGCCTTTAAACGATGGGCTGCTGCCCGCCGGCTTTCCCGACGGCGGCATCGGGTGGACCGATCACTACGAATACACGAACGTTTACTGGAATCTCCTGGGACTCAAGGCAATCATCCAGGCGGCGCGATGGCTCGACCGAAACGATCAGGCCGATCAATGGCAGCGGGAATACGATGATTTTCTCGCCGTCTTTCGCAAGGCTGCCCAGCGCGATACGCGGCCCGACATCCACGGAAACCGCTACCTGCCCATCCTCATGACGATTGAGGATCGCGTCCTCAGGAAGGCCCACGATTGGTATTACCCCTGCAAGGCCCAATGGTCGTTTTGCCATGGCGTTTATCCGGGCCAGCTTTTCGACAAGAACGATCCGTTGGTCAAAGGCAACCTCGACATGCTCGCCACGTACCTGCGCGAGGGCATGGTCACGACGACCGGCTGGCTAACCGACGGAATCTGGAATTATTTTGCCTCGTTCTACGGCCACGCCCTGTTGTGGCAAGGCGACGGCCGCGGGGCTGCGAAACAGCTCTATGCCTTCGCCAACCACGCCTCTCCGTTGCTGGCCTGGCTCGAGGAACAAGGCTATCGCGGCGAAACCGCCTATGAAAACGGCGACATGCCCCACAACTGGGCAAGCGCCGAGTTCGTCCGCTTGGCGATTCACATGCTGGCGCTCGATCGCGGAAACGAAATGCACTTGTTCGAAGGTTTGCCCGTCGAATGGGCCGGACCGGGAATGGTAACGCGACTTTCCGGCATCGCCACGCCATTTGGTGAACTCGCGGCCGAGTTAAAGATGAGCGACGACGGCAAATCGGCCACGCTCTCGGTCGAACCGCTCTCCGATCCGTCGTGCGAAAAGATCGTGGTTCACCTCGGCGGCTGGGCCAGCACCGACGCCGGGGCAACCAAAACGCTCGATCCGAGTAAAAAACACCGGATAACCATCCCCATCGTGCGTTGAATTCGGTTGGCCGGGGGAGGCTATCTGGACAACCGGATTATTTTCTTCTCGAATAAAACCTTTCCTTCATCGCCCCACCGGCCGAACGCCGGTGGGGCGGTTTTGCCAGCCGTCAGTCGCTTCGGCTCATACCTCTCCACCTGTTCTTTTGAGAGGTTCCCACCTCGGGTCGGTTGGATTCCGCTTTCCTTGGCTGGTTTCTGATAATGACGCAATTTCTTTCGCTATAAGGCTTTACCAATCACAGTGACTTGAGAATCTAAGTCGACGGTTGCAAGTGGTGGCGTATAGTGATAGATATAAGTCACATAATGCCGTCATATATGCGTGTTTTCTACCATTGCCGGAGGCACGAAACCCCATTTCAACCGGATTAGGCGGTTGATATCCTCCACAGATTAAGGCATACTTGTGAAAGGAATCCTTCGAGAATCAGCCACCCAGGGTGGGAGACGACGGCGGATGCTGGTCGAACAACGGCGAAATCAACTGTTGGAACTCGTTCGGGCGAAGCGATTTGCCTCGCTGCCCGAGCTGGTCGAGCAATTGTCGGTTTCCGAGTCGACTATCCGTCGCGACCTAGAGTATCTGGAGGAACAGGGGGCTGCGAAACGTATTCATGGCGGCGTGCTTTACGCGGGCGAGGCGCCCCAATTGGCCCATTTCGAGCAGCAATCGGCCCATTGGGAGGAAAAGCGAGCCGTCGCCCGGCGCGCCGTCGAATTGATCGAAGAAGGCGATTCCATCCTGCTGGACGGCGGGAGCACGACGTACGAGGTGGCCCGGCTCTTGGTTGGGCGCCGTCTGCACGTCGTGACGAATTCGCTTCCGGTGGCCAACCTGCTGTCCGGCAACACGGCGAACGACGTCGTGCTGGTCGGCGGCAACGTTTGTCCGCGATCGGGCGTGATGCATGGGCCGTTGGCCAACGAGATGATTACCGCGCTTCGCGTGCGCAAGGTCATGCTGAGCGTGGCGGGAATCAACGACGAGGGATTTTTCAACAACAACCTACTGTTCGTCGAAACCGAGCAAGCCATGATCCGCGCGGCCGACGAGGTAATCGTCGTGGCCGACAGTTCGAAATTCGGCCGGCGGAGCCTGACCCACGTCTGCCGGCTCAACGAGGTCGATCACCTGGTGGTCGATGACGGAATTTCAGACGAGTGGCGAGAAAAAATTATCGCGGCCGGCGTCGATCTGAGGATCGGCTGCCAGATCGAGCACGTTGAAGGATAAAAATCGAACCATGAGCATTGCAGCTTCCCTGGATCGAAGCGTCGTTGAACAAATTGTTCGCGAGATCGTGCTCGCGCAGACGGGCCGGCGCACCAGCGGGCCCGAGCTGGTCGTGAGCATCTCGGCGCGCCACGTCCACCTGAGCGACGAGCACGTCGAAACGCTTTTTGGCGCCGGACGCAAGCTGACGCCGGCCAAGGATCTTTTTCAGGAAGGCTATTTCGCGGCCGAGGAGACGGTTATGATCGTCGGACCGCGCAAGCGAATGCTGCCGACCGTGCGCATCCTGGGCCCAACCCGCGGCGACAGCCAGGTCGAACTGGCGTTTACCGACTGCATATCGCTGGGCATCGACGCACCGGTTCGTCTGAGCGGCGACCACGAGGGAACGCCCGGCTGCGTGCTGGTTGGTCCGGCGGGCGTGGTCGAATTGACCCGGGGCGTGATCCGCGCCGAGCGCCACGTCCACATGAGCCCGGCCCAGGCGGAGTTTTACGGCGTGAAAAAGGGCGACCTGATGCATCTTCGCGTTCACTCGCCATGCCCGACGACGTTCGAGGGCGTGGTAGCGCGGCCGGGCGAAGGATTGAAGCTCGAAGCCCACCTCGACACCGACGAAGGCAACGCGGCCGATTTGGACCACGCCACCGGCGTCGAGCTATATAAACCATAGGGGGGTGTATTACCACGCATCCCACCAAAACTTTCGTATCGTACCAATTGGAGTTACCTTTCGGGAGAAACCCACCATGGCAAAGAAGATGGAAGCGCTGGGCATGATCGAGACCAAGGGATTCGTCACCCTGGTCGAGGCCAGCGACGCGATGATCAAGGCGGCCAACGTCGAGTTCCTCGGCTGGGATAAGGTCGGCAGCGGCATGGTCAGCGCATTCGTGACGGGCGACGTGGCCGCCGTCAAGGCGGCGACCGACGCCGGCGCGGCCGCCGGCGGCCGAATCGGCGAAGTCGTCAGCGTTCAGGTCATTCCCCGGCCGCACGACGACCTGGGAACCTGCTTGAAGTTCCTCGGCGGATGCCCCGTCGAGAAGAAGTAGACCGTGAGGCGCGCGTTCCACGCACCAATGTGTAGGTCAGGCTGTGCCTGACACACACAAATAATCCGCGTTCGTCAGGCACCGCCTGACCTACATTCCGCGGATGCGTGCTTGCTCGCATCCTAGACAGACAAAACAAAAGACTATCAAACCTTTCGAGAACAAGGAATCAAACACCATGCAAGACGCCATAGGACTTTTGGAAACCCGCGGACTCGTGGCTTTGGTTGAGGCGACCGATGCCATGGCGAAAGCCGCGAACGTGCAGATTGTCAAGCGAGTCGATATCGGCGGCGGCCTGGTCACCACGGTTGTTCGCGGCGACGTCGGCAGCGTTCGCGCGGCGGTCGAAGCCGGGGCCAACGCGGCCAGCGGCGTCGGCGAGCTCGTGGCCAGCCACATCATTCCCCGGCCGGCCGACGGCGTGATCGAAGCCTACCTCAAGTAAGCCGAGCGATCCGACGGCGCAACGCGCGACGCATCCGAACGCATCAGGAGAAACCGCGATGAAGATACTCGTAGCCAATCTCGGCTCGACGAGCTTCAAATATCGCTTGTTCGACATGGACGATCAGCGCCAACTGGCGCGCGGCGGGATCGAACGCATCGGCTCGGCCGAAAGCCGGTGCACCGTCGAGACCGGGACGCATCACCGCGAGGAGACCACGCGCGTCGCCGATCATGCCGCGGCGGTTCGCCAGTGCCTGGCCCAACTGACCGATCCGGAGCATGGCTGCCTTGCCGACGCTTCGGAGTTGGCGGCGATCGGATTCAAGGCGGTTCACGGCGGTCGCTACACCGGGGTCCAGCGCGTCACGGTCGAGTTGCTCGACGAGATGGAAAAAATGAACCATCTGGCCCCGGCCCACAATCCGCCTTACGTGGCCGCCATGCGTCAACTGGCCGAGCGTTTGCCCGACATCCCGCTGGTCGCCGCCTTCGAGACGGGATTTCACCAGACGATTCCCGAACGCAACCGGACGTATGCCGTGCCCTATGAGTGGGCCGACGAGGTGCTGGTTCGCCGCTGGGGCTTTCACGGCGCCAGTCATCGCTATATCGCCGTGCGGACGGCCGAAATCATCGGCCGCGACGACCTGCGGATCATCTCGTGCCACCTGGGCGGTTCAAGCTCGCTTTGCGCGATCCGCGACGGCCAAAGCGTGGCCAACAGCTTCGGCATGAGTCCCCAAAGCGGCCTGCCTCACAACAACCGCGTGGGCCTGTTCGATCCTTTCGCCCTGCCGGCCATTATGCGTCATACGGGCAAATCGCTCACCGAGGTGCTCGAACTGCTGGCAACCCGGGGCGGGCTGCTGGGAATCAGCGGCACGAGCGGCGACCTGCGCGACGTCGAAGCGGCCGCCGCGTCGGGCGACGCCCGAGCACGGTTGGCCGCCGACGTCCTGGTGACCGAGGTGCGTCATTGGCTCGGCGCGTATCTGGTCGAATTGGGCGGCGCCGACGTGATCGTTTTTACCGGCGGCATTGGCGAGAATCGCGCCGCATTTCGCGAGTCCGTCTGCCGCGATCTGGACGCCTTCGGCATCGTGCTCGACCCACAAGCCAACCGCGAAGCTCAAGGCGAAGCCAAAATCAGCGCGGCCGATAGCCGCGTTCAGATTTGGGTTATCCCGACCAACGAAGAGTTGGTCGTCGCACGACAAACCAAGGAGTTGCTCGAGAACTAGGGTGCGAACGAGCACTCGAATCTCGGCCGGGTCGCGTCCCGGCGGCAAAAAACAACCTAGCCGGGCGTCGCCCCGGCCTACGGAGGACAACCATCATGTTCGTCGGCAAGGTAACCGGCTCGCTCGTTTCGACGCAGAAGCTCGAAGCGATGCGCGGCCGCAAAATGTTGCTGGTCGAGCCTTATTGCCTCGACAAAGAAACCCAGAGCGTCCTTTCGACGATCGGAAAGACGTTCGTGGCCGTCGACACGGTCGGCGCCGGCGAGGGCGAGTTCGTCCTGGTCGTCCAGGGCTCTAGCGCCCGGCTCACACCCGAGACAAAAGACCTGCCGGTCGACGCCGTGATCGTCGGCATCGTCGATTCGGTCCACGTCCGAAACCAATGCGTTTATTCGAAAGAGGAATCTAGGGATTAGGGATTAGGGATGATTAGGGATTAGGGATTAGGGATGTGAGATTTGAGATTTGAGATTGGAGGTGGACTAAAATCCCCGTTCATAGCCGCGGGCGGAAGCCCGCGCGAAGCCAACCTCAAGAACAA
>JAFGAY010000354.1 GCA_016933425.1 Pirellulales bacterium
GCATCGGGAATGGAGAAAAATTAGTCGACAACCTCCCCACCGAACCGCGACCGTAAGGGAGCGGAACATCGCAAGACGAAAATCATACCATCCCGCGAGACGGCTCCACCCATGACGCACTCGAAAACCGACTCGTCTCCGACACCGGCCATTTCGGTGGAAAACGTCTCGTTTTTTTTCGGACCGATGCCCGTTTTAGAGCAGGTCAACTTCTCGGTGGCCCGAGGCGAATCCATCTCGATCGTGGGGCCCAACGGCGGCGGCAAGACAACGTTGTTGAAACTGGTCCTCGGATTGCTGCATCCCGACGAGGGCCGGATCAGAGTTCTTGGCCAGTCGCCAATCGACGCCCGGCTGCGCATGGGCTACATGCCGCAGCGGGCCGAACACGATTTGCAGTTTCCCGTAACCGTGTTGGACGTCGTTCTGATGGGATGCTTGGGGAAACCGGGCGTCAGCGGCTTGTTCGGGTGGCATGGACCGGCTGGTAGACGCGCGGCCGTCGAAGCGCTCGATCGGGTAGGCATGGCCGACTACCGGCGCCGATCCTTCGCGGCGCTGTCGGGCGGCCAGCGTCAGCGGGTATTGATCGCCCGAGCGCTCGCCTCCCGGCCCGAACTGCTGTTGCTCGACGAACCAACGGCCAACGTCGACGTGGCCAGCGAGACCCGCCTTCTCGAAGTCCTCCGCCAACTCGAACAAGAAATGACGATCGTCGTGGTTTCCCACGACCTGGGATTCGTCGCCGAAATCGTCCGCAAGGTGATTTGCGTCAACCGCCAGGTCAGAATCCATCCGACCAGCCAGATCACGGGCGACGTCATCCGCGACCTTTATGAACAGGACATGCGAATGGTCGAACATGACCAACACCTGTAGCCCGGCTAATCCATGAACGAGTTTTACCAAGCGCTGATAGACCCCGAGTTTTCGCTCGTCCGTTATGGACTGATCGCGGGCATCATGTCGAGCGTGGCGTTTGGGATCGTGGGAACCTACGTGGTGACGCGGCGCATCAGCTACCTGGCCGGCGCGATCGCCCACAGCGTTCTGGCCGGCATCGGCGCGAGCCTTTATCTCCAGAAAGTTCATGGGCTGGCGTGGTGCAGTCCGACGGCCGGCGCGCTGGTGTGCGCGGTCCTGGCGGCGCTGGCGGTGGGGCTGGTGAGCCTCCATGCCCGCGAACGCGAGGACACGGTTATCGGCGCGATCTGGGCTAGCGGCATGGCCGTCGGCTTGCTGTTTCTCTGGAAGGCCCAGAGCTGGGGCGACGCGATGATTTATCTGTTCGGCGATATCCAGCTCATCTCGCGCAAGGATATTGCGTTTTTGGCCGGTCTCGACGTTCTTGTCGTGACCCTGGCCCTGTTGTGGCACAATAAATTGCTGGCCGTCTGTTTCGACCAGGAGTTCGCCTCGCTGCGCGGGGTTCGGGCAAAGACCTATTACCTGTTGCTGCTGGTCCTGACCGCCGTGTGCGTCGTGCTGCTGATGCGCGTGGTGGGCATCGTGTTGGTGATCGCCCTGCTGACGCTGCCGGCGGCGGTGGCCGGCCGTTTTGCCCGGCGTTTTTGGCAAATGATGGCGTTGGCGGTTCTCTTCTGCATGGCGTTCGTCGTGGCGGGATTCGTGATTTGCTATCCGAACGATCTGCCCGCCGGACCCACGATCATCCTGGTCGCCGGCGCGACGTACCTGGTGGTGGCGGCCGGCGGCAGCCTCCTGCGAAAAGTACGGTAGGCACCCCCGCTCGGACGAAGCATGGTGCCGGTTAAGGCGGTTTTGCCGACCAGTGCAGGGTACCATCCGGTCCGAACGCCGAGAGATTGCCCATTGCCCGGTTTGTGGCGGGAAAACAACCGCGGACCGACTTCGTTCCATTTGGCTTCCGGTCCGTTGCGCACTATCCTTCTCATAGGCGTTATCGAGAAGCAGCCCTCGAACGGCGGTCATTTTCAGGTCTTCGCAAGGAACACAACATGCCCCGGTTCTTGATTGTCGACGATGATCCCGTCTCCTGTGAAACCCTGCGCGAGATCCTCGCGCCTCACGGCCAATGCGACGTTGCGTCGGACGGCCAAGAGGCCCTTCGCGCTGTCCGCGCGGCGATGGACGACCGCTTTCCCTACGATCTGGTCTGCCTCGACATCCTCATGCCCAACACCGGGGGCCACGACGCGCTGCGCAACATCCGGCGCCTAGAGGCCGAACGCGGTCTGGCCGGCTCCGATGGCGTCAAGGTCATCATGACCACCGCCGTGCGCGATTCACGCCATTGCCTGCAAGCCTTTCGCGAAGGCTGCGAAAGCTACCTGGCCAAACCGATCAACGCGCCCGAATTCCTGCAACAAATGTACGCGCTGGGTGTGCTCAAACGCGATGCCGACGAGCCGGTCCCCACCGGCACGGAAACGGCCGAATAGGCCAATCGCCCCCACGCGATGGCATCCATCATCGGTTGATCGCATTCACCGAGTTTTGGTGCCATGGCCACGCTCGCGTGGCCATGCCGTGCATTTCACCGAAAACCCAAAAGGCTATTCAAAGACAAGATAGCCGAATCCCTCGGGCACGATCTCGGGCGAGGCCGGCGCGTTCCACGACGCGAATCCGACGCCGGGAACCAACCGTTGGACGCCCATCGCCCAAACGTCGCCCGCGCGCGGGTAGCGGCCGGTAAGCCCGTCGAGAGCAATGGCCGCTTCGATCGTCCATCCGCCATCGTTGGCCGCCGCGGCGACGAACCACGTGGGGTCCCACGATGAATCCCCCCAACATTCGTCGCGGGTCCAACCGCGATGATCGACCGCCAGTCGATAGTAGCTGACGTAATCGCGATCGATGTCCAGCAGCAGTTCAACCCGATCGCGACCCGACAGATCGGCGTCGCGCGGCCGAGGGCCCGGCGCGGCGTCGTAGTCGACCCCCGGCTCCCGAGGACATTGCCAAGCGACGTAGAGAAACTGATCGTCGTAGGCGAATTTGACCGTAGCCGGGCGCGGCGGGCGGCCGGCTTCGACCGGGCCCATCACGGCGCCGGCGGCGCGCTCCCAACAGGGTTCGTCGAGCCGGCCGTCGAGCTTCGGCTTTTCCGCCGCCGCCACGCATCGGACGATCGGCTTGGGCGCGTGGCCGGCCGGCTTGACCAGCCAGTCCTCGCCCGCCGCACAACTCCACCATGCGTCGTGCTCCACGCGGCGGCGCTGGCCCATCAGATATCGCTCGGCTTCGCCCGGCAATCCTCGCATCCGATCGGCCACGGCCAGCGGGAAACGGACCTCGGGCTCGGCAAACAACTCGGGCCGGGTTCGCGCGATGCGTTTGGCTAGTTCGGCCGCCATGGCCGGGCGATTTTCTTGGATTGATTGGTCGATGGCCAGTTTCGACGTGGCCGGACGGCCGTCGGCCTGAATCGTTTTACGCTGAGCGCCCTGAATACGCCACGCGGCCTCGAGGCTCGAATAGTATTGCACCAACCAAACCAGGGCCTCGCCCGCCAAAGGATGATCGGGATAACGGTCGGCCAACGCCGCAAACGTCTCGGCGGCCAGCGGCCACTGACCACGCCGCTGGTATTGGCTTCCCAGATGATACAGCAGCCGGGCCGCGCTCGAGGCGTCCATCCCTTCGGTCAATTCGTCCGCATGGGCCAGCAGTTGACTGCCGGCCCGAGGGCCTTTCTCCGATTGACGCAATACGGCCTGGACGTTGCGCCGCTGACGCGCAAGCCGGCTGAGCGAGGCCAGATCGCCCGCCGGCGGATCGACCAGATTGCGCCGAGCATCGCCGCCAGGCGCGAGCGATATCCGGCTAAAGATGTCTTTTTGATCGCTTACCGAACCAGTCCGATCGAGCAACAGCCGAAAACCAAGCGCCTTGGGGCCGGGCGTGAACCGGTCTTCGACCAGTCCGCGGGCGTCGGCCGCCACCTCGCCCAGCGAACGCCCCAGCCGTTCGGCAATGTGGGCCTCGCTCACGCTTGTCGGAGCGTCGGACGCCGTGCCCTCGCAACCATGGACCTTTTTCACTTGCCAAGGTTCAAGGCCCGCCCCCGTGATCTGGTCGACGTAGGAGGTCGGATCGGCCGCGCGCTCGACGGCCGCCAAAACCGCCTGATGGATCAAGTGCCGCCGTGGATCGGAACCGGTTGAGTCGGCGGCGTGGGTCACGACGACCTCGGGCCGCCAAAGTCGAATCTCGCGGACCAGGTGGGCTTCGAGCGCTGCCAGACCGCGGCCGTCGTTGGCCCGATCCCAGTCCTCCATCGTTGCGCGGCCGCTCTGTTCCCACGCATCGGAATGCGAGGGAAATCGCCAGGACACGGCCGCATCGCTCGCGCCCAACCGGGTGGCGGCCTCGCGCAGCCGATCTTCCAACGCCGCGCCGCCGCGCGGCGACGCGGCCGGATCCTCGCGATTGACCACCTCGACCACGCCCAGATAGCCGTCGTTGCCCGACATTTGGGCAAATAACTCCAGTGGCACGTCGGTCCCTTGGCTAAAAATTCCGAACAAGGCGGCCCGCGAGCCGCCGGCGCGTTGGCGGCGCCACGTTTGTCCGCCGTCGTCGGTGGCCAAAATGGTTCCCAGCGAGCCGACGGCCCAACCGTGCTGGTCGTCGGCCATGGCGAGGGCGTGAATCGGCGCGTTTTGACCGGTCGGCGACGCGGTCCACGTCTTGCCGGCGTCGTCGGTCCGCAACACAAGCGTGCCGGGCGAGCCGGCAACCCAACATTTCGGCCCGCGAACGGCCAACGCGCGAAAATCGAAATTCCGAAAAACCCCGTCGGGCAATTCGCCGGGCGTCGATTGCCACGTGAGCCCCAGGTCGCCGGTGAGCATCACCAACGCCCCGTCGCCGACAAGCCAGCCCCAGGTGGGCTGCACCAATCGCAGATCACGCAGCCCACGCAAGCCGAAACGTGGAGAGCGGCCGGTTTCGAGCGTGCTGCGGCGCACCGCCGCGACCGTGCCCCGGCGGCCGGCCAACGCCCCCGTGTTCAGGTCGATCAGGTCGCCGCCGGCGAAACCAAACGGCTGCTCGCCGTGGATCGGCCGCCAATCGTGCCCGCCGCTTTGGGTCACCAACGCGCCCGAGGGAAACATGGCCGACGCATCGCCCAATGCAAAGCCGGCCGTGCGATCGAAAAAACGAATTTTATGGATCGCGGGCACGAGAAGCTTCGATGTGAGCGTCCATTTTTTTCCGCCGTCAACCGTCCGCAGCAAAACGCCGTTGCTGTCGTGGCGGTAGGGATGGATCGTTCCGCCGGCAGCCCAGCCGACGCGCTCGTCGAGAAACCAGACGGAGTACAACGGGCAACCGACGCCGGAAGACTGCAATTGCCACGTCCGGCCGGCGTCGTGGGTGTGCCAAATAGTGCCTCGCTGACCAACGGCCCAGCCGGTCGTGGGCGAAACGAACGAGACGTCGTGCAGGCACGCATCGGACCGCATCTGGGGAGCGACCATCGGATCAAAACCCGTGCCAGCGGCCAATATGCCTTGCGCGGCCGCGCCGGCGGCGACGCATGCAACCAGAAAACATGCGGCCGGCAGCGTCCAGGAACGTCGAACAGTGCGGTGAAACATCAACCAAGGGCTCCTTGCCAGTCTCGCCCATTTTAGACGAAATGGCCGAGTTTCCAGAGACCATTTGCCCGAGTGGGGGTTTGTAGGTCAGGCTGTGCCTGACAAACATACAAGAAGCCGTTTCCATACCGCTGATTCGGCAAAAAGTCCGTCGCGACCCGATAGTGACATTGCCGGGTTGCAACCCAGTCTGCTGGGTTACTGCCTGGCACAGCCTGACCTGCTTCGCTGGCTTGAAGAGGCACGGATTGGCCGTGTGTTATAGAAACGCCTTGGTGCAGTTGGCGCACAGGGGAACGTCGCTTTGGCGGGCGCGGCGGTGGGCGCGGCGAACTTCGTCGTATCGCGGACCGTTCCACACGTCGCGGATCGAACACTCCACGCCGACGTGGCCCAGCAGGTGCTGGCCGTCGTAGTCCAGGCAGCACAGCGACACATCGCCGTTGGCCAGCACGGTGAACGTGCGCCACAGCCGGGAGCACGGCTTGCGAATGGTTTTCGTCGGGGCGGTCTGGCCGCCCCAGTTGTGCAGCTTGCCAAACGAAAAATCGTCGACCGTCTCGGCGAGCGTTTGCATGGTCGCCTGCTTGTCGGTCGTGCTGCAACAGGCGACGCGGACCTTGAGCTTGGCGCCCAAGTGGTTGCGCAGTTTCACCAGTTCGACGACGTTATGAACCACCGTGTCGAACCGCAGCGGCGTGCGAATGCGTTCAAATTCCTCGCGCGTGGCCCCGTCGAAACTCACCTTGACCTCGTCGAGCCCCGCCTCGATCAGTCCGCGGGCGCGGTCGGCCGTCAGCAACGATCCGTTGCAAAAGATTTTCACGCGGCCGATGCCCCGTTGCTTGGCGTAGGCGACGCGCTCCTCCAATCGGCGGTCCAACAGGGGCTCGCCAAAATTGTGGAGATGGACCTCGCGGCAGCGCGCCTCGGCGCATTCGTCAATCAGCCGGTTGTACGTCGCCGTGTCCATCGTCGTGACCGGCCGGGTCATGTCGCGGTGGGGACAAATAATGCAACGAGCGTTGCAGGCGCTGGTCGTCTCCAAACGAACCACCGCGGGAAAACTGCCCCGCGCCGCTTCGAGAACTCCGCCAACGACGCGACAAACGATTTTCGAGGTTGCCGTGGATAATGTGCTCATGGTGATGGTCGCCGCGCTAGACGGCGTGAAGTTGGGCGGGGGTGGTTAAAATCCGATCACACGCTTCGCAAACGTCGGCCACGCCGATCGCCTCCATCAGTTCCTTCGGCGCGGTGCGGCGCTGCCGGGTTGTGCCCTTGAATTGGGCTTTTTGAACAAGGATGTGCGGCGGGCCAATCGGTCCGTGCCGCTGGCCGGGCCACGGTCCATAAAGCCCCACGCACGGCGTGCCCACGGCCGCCGCCAGGTGAAGCGGACCCGTGTCGGAACCAATGAATATTCGCGCTCGCCGGGCCACCGAGGCCAACTCGGCAAGCGTGGTCGGCGGCGCGAGTCGCGCGTGGCCGGGCGCGCCGGCAACGACCCGGCGGGCCAGTTCCCGTTCTTGCTCCGTGCCGGCCGTCACGAGGGTCGCCAGTCCGTGGGCCGTGCCCAGATGCGCGGCCACGGCGGCGTAGCGAGCCGTGGGCCACAGCTTCGACGCCCAGCCCGCCCCGGGACTGATCATCGCAAAAGGCAAAGCCCCGACCGCGCGAACCAGAATCTGTTGGGCTGCCTGACGATCGCGCGCATGCTCAGGCACAAGGAACCGGATCGTCGGCGCCTCGACGCCCAGCGGACGCAGCAGCCGCAAATTGCGCTCGATAATGTGCATGTCGCGCGTGTCGACGCACTCGGTGTTCAGCCACCGGCTCAGTTCACGCCCCCAGGGCGGGCCAAAGCCGATCCGCCGCGGCGCGCCGGAGAGCCGCGCGAGAACGGCCGACTTGGATAACCCCTGGCCGTCCAACGCCACGTCGAAACGCAGCTCGCGGAGCATCCGTCTCAGCCGCCAAACGCCGGCCGGCGACTTGAGCCAACCCCGCGGCAACGAAATCACCCGGTCGATGGCCTCGTGCCCCTCAAGCAACTGGTCGGCCGGCCGCTGGACCGCCCAGGCCACGAAGGCGCCGGGAAACCGCTCGCGGAGCGCGCAAGCGACCGGCATGCCCTGGATCACGTCGCCCAGGGCGCTGAGCCGTACAATCAAAAAACGGGGCGATTTCACGCGAAAGGTTTCCATCTTCTTTTTTTGGACGATTCAAGCCGCTCGACGGTCCTCGGCCGGATCGGCGGTCGAAGCGGGGACCGCGTCGGCCGTGGGTCGCACGCCGGGTTCGGCGTCGCGGCGGCTCCACCGGTAACGCCATCCAATCCGAACCAGGTCCACGAACGCTTTGATAAAATCGCGCGGGCGGAGCTTCGAGCCGGTTACGTCGTGCCACTCGGTCAAGGGCAATTCGTATATTCGGTCCTCGACGGGAACCGACGACTCGCCGGACGCCCGACAAACCAGGCGGGCAATCAGTTCGACGTCGAAAATCCACCGCGTGCAAAACGGCCGGGCAAACAGCTCGCCAAGCCCTTCTTCCACCCGAAACAGCTTCGCGCCGCATTGCGTGTCGTAAGTCGGCAACCCGACGACCAACGAAACGGCCGTCGCAAAAATCCGCCCAAGATAGTGCCTCAACCACTGCCGCTCGATCGTTCGGCCCAAGAGCCTTACCCGGGCGCCGGCGACCAGAACGACGCACGGATGTCGGTCCAACACGTCGCGGAATTCCGAAACGGCTGCAAGCGGCGTGGCCAGGTCGGCGTCCCAAAAACCGGCCATCCGCGGCCGCTCTTCCAACGCGCGAATCATGCCTTGACGCACTGCCTCGGCTTTGCCCGAGTTCCGCGCCAGGCGAAAAGCGACAAAGTGCGCCGGGTCGTCCCGCTCTAGCCCGCGAAGCACGTCCAACGTGCCGTCCGAACTCCCGTCGTCGACCATCACGAACTGAACGTCGGGCATCTGGCCCACAAAACGGCGAAAAGCCTCGGGGTTCAGCCGCGCGGCTTCGTTGTAACACGGGACCACGATAATGCAGTTCATGGGCGGTCTCCCTCAAGCCAATCCTCGGCAGGCGCCGGCCCAAGCGGCTCCGTCGATGGCGACACGACGGCGACGCCGATCCGCAACGGGGGCTGTTGCTTGCCGGCGGTCGGCCGTGGCAGGGTCAGGACGTCGACGAAGACCGTGCTGGGAAAACGCCGGCGAACCACTTCGGCGCAATCGGCAACCGCGTTGTCCCAAAGAAACACGCCGCCCACTTCGGCGAAGCGGCGATCGTCCATCCACGCGCACGTGTAAGGATCGTCAGGCGGCATAACCTCGTCGACAACGCCATAGACCACCGGCCGGCTCCGGCCGTAGTAGGCCACGTTGCCGCCGAACCATTCGTCGCCCGCCACCGCCGGCAGCGACCCCTCGCCATGGCGGTCCCACAAGGCTTCGACTTCGCGGGCAAACTCGGGTCCGGGAAACAACTCGCGGTGGAGCTTCGCGCTCCAATATCCGCCGATGCACCGCCCAGCGAGAACCGCGGCGAACACGACGCCCATCACGGCGCAACCCAGATAGACCCGGCGCCACCGCGCCGGCTCGGGCCTCAATTGCAGGAAGAAAACCAGCATCAGCCCGGCAAATGTCCACAAGTGCGAGCCGTGCATGGCGCGAAGCCGAAGATTCAGCAAGGCCGACAACAGCAGATGGAGCGCGAACGGGCCCAGGACCATGAAGACGAGAAAAGCCGCCGCGAACCGCTCGTTCGCCGCAATCGGCCTGCGCCGCCAGCGAAAGCCCGCCAACGGAATCAACACAATGCTCATCGGCAGCAGCACAACCGCGGCCTGGCCGATCAGAAAACGGAGTGGATAGAGCAGGTGGCCGGACCACGATGCCTGGCCCGCCGTCCTTGCCGCCGCATAGTGAAGCGTCGGAAATTCATTCTGCCATGCCCACGCCAAATGGGGCGCGAACAGAGCCACGGCAATTAGCGCCGCCAGATAAGGACCCGGACGCCGCCACGCGGTCCGGGCCTGGGGATGCCATAGGAGAAAAGCCACCATGGGCACGCCGAGCAGCGCGATGGTGTACTTGGTCAACAGCCCCAAGCCAAACCACACGCCCAGCCCCACCCAGTAGCGCGTTTTATCGGTGCGCAGTGCCATCCAGAACGCCACGACCGCGAATGCCCAAAAAACAAAGAGCATTGTGTTGTTGTTGAGGATGGTTGCCTCGAAGTTGTAGTAGAGGCAACATTCCAGCAGCAAGGCTCCCACCACGGCCGCCTGGGGCGAGACCATGTCGCGTCCCAGCCGCCACGCCGCCCAAAAACTGGCCACGATGCACAGCGTGGTGGCCAAGTAGAGAGCCCAGTCCGATTGGCCGGTCGCAATGGCCAGTGCCCGAGTCGTCCAGGCAGGCAGCGGCGGATGCTTGTAGTAACCCAGTTCCCACTGCTGTCCCCAAGCATGAAGCTCGACGCAATCCAAGGGAATGTTTGTGTAGAGAAAGGTCGGCAACAACGTCCAGACGACCAAATGGACCAAGACGAACGCCCAGAACCATCGGCCCGGCTGCTGGGCGAGGCCGAGGCGCGGCTCCATTGCGTCCTGGGCGGTCAACTCGATGCCGGCCAAGGTTCTTCGATCCTTCAGTACGCGCCATGCAGACTGACGGCGTCTCCCGCCGCCAGGGGGTCCATAATCAGGATGGCATTGTAACGGAACCGGCCACGAGGGACCAGAGCGGATTATTTGCGGACGTCGTAGGCGTAGAGGATATTGCCGTGGCGAAGGTAAAGCCGTCCGCCGCAAACGACCGGATGGGCCCAGGTCTTGCCTTTGCCGCCGCGGGGGAGTTCAAACTGGCTTATCAGTTCATAACGCTGGGGCGTTGGTCGAACCAGGCCGACGTCGCGATTTTCGCTCATGGTGTAAAGCAATCCATCGGCGCAGGTAAGCGATCCCTTGCCGATGCCCTTGGCGGTCCACAGGGTTTTGCCCGACTGCCAGTCGAGACAAACCCAGTTTTCGCCGCCCGACTCGTGGCCGGCGCCGTAGACGCGGCCGTCCAGCAAAACGACGCCGCCGTGGTGGTTGTCCAGTTCCTTTGAACTCCAGAGCTTGGTGACGCTCGGCTTGCCGGCCAGGCTCAATTTGAACATGACCGAGCCGGTTGTGCCGTAGCCCGAACTAACCAAAATGCGGCCCTCGTGAAAGACGGGCATGAGAGCGTTGACTTCCCATCGGGTCGGATGGGAATGGCGGAACAATAGGCGGCCGTTGTTGGCGTCGACGCCGATCAGGGCTTTGTCCGTCATGGTGAGGATGAGTCGCCGACCTTGATATTCGACCAATGCCGGCGAGGCATAGCCGGCCAAGTCGCCGTCGGCGCTAGGCGATTGCCAGACGGTCTTACCCGTTTGCTTGTCGAGGGCGACCACGGCCGTCTTGGGCCCGCCGGGACAACAGATCAGGCGCGGGCCGTCGATCAAGACCGATTCGGCCAATCCCCAGCGAGGTTCCTCGCCGTTGAAGTCGTCGAGAATGTTTCGGGTCCAGATTTGTTTGCCCGTCTTGGCGTCGAGACAAACGACCTGGCCGGTGGGACTCTCGTGATAGACGCGATCGCCGTCGATGGTCGGCGTGCCCCGCGAGCCGGGATACGATTTTCGGTAGGCGTCCCCGTTTTCGACCTGCCAGCGCATCTGACCGTTCAGGTCCAAGGCAGTGACGATCATTTTTCGATCAACATTGCCCGCCGTGTAGATCATTCCCCGGGCGATGGTCACGCCGGCGTATCCCTCGCCGATGTCCTGCGCCTTCCAGGCCAGGCGGGGCCCGGCGTCGGGCCACTGGTCCAGCAGGCCCGTGTCGCTCGAGATGTTGTTTTCGTTCGGACCGTTGAAACGAGGCCAGAAGGCCGGATCGTCGGCCGCGACGGACATGGAAACGGAAACCACGACGGCCATGGTCATCATCAAGAGAACGGCGGCAGCGAAACGCCTCATGAGATATCTCCTTTAGGATCGTCGGGCGGGAAAGTTGGGGGAGTGGTGAAAGGCAACAGGCTATTCTACGCATCCGGCCCGGCCGATTCCACCGATTTCCATGCGGTTCTTATTGCGGACATGGACCCACCCCGTCAAGGGCTTCCGCAAGAAAACCGAACCGCGACCGTTAGGGAGCGGCCAGACGGTCGGGTGGTGTCCGGCCGCTTCCTAACAGTCGCGGTTCCGCTTTATTCGATGTATTTATTTGTCGGAGAAGACCCGCGTGCTTTCTTCCTTGATCACGGGGCTTTGCAATTCGGCGGCCGTGAGTTGGACGCGAATCCGCTGGTCGCCCGGCTGGCTTCCTTGAACGCGAATTCGATAGGTCACGTCGACCTTGGGCGATAATCGCTGCAGCGGGTCGAAGATGAGGAAGTTTCCTTGGGTCCGATTGGCGAGCGAGTCGGGCCCTTCGGCGGCCACGACCCGAAGGCCCGGCGGAAGCTCGGCGGCCAGGCACACTTGCGTGGCTTCCTTCGATCCCTGGTTGAGCACGCGGACTTCATAAGTGGTTTCGCCGCCCACCTCGATCGGATCCTGCACGTCGACCACCTCGAAGCGAATGGCCGCGATGCCGTCGACGAGAATTTGTTCCACTTCCTTGACCGGTTCGGTCTTTTCGGCCATTGTCTGCAACTGAAGCGCGTGCCGGCCGATTTCGACCGGCAATGTGGTCAGTTGAACCGTGCCCGTCTCGCCCGTCGGCAACTCGGCCAGGGCCCATTGCACGGTGCGCGTCTGGGGGTCGTAGTGGCCGTTGTTGTTGGCGCTGACGAATTTCAGACCCTCGGGCAACTCGGCCGAGAGTCGGACGTGATGGGCCGACGCCGTGCCCGGATTGCTCACGGCCACCTCGTAGGTCGCCTGGCGTTCGAGGTAGCGGCTTCGCGGACCGGACAATTCCACTTTCAATTGGGGAGCGACTACTTCGATCGGCAGTTGTTTTTTGATTTCCTCGACGGCGTCGGCCCGAGCAATCAACAGATTGGCGGTCTGGCCGGGTCGGACGGCCTTGAGCTTCAGATCGAGCGTCTTGGTCTCGTTGGGCGCCAGGTCGCCGACCTCGTATTCAAGCTCGGCGCCGGCCGGATGTTCAAAACACGCGGGAACGTGTTCCTCAATCACCACACCGGTCGCTTTGCCGCTGCCCGGATTTGAAATGGTGATCGACAACGTCATCGACTCCTCGATCATGACGGTTTGCGGACCGCTGACGTTGACGGCCAGGGCGGGCTTGGTGCACCGGCAGCGCGTCGAGGCGGCGGCGCTGAACGAAATCGTGGCGACGCTGCCGATTTCGCCCTCGGCGGTCGGCATGATTTGCATTTCGACGGAGGCGCCGCTGCCGGGCTCAATTTTTTCGAGATCCCAAACCAACTCGCCCCGGGCGCCGCGCTGGGCGGCCGGCTTGGTGTCGATCAGCCGCGTACCTTGGGGAATCTGGTCGCGGATTTCAACGTTCTGGGCGGCCACGGGACCCGTGTTTTTGACTTCTATCCGAAAAACGGCCGGCTTGCCGACCTGGATCTCCTCGGGCGCGATTTTTTGGATGCTCAACTGAGGCGACTGGGGACCCTCAAAACGGCGATCGGTCGCCGGACGGCCCGTCCCCTCCTCGGCCGAAGCACCATAGCCCGGCTCGCGACCCGGCGAATAATCGTTCGCCGTTCCATTTGATGCCGCACCATAATCGGCCAATGGGGCCGAGGCGGCCTCGCCTTGAAACGGCTGCGGTGTTGTCGGACTGCTTGCCGAGATCGCGGGGCTGGTCGGAAATTGGTTCGCGCCGTTGTCATAACCGGTCGACGTCGGATATTGCTGAGTAGCGCTGGGGGCTCGTGAATCGGCCGGCGGCGCGGCGTAATCCGGCTGCTGATCGTCAAAAGCGTCATGGGTATTCCGCTGCGGCGCCGGGGGAGCGTCGGCGGTTGTCGGCGCGTTGCCGGTCGACCGGGGTTGAACGGTCTGAAGCCCAAAGGGATCCGGCGGCACGTCGGCGGTCGAAGCGCCGCCGGCCGCGACCGCCTGGCCCGACGGCTCGTTCGCATAGTCCGGCACGGGCGGATAATTGGCCGGAGCGATTTCTTCCGGTGCCGGAGGGTCTTGAGAACCGCGCAGCGGGTTGAGCTGAGCATCGGTAATGACGGCCGGCGGTCCGAGGTCGGGCCCACCCAAGGCAATCGTCGAGCGGCCCGCGTCGGAGGCTTGGCCATCGGTCGAGTCGTTTTGGCGTTGGGCGTAGGCAATGGCAATCCAGCCCAGCAACACAACGGCAGCGAGTGCCGATATGCGAAGAACGAGACGTTTCATCGGACTTGTCCCCGGCTTGGCTCTCGAAACGAAATGTGGTTGGAAGAGGTCGCCTCCGTCGGTCCACAAAAGACGAGTTTCTCCGCAACAAGAAACACGCCTCACAACGCGCGGTCCGCCGAAAATGGCTGTCTGAGGCGGGGTTAAGTACCACAATTCGCCAGGCCGCGAAAGGGCAGTTGCCGGAGAAACGGCAGTGAGTGTATAAACAGGTAGACTGGGAAAATAGGGGACTTCCGGCTATAGTTGCCCCAGGCACGCCAAGGATGCTTCCGCGTTGCCGTCGGCCAGAAATGCCCGGGCCGCGGTCAGAGATTCAATCTGGCGGACGGTCCAAGGAACCGGTTCGCCGGGTGCAGGCGATTCAGGAACGAGACACGAGCCGATTGACCGGAGTAGATCCGGCACGCCTTCGCCAGTCAACGCGCTAGTCGTGATGCCCTCGGGCCGCTCTCCCAGGGGGGGAAGTAGGTCCACCTTGTTATGGACGACAAGCACCTTGCGGTTCTGGTTTCCAGGGCTGGGCAAGCCGGCAGTGGGATCCGGTTCGAAAGATTCGAGAGACAGTTGGTCTGGTTCGGCCGGCGGTCGGCTCGCATCAACTACCAGGAGCACAAGATCGGCTGTCGCCATTTGGTTCCAGGCGCGGCGCACTCCTTCGGTCTCGACTGAGTGGCCGCCGACGCGAAGGCCGGCCGTGTCGACCAGTTCGATGGGCCAACCGTCGATCGCGGTCGCGGCGGTCAGTACGTCGCGAGTCGTGCCCGGCGTGGGATGAACGATGGCCCGACGGTAGCCAACCAGGACGTTGATAAGACTGCTTTTTCCGACATTGGGTGGGCCGGCCAGAACGACCCGCCACGGTTTGACCAGATGCAGTCCCAGCGGCGCGCGAGCCAACAGGCGATCCATTAAAAAACCCCCCTCTCCCTTTGGGTTAGGGTAACGACAAGTCCGCTCTCCCTTTGGGAGAGGGTTAGGGTGAGGGCCGCGTGTCAATCCGCCCAAGGCGGTCTTCATCTCCTCGATCCGGCTGCGCAGCGCGCCTTGATACTGATCCAACAAGACGCCGGCGGTTCGTTCGGTGGTCGCTTGGGCCAGGGCCGCGAGAGCCTCGGCTTGGATCGGATCGTCGTGCGAATCGGCCGCCCAGTCCGTCCAGGCTTTTCGTGTTGCTCCCTGTTCGGTCAATAAAGATTCGATTCGCGCCACGGCCGCCGTGCCCCCGTGGCAATGCAACAGAACTTCTTCGTCGGCGACCCGCCGGGCGACGATTTCCTCGCCGTTTTCCTTGTGCCCAAAATGACCGACAATCATCGTGTTTGCCGCGCAAGCGGCCAGCAGGCGTTTGCAGCGGGCGTAAAACCAGCGATCGACCGCGTCGACCGCGCGGGGTCCGGCAACCACCAGCGTGGCAATCGCGCCGCGTCCCGGCGGAGTTAAGCGAACGACGTTGATGGATCCATCGGGCATGGGACGCGACAAGAAGCAAAGGCGGGCCGAGAACCGCCATGGCTCTCCGACCCGCCCAAGTTCTTTTCGATTAAATTGGGGAGTATGGATGACGAATGGGGATGCGTCCGCGGGCTTTTGCCAGCGGCTATCCTATTTTGAACGTTATCCTTCGTGTTTTTTAGTCTTCGTCGCCGGCGCGGAGACGGGCGAGAACACTGTAATCCTCGAGCGTGGTCGTGTCGCCGACCGTTTCGCGGCCCGCCGCGATGTCGCGCAGCAATCGCCGCATGATCTTACCGCTTCGGGTTTTGGGGAGCGAACTGGTGAAGTGAATGTCGTCGGGCACGGCCAGGGCGCCGATTTCCTTGCGCACGTGGAGCTTGAGTTGCTTCTTCAACTCGTCATCCGGTTCGTAGCCGGAGGCCAGGCTGACGAACACGGCCACCGCCTCGCCTTTCAAGTCGTCGGGCCGGCCGACGGTGGCGGCCTCGGCCACGGCCGGATGGCTGACCAGGGCGCTTTCAATCTCAATGGTCGAAAGCCGGTGGCCCGACACGTTCAACACGTCGTCGATCCGGCCCATGATCCAGTAGTAGCCGTCCTCGTCGCACCGCGCGTTGTCGCCGCAGAGGTACTTGCCGGGAACGTCGCTGTAATATTGGTCCTTGAACCGCTGGTCGTCGCCCCAGATGCCGCGAATCATGCCGGGCCAGGGCTTCGCGATCACCAGCCAGCCGCCGTTGCCCGGATCAACCGGCTGAGTATCCTCGCCAACCACCTCGGGCACGATGCCCGGCAGCGGCTTGCAGCAGCTTCCCGGCTTGGTGGGGCAAGCGCCGGGCAGAGGCGTCATCATGATGCCGCCCGTCTCGGTTTGCCACCACGTATCGACGATCGGGCACCGTTCGCCGCCGATCTTCTTGTGGTACCACATCCAGGCCTCGGGATTGATCCCCTCGCCGACCGTGCCCAACAGCCGCAGGCTCGACAGGTCGTGCTTGTCGATCCAGTGGTCGCCCCACTTAATGAACGCGCGGATGGCCGTGGGGGCCGTGTAGAAGATGTTGACGCGGTACTTCTCGATCAGCTCCCAGAAGCGGTCTTCCTGCGGGAAGTTGGGCGCGCCTTCATACATGAACGACGTGACGCCGGCCGTCAAGGGACCATAGACGATGTAGGTGTGCCCGGTGATCCAGCCGATGTCGGCCGTGCACCAATAGACGTCGTCGTCGCGGACGTCGAAGACCCACTCGGTCGTCTTCTTGGCGTAGAGATTATAGCCGGCCGTCGTGTGCTTGACGCCCTTGGGCTTGCCGGTCGAGCCGCTCGTGTAAAGGATGAACAGGGGGGATTCGCTGTCCATCGGCTCGGCGGGGCAGTCGGCCGAGACGCTTTCCATGAGCTCGTGCCACCAGAAATCGCGGCCTTCCTTCATGTCGACCTCGCAGCCGACGCGCTTCAACACGACGCACTTCTCGACGGTCGGCGACTTATCGAGCGCTTCGTCGACCGTTTTCTTGAGCGCAAGTTCCTTGCCGCGGCGCCAGCCGGCGTCGGCCGTGATCTGCAGCTTCGTCGAGGCGTCCTTGTTGCGATCGGCGATCGCCTCGGCCGAAAATCCGCCGAAAACGACCGAGTGAACCGCGCCGATTCGGGCGCACGCCAACATGGCGATGGCCAGCTCGGGCACCATCGGCATGTACATGGCCACGACGTCGCCCTTCTTGATGCCCAACTGCTTCAGGACGTTGGCGAACTTGCAGACTTCCGTGTGAAGCTGCTTGTAGGTATACGTTCGGGTGTCGCCCGGCTCGCCTTCCCAAATGTAGGCGATCTTGTTCTCGCGCGGGGTGCCCAGGTGAGCGTCGAGACAGTTATAGGAGACGTTGGTCTGCCCGCCGACAAACCAGTTGGCGAAGGGCTCTTGCCAATCGAGCACCTTGGTGAACGGCTTGAACCAGTGGAGTTCC